>PLSZ01000242.1 GCA_003164305.1 Acetobacteraceae bacterium
CCGTTGCTGCCGTGGAACAGCACGTTGTTGCCGAGGGCCGCCATGTCGGACCCGTCGGTTACTGACGCGATCTCGCTCGTGCCCGCGGTCGTCCCGTCGGTGGTCCAAACCTCGGTGCCGGTGGCGCCGTTGGCGAAGAACATGACGTGGCCGCCGACCGCGGTCAGGTAGCTCTGGCCGCTGGTCCCGGAGGCCGGGACGATGTCCTTGAGCATATAGGTGCCGGCGCCAGTGCCGTCGGACGCCCAGAGCTGGGTGCCGTGCGTGCCGTCATTTGCGGTGAAGACGACCTTGCCGCCGAGAGCGGTGATGCTTTCGGGGCTGCCACTGTTGCTGCCAGGATTGATGTCATCGACCAACGCGGTCCCGGCCGTCGTGCCGTCGGTCACCCAGAGTTCGGTGCCGTGCACACCGTCCGAGGCGCCCCAGAACGCCTTGCCGCCGGCCACCGTGAAGGGCGCCGACGTACCGAAGCTGCTGTTGGGATAGATCGTCTTGATCTCGGTCGTGCCGGTCAGCGTGCCGTCAGTCTCCCACAATCCCGAGCCGTCGGCGCCGCGGGCGTTAAATATGATCTCGGAATTGAAGGGCGTGAAATTGGTCGGGTACGACCCGCCGGCGCCCGGTGTGATGTCGTCCAGCAGCATGGTGCCCGCGCTGGTGCCGTCCGACACCCACACCTCACCGCCATGGATTCCGTCATTGGCCGTGAAGATCACCTTCGAAGCAAACGATACCAGGCCGTTCGCGTTGGAACTGCCGGCGCCCGGTTCGATGTCCTTGACGAGCGTGGTGCCAGCCGCCGTTCCATCGGTCGTCCAAAGCTCGTCGCCATGCGTTCCGTCATTGGCGGCGAACAGCACCTGGGTTCCCGCTTCGGCGAAGTCCGCCGGGTAGGAGCCGCTCGTGCCGGGATAGATGTCAGCAACGAAGCTGGTGCCAGCCGTCGTGCCGTCCGTGACCCATAGCTCGGTGCCGTGCGTGCTGTCACTCGCCTGGAAGTAGGTTTTTGTTGGGACCGGACACTCCTTCATTAAAATTCTTGTTCACTCAACTTTATTGGTGCCGTACTACCTCCTGCCCCGCAACGGTCATCCCAGAAGCAGGATTTGTCCGGGTTCCACTTCGACTCGTTGAGCACCATTCCGTTTCAGACCGCATCGAGGATCGACGTCAGCCGGCTGGTGCCTTCGGCGAGTTGCGTGTCGCGGTTGCTGAAACGGATCGCACTCCGCGGCCGGCTTGCGCCGCCATCATCACCGCTCGTCGAGCTGCCGCCAACTTCTCTCCCCTCATGACCAGTGGCGCCACTCCGCGCGTCTCCCACAGCATCGCCGTAGTTGGAGCCAACCGTGCGGCGAGGTCGGGGAACAGCCGGATCGTTTCGTGACCCTGGTCGAAGTTCGCCCGGTCGCCCAGGTCGAGGTAGCTTTCCACGGGGAGATCGTCCGCCAGAATAATCGCGTGGCGGGGTAGTTCGACATGGTAATACGCTACCTGGTCGCGTTTCACCTGCGTTATTTGGATCCCATCGATCAGTAGCTTCGCCGGTACCAGCATGTCGTTCACGAAGACCGCATGATCCGGGGACAGGTATAGATCGCGGACCGGAACGTTCTCGGCGAAAGCACCGGTTCGCACGCGAACCGGCCATACGGTCTCAGGCCTCGGATGCGCGCGGCAATTCACGGCACGTTTCCCGATCCAAACGATCGGTTCGATCTCGCCATCGACGGTGACGACGCGATCGCCGACGGACAGGTCCTCTATCCGAATGTCGCCTTGCTGGGTCCTGATGCGCGTGCCCGCCGCGAAGCAGGCAACCGCCTGCAGCGCGGTGCCGTTGACGATGTTGAACGCGCCGGCCTGGACCGGGGAGCCGAAGATAATCGTATCAGTCCCGCCCGCTCCAGCGCCGCTGCCACTGTCGGCGACTGTCAATGTGTTGCCGTTGCTGACACCAATGTTCGACAGCGTTCCGCCGGTGACGATGATCTGGTCGCCCGCGGACCAGGTGGCGATCGTGCCGCCGAAGCCCGCGATGTCGTCGAGTTTCAACACGCCCGTGCCGTCCTGGAACACCACATCGATCACGCTGTTGTTGACCGTGTAGGTGCCGGTCGGCGTGAGGTTATCGGTAAACGTGGTGCTCGCCGCGTTCAGGACGGCGCCGGTGACCTCGATGGTGTCGTGCGACGCCATCTGCAGAATGCCCGGACTGTTCACCGAGGCGGTGCCGCCGATCGTCGCCGTGCCGCCACCAACCACCGTGCCCTGCACGACCTCGGTTTGCTTGCCGGACTTGCTGCCGTTGGAGAGAATTGTGCCTTCGAGCAGGATGAACTGCGAGGAGACCGTGCCGAAACCGCCCGTCGTGCTGCCGCCATTCTCGATGAAGACGGTGGGGTCGAGCAACCCGCCTTCGAGCACCACGCCGCCTTGCAGGTTCACAACCGACGCGTCGACCACGGCGCCCGGTCCCACGGTCAGATCGCCCGTGCCAAGCGCGGTGCCAATATTCAACTGGCCGCTGACTGTGAGCGTGGTGTTGGCGCCGGAAATCACCAACGCTCCCGAACTATCTCCCTGCGAGCCGATGGTAAGCGATTGCGCCGAGAACGACGCGCCGTTCAGTACCGACAGCACGCCAGTCCCGTCGTCGGCCACCGTGGCGGCACCAGTCACTATCAGCTTCGTCCCAGACCCGGACAGCGTGATGTTGCCAACCGCCGCCGCGCCGTTGCCGGTATCCAGGGACGTGGCCGAAACGACGCCTCCGCCACTGATGTTCAGCGCGCCCGAGCCGGCGACGCCGATATCCAGCAGTCCGCTCACCTGCCAGTTCGAACCGCTACCGGAAACATCGGCGAAGGAATCGCTGGCGGCGGTCGTGTTTCCTATCACCGCTCCCGCCAGACCGGGGACAGCGCCCGGATTGGTCACGACGGTCGCGCCCGCCTCGATCGCCAGGCTTCCAACGCCCGCGTCTCCAATCACGAAACGGCCCAGGTTCGTCAACACAGACGATGAACCGGAAATTGTTACGTCTCCAGATCCGCCCTGGGCATCCGCGACATCGAAGCCCTGCGATGGGGCGGACACGTTACCACCGCTCTGTAGCGTGGCTCCGTTTTCGACCTGAAGGTCGCCGGCGCCGGCCATGCCGACATCGACCTCACCGATCGTATCGAATTGCGTACCCACGCCGGATACCATCACGGAGCCGTTGCCGCCGGCGCTGACGCCCAGGATCGCGCCCGCCGCGTTGGCGATCTTCGCGCCACCGTTGACGGTGATCGCGCCAGACCCGCCGCCGCCGATCTGGACCAACCCAGAGGCGCCCGAGTTGAGGATCGTGGTGCCCGTGCCGCTGACCGCCAGGGAACCCGTCTGGCCGCCGCCCATGCCCAACGTGATGCCGAATACGCCGACCTGCGCGCCGCCAAGCACGGCCATCGAGACGCCAATCCCGGTTTCGATATCCAGACTTCCGGCCGCGACGATCGAGCCGCCGCTGACGGTCAGGTCGCCGAAATCGCTCAGCGCCAGCGACGAGGCGGGAGGTATCGCCTCGCCGGCCAGGGTCAGTGTGCTTCCTTGAAGGAACCACGCGCCGATACCAGAGAATACCGCGTTCAACCCGCCGACCGTTCCGGTCAGAAGACCGCCCGAGGTCGCCCCGAAAATGAGCGTTTCCGTTGTATCGGGGATCGCCGCGGGCTGCCAGTTGCCCGCCGTCCCGAGATCCGTGCCCGACGCGCCGGTCCAGGCCGCGTTCCCTCCGGCGACGGACAGCAGTTGCGCGGAGACGGAACCACCGGTGCCGCCAGTCACGCTCAGCAGCGTTCCATCGCTAAGGACCGTCGTCGCCGGATCGCCCTGGCTGGCGCTACTGACAAGGAACGCCCCGCCGATCGCGTCGCCGGACGCGTCGAACTTCTGACCGGAAAGGCTGGACGTGGCGGAAGAGTACGTTACCACGAACCCGCCGTCGGCAAGCCCGTCGATCGTGGGACGGACCGGCGCTCCAGACGCCGGCAGCGCGGTCGGCAGCACGAAACGTGCCCCGGAGAGTTGGCCGGTGGGCGTCACGATCTGGCCGGCGAGGCTCCAGGTGAGATCGCCCGTGACGATCTGCTCCCACATCGCCACCAGATCGCCATTGGCGAGGCCGGCGATTTCCGACGGACCATAGGTCAGACCCGCGGCCGGCGCGGCGACGAGCACGATCAACCCGTTTGATTCTACGGCGGTTTGCGTTTGCGTCACGCTCACGGCCGATTGGGGCAGGGCATCGGTGGTCGACAAGGCGCCGGCGGAGCCGCCTCCGATGAGGCTGGTTTGCGCCATGCTCACGACCGATTGGGACACGGCGCTGGTCGTTGATACGCTGGAAACGGCACCTCCGATGAGGCTGCCAATAAACAACGACAACGCGCTGGAGTTTGTGCTGGAGCCCCCCCCCGAAGGAGCACTGACTACGGCGCTGATGAACTCGGGTATGGCCGCCCCGAGAGCGAACGCCCCGCGATCAATAAGCCTGGGAAGACGCACGTCCGTGATTTGGTAGTTTCCGAGACCAACCGCCGCCAAATCAGAGGCGGTAACAATCAATGACGAAATACCCGACGGTTGCGTGCCGTCACTGTCAAGCGGCTGAAAGGCCGCTGTGGTCGCCCCACTGGCTCCGCTCGTGATCTGGTAGGCAAGCGAATAAGGCGTCAAAGCGCCGACCGCGAGATTGGGATTGTACACCGTCGTGCCGGATGCCGCCGTGGCCAGTGCCAATGGCGTCGATTGCGCGGCCGCGACGGACAGCAACGCGCCGTCCGTGCCATAGGTCGGGTCGAAGACCTGCCCCTGGATCGCGCTCGAATCCCCGTTGACCCATGCCACCATGAACTGGCCGCCACTGGGCGATACGATAACTGTTGGTTGAGTGCCAGTCGGATCGATCGGGAACGGATTACCGACCGGTACACCCGCGTTGAAGATTTGGCCAAATATTCCGCCCGATGGAATGCCGTTGCTCGTCGCCTGATAGATCGTGATCGATCCGCCATTCTGACCCAGGGAGGCGACGACCGGATTGGCGCCGGTCCCGATCACCACAGACGAAAGAGCCGCGTTCACCGACAACCCGATACTGGCGTCGATCGGCGCGGACACGCCGCGATTATTGGTCGCCGCCAGAACGATCGTGTCCAGGCCAATGGTGTTATCGGTCACCGACAGCGTGGCCAACCTTGTGTTCACCGCCGACAGAGACCCGTTGATGGTCAGGCTGTGCCCGGTCGCGACCGCGCCTCCTGGGCTGGTAATCGATAGCAGACCGTTCTTGTCCTGAACGGTTACGCTGAACGTATCGCTGGTATCGCCTGTCTCGCTCAGGCTCACGCCCGAAATCGGCGTCGATGCGCCTTGCGCGACGGTCGCACGGCCCGGCGCCGCGATCGTCGGCGAACCCACCACGATCATCGAAATCGAAGCCGGCGTGGAAGTCGCGCCCAGGCTGTCGGTGACACCAAGAGAAATCTGGTCCGCGCCAATCGTGGCGCTGACCTCCGACACTGTCGCCAGCGCCGCGTTCACCTGCGCGAACGTGCCGGCGATCGTCAGATTGTTGCTGCCCTCGCCCGTGACCGCGGCACCGCCGGTGATTTGCGTCGCCGCCAGTTGCGCGAACTGGTCGGACAGGGTCGCCGTGAAAGTCTCTCCGGTCGTGGTCCCGGTTTCAACCAGCGTGAGGCCGGTGAGAGTCGCGGCGATATTACGATCCGCCGTGATGCTGGTCGCCGTCGCCGCGATCGCCGGCTGGCCATTCACCGAGACCGCGATCGAGCCCTGGCCCGTGCCGCCGAGCGTATCGTTCACGCCGATGGAGATCGTGTCCGTCGGGGTCACGGAATCCGAGTCGGACAAAGTCGCCAGCGCCGCGTTCACTTGCGCCAGCGAACCACTGACGTACAGATAGGGGGTGCCGGAGCCAGTGATATAGGCGCCGTTGGCAGGGCTCGCGGTCAGCAAGCCGTTCAGGTCCGACACGGTGACGGCGAAGGCTTCGCCGGCGACCGCGCCCGTTTCCGACACGCTGATGCCGGGAATGCCCAGAGCGTGGCTTTGACCGATGAGCGCGGTCGCGGGCGCGTTGACGATCGGCGGACCGCTGCCGCCGGAGGTGCCCAAAAGGATGGAGGCGCCGAATCCCTCTCCGGTCACGCTGGTCACCAACGTCAGGTTCAGCGCGACGACCAGATTGGCTCCGGCCTTGAAGCCGCCCAGGTTGAGCGCATCGTTGGTGAAAAAGGTTTGGGCCGCCGCCGCCGTCGTGAACACGTGCGGGCCGCCGACGACTGTCCCGTTGACGGTCGCGGTGAACGTCAATGAGGTAAATCCAGTGCCCAGTGCGACACCTGTGTCCTCGCCGACCAGGCCGGCGATCAGGTACCCGGTCAGGCCCGTGGTGTTCACGGTGTATGTCGTCGTGCTGCCGAGGGTCTGCACGCCGCTGGCGCTCGTCTTCGAGTAGCTCCCCTGTATGCCGTACCCCAGGACCGTCGCGGTCGCACCCCCCAGTTTGGCGTTGATCGCTGGGTTCGCGGTCAGCAGGGCCGGCACGAAAGCATAGCCCGGCGTGAGCACACCGTTTACGTACACATAGGAGCTCGTGGGCAAACCAGTCTCGAACGCATACGAACTCTGCCCCGCGCCCGCGCCCTGGAACGACCCGACAGCGCCGCCGATGTCGGCGTTGCTGATCGCGATCATGGTTCCGCCGCCGGTGTCCGACGTGCTGGCGGTCAGCCCGGTCGCTCCCGGTCCGGACGTCGTCGCGGCGGATGCCACGATGTCGGTTAACCCGGCGGCGGTGGATGTCGCCTGTGCCATTTGGCCGGCGGCCGTGATGGCGGTTGCCTCCGAGTCCGCGGTGCCCTGTGTCGCGCCGGAGCCCCCATTCGCGGACGCGACGACGCTGGCGGTGCCGTTCACGCCCGCGCTGGTTGCGCTGCCTATCGCTGTAGCGATGGCACCGCCGCCCGCGCCTGGCGTCGCGCCATTCAGGCTGGCGCCCCCTGTCGCGGACGCGGTGGAGTTCACCATTGTGAAACCCGTCAGGCTTATCGAGGCAACGGCCACGCCACCGGCTCCGTCCGAAGCGCCGCTGCCTATGCCGCCCGCGCCGCCGCTGGCCTGAGAGGTTCCATAGATGGAGGTCGAACGAGTAGCGTTCTGATTGTCGTTGAACGTTAAATTGGAATTGCCGTTGCCGCCGGACCCGCCGAGGGCGCCGTCCCCACCGGCGCCGCCGGTCGCGGTTTGTCTCAATGTCAGCCGGCCGCCGATGCTCGAGCCATTGACCGCGCTGGTCAGAGTGCTGTTCGCGCCGTCACCTCCCGCCGCGCCGGTTTGCCCGAGGCCTCCAGCGCCACCGACCTGGGTCGCGGTGGCGTAGGCCCCGGCGCCCACCGCCAAGGAGTTCGCCTTTGTGTAGGTGCCGCTGACCTGGCCGCCCGCGCCGCCACTATGCCCGGCTCCCTGTCCAGCCCCGCCCGCGCCGCCCCTCGCGCTCGCCGTGGCGTGCGCCTGGCCGCCGATCGACTGGGCGTTGGTGTAGGTGACCGCGCCGCCCGTGCCTCCGGACGCATTGCCGAGGCTGCTGGTCGTATTGGCCCCCCCAGCGCCGCCGGTCGATGTCACGGAGGACGCGACGGCATCGGTGGCCAATGTCGTGGTGCTGGTCGCCGCCGATTTCGCATAGGCCGTGCCACCCTTGCCGCCGGTGCCAGTGCCGTTTGTCGCACCGCCCGTGCCGCCTACCGCCAAGGCGCCGTAGTAGAAGGTACCGATCGAATGGGCGCCCGATTCGTTGAATACGGCCGTCGCGGCGCCGCCGGTCGCGCCACTTGTGGTATAAGCGCCGCCGCCGCCCGCCCCGCCATGGGCGCTACTCTCGCCGGACAATCCGTTCGCGAGGAGATTATCAACGATCAGAGTGGAAACAGCGCCGCCGGGGGCGCCACCCGAAACCCCATTGGCGCCGGAACCGCCAGCACCACCGTACGCGAATTGCCGAGAGTCGGCCACGCCCCCCGTCGCGATCGCCTTCACCGCGTAGGTGTGCGTGGCCGGGTTCGTGTCGAGCAGGCTGTCAGCGCCGGCGCCGCCACTGGCGCCGGGCCGACTGACGGCATCGGCGGCGGGCGCGCCGGCGCTGAGAGCGCCATCGCCACCGCTGCCGCCCCTCTGAGTGACCGAAGCGAGCGCGGAAAATCCGCTCGCTTCGGCATAACCGCCGCTGACCGCGCCACCCGCGCCGCCGGATTTACCGGCGCCAGACGCCGCGCCGCCGCGACCGCCACTGAGGGTCGTGTAGGCCTGTGCCATATTGGTGGACGCTGCGGGTAGGAGCGCTGTCGCCGAGGCGAGGTTCACCGCCCCACCCGTTCCACCGTTGCCTGTGCCACCGTAAGCAACGCCCGCGTCCAAAGCGCTGAACGGTGCGTTACCGCCGTAGCCGCCCACCGCGGTGGCCCGCGCGAGCACGGGGGAAGATGATCCGCGCGCGCCGCTTACGGCCGAGGCCACCACGCTGGCCAAGCCGCCGTTACCCCCATTACCGGTTGAAAAGGTAAAGACATCCCTGTGGCCGTCTCCGGAAGAGCCACCTCCCCCGCCGGTGGCGGTGGACACGGCATTGACCGCGAAGGATCCGGTCAGCGTTAACAGCGAGGCGGCCGTTCCGCCGTCCTTCCCATTGGTACCGTAGCCGGCACCGCCGCCGTTTCCACCTTGTGCCGCACTACTGCCGAGGAGGACTGTCGCGGGCGTGGCGCTCGAATCGGTGAATACCAGAGTGGAGGCGCCATTCCCCGCGGCCCCTGCCTGGCCGCCATAGCCACTACCACCGGTGCCGGCGATCGCCGTCTGGCTCAAATAAAGCGATCCGTTCGTCGCGACTCCACTAACCCCGTTGATCAGTGTACTGGATGCGCCGGCGCCGCCGCTGGGGCCGCTGTTGCCGTAGGCGCCGCGGTTGGCGGCGTCGAGCTGGAGATTTAAACCGGAGCCGCCATTCCCACCATTCAGCTTCGCGGTGGCATGTGCCGATGTGCCCTTGGCGTAGACGACGCCCGGGACAACGGCGCCGGCACCACCGAGCGTGCCGATATACGCGCCACCTCCCGCCCCTCCGGTAAAGCCGAAGTCGTAGTGCGAGCCGCCAGATCCACCCGACGCGGTGGCGGTGGCGAAAGCCGGGCCGGTGGAATCGATCGCTGTCGCCGTCGCCGCGGCCGTGGCGCCCGCCGCCGGGCTCGCACCCGGGCCGTTACCGGTCTTGCCGATTCCGCCAACACCCGCGCCACCACCCGCTCCCCCCGTGGCTGTCGCGTAACTCTTGACGTAAGTCGCGGCGACCGGACCTGGATTTGTACCGGCCGATGCATAGCCGGAAGCACCGCCCGCGCCCGCCGGGCCACCCACGCCTGTTGAACTGCTGGCGCCGCTCGCACCCGCGCCGCCCGCGCCCCCTGTCGCATAGGTCGCGAAGCGCCGATCCACTCCGTCGCCATTATTGTATCCGACCGCCGAACCGCCCGGTCCGCCCGACACTCCATAAGCATTGCCCGCGTTGCTGCCAGGGGCACCGTTGACCACCAGCGATGGCGCCCCGATGTTGGTGGTGGCATTGATGCCATTGGCGATCACCGCGCCCATCACCACGGGCGCGCGAGTAGTAACGAGCTTGCTCACGGTAATTCTCCCTGAAAACAATTATTCGAATGCGCGGACGGAATATCAGAACGAATTCGCAATGTCCGCCTTACCTGCAAGCAAGGCCCGAAATTCCGAAATGGGCACGACACGATTTCGCGGAGTGCGAGGTCGCGCCGAGCGTAAGACGCCGCTCAACCGGGCACGCTTAAAATTCGATCAAACCGTCTTGGGCCCGGCAGATTGCGTTGTCAATCGTCTAAAAAAATTTATTTTCTGGATCAAATTCCGGAAAGCGCGCGAAACGTGCGCTGAACAAAATTAGTTTGGTTCAGGACTTTATCCAGCGACGGATCTATTGCCTGCCCGGGCGGCGCATGTGATACTCAGCCTGAATTTCGATCATCAGAGAGATACTTTGGACAACGGCATGCACTTCATTTCGGGTCTGCCACGATCCGGCAGCACCTTGCTCGCCGGCATCCTGCGGCAGAATCCTCGTTTTCACGCCGGCATGACAAGTCCGGTCGGCTCGATGTACATGGCGCTTGAGACCGCGATGAGCCGGCGAAACGAGACCGCCGTTTTCATTGATGATACGCAACGCCGCGCCGTGCTGAAAGGGTTGTTTTCCAACTATTACGGCGCGACGCATGCCGCGAAAGTCGTTTTTGATACTAACCGAGCGTGGTGCACCAAATTGCCCGCGCTCTCGCAACTGTTTCCCGAGGCGCGCGTCATCTGCTGCGTGCGGAATATTGCCTGGATCATGGACTCGATCGAGCGTCTGGTGCGCCGCAACGCGTTCGAACTGTCAGGCATGTTCGGGTTTGAGCCAGGCTTCACCGTTTATTCGCGAATCAATCGCCTGGCCAGCGGCGACGGCCTGGTGGGCTATGCCCTCGATGCGCTACGGGAAGGATTCTTCGGCGAAGAAGCCTCCCGCATGATCCTCGTGGAATACCAGGCGTTGGCGCGCGCGCCGCGGGACACGATGCGGCATCTCTATACAATGCTGGATGAACCTTATTTCGAGCATGATTTTGAGAATGTGGAGTATCAGGCGGATGATTTCGATGTCGCGCTCGGTGCGCGCGGACTGCACACCGTCCGCCGCCGGGTGGAGTGGATTGACCGGCGAAGCGTGCTGCCTCCCGGATTGTTCGAGCGGTTTTCGGCCGACATGTTCTGGCGGACGGCGGAGGCGAATATCCACCAGGTGCCGATCATCCAGTTCCTTGGCTAAATGCCGGGAGCGTGCTCAGGGTCAGGCGAGCTATAGCGGCGCGCAATGATGAACGACATGAACTTGTGCCGAGCAATCAGGAACTTGAAACGTTCGCGTTCGTCGCCTCGCACGGCTTGTCGGAGCCGCTGCGCCAGATTGAGACGTTCAGTTCGCTGCTCAAGCTCACGTGACCGGCGGCCATGAACGCCTGACGCCCCGCCGCTCCTTCGAGGCGTGGACGGAACAGGTGCGCGGTCGGTGGCCGACATCACGTCGGAATCACCGGCCGACATCACGTCGGAATGCCTGGCCGACTTGGCCCGGAATACGCAGGCATGTCCGCCTAGGAGAAATGCACCGCGCCACCTGAACGACCGTAATGGGTGCGGAGCGGACTATTCCCCAGCCTGCCTTCATGTTTGGCTCGCCACTCAAGCCGGTCGGCCGGTCCGGTATCCTGACCCAGCGGTAGCCGAGGACGGAGCCTGAGAATCAGCCCCGGCAACAGCCAAAGCCTCTGTGCCGAGGAATTAGCGCGTTTTTTTTGCGGGCCGCGGCGCGCTCGATGGCCGCGCCGTGCCGCGTCCGCCCCACGGGGAGAAAGGCGGTTTTCGAGTGCGTTTCGGGGGAAGTGCGTGGGACGGCCCCGCGGCCGAAAACCTGTGAACGCCGGAACCCCATGGCTCCCATGGTGAGCCCGGTGGGACTCGAACCCACGGCCCCAAGATTAGAAGTCATGCGGTCAGTAGCAAATCAAGATGGTTGCGCGTCCCCGCAACCAAGGATATCAGCCCTGGCCATTCGTGACGTTAGCGTCCGGTCCGCCGCGCGGTCGCGTTGGCGTGACGTTTGCCTCGCTGTCCGTTCAGGCCGCGTCGCGCTGATCGAGCCGCTGACGGATCCCATCCGGGGCCGGTCGCTTTCCGGCCATCGTCCTCCTCGCGAACGGCGCTCTGTCCTCTTTTCGGTTCAGCCTTGCAAGGTTCGCACTGCCAGAGCGGTCGCTGACGCCCGATTTTCCACTCCAAGTTTCACGAACATTTGCTCCAGGTGCTTGTTGATCGTCCGCGGGCTGAGGCCAAGAATCTCCGCGATGTCCCGGTTCGACTTGCCGCGGCTGAGCCACAGTAGAACTTCCGCCTCCCGGGAGGTCAGCGTCAGGCGTTCCCGCAGCAGGATTTCGTCGCTGCCGTCCTGTTCCGCGACCAGGCGCAGCAGTTGCTCATCGGGCCCGACCTGACCGATATAGGTGACCTGAAGGCGGTGTTTTCCGTCGGCGTGGAAATCGGTCGTCAGGCTCGCCTGTCGCGCGGTCCGCGGATTATCGGCACAGCCGCGCAGCCATTGGGTGACGGCGGGCGGCAGAACAGCGTCGAAGGTGCCGCTCGTCTGCTCGATCAGGCGCGTCGCCTGAGGCGTGGACCACAACACCCGCCCCTCCCGATCGGCGGCCAGCAGGAAGCGCCCGGCGGCGTCCAGCGCGATCTGAGCGCTCCGTGTCAGGCGCGCGTTTGACAGGTGCACGCCGATCCGCGCGATCACTTCATCCGGCGTTACCGGCTTCGAAACATAGTCCACGCCGCCGGCATCCAGACCGCGAATGACGTGCTCGGTTTCCGTCAGGCCGGTCATGAAGATAATCGGCACGGACACCAGAGTGGGATTCTGTTTCATCCGTCGACAGGTTTCGAACCCATCGAGGCCGGGCATCAGCGCGTCCATGAGGACAATGTCCGGGGTTACTCGTTCCACCAGCGTAAGCGCCGTGGTGCCGGACTGCGCGATGAGTACCGTGTACCCCGCCTGCTCCAACGCTTCGTTCAACACACCGAGCGTCGCCGGGCTGTCGTCCACCACGAGCACGATGTCGCGCGGCCGCATCACCCTTCGTCCGGTTCCGGGCCGAGCGCATCCATGAACGCGTCGATCTGGAAGTCCGACACCAGGCCGCGCAACTGGGCGATAAAGGCCGCATCCTTCGGCGCATCGTGTTCCAGTGCATCCAGTCGCGCCTGGATGCCGCGGATGTATCCGATGGAGCCAAGCTGCCGCAGTTCCTGGGTCATCGTGGGTTCAAGCGTGTTGTCCATCGGCACGACCGGTTCCGGGCGCGGGTCCGGACCTTCGGCCAGCCATTCCAGTTGCAACAGAAAGCTGATCTTGTTGAGCAGATCGGGAATACTGACCGGCTTGGTCAGAACGTCGTCATGATATCGTTCCGGTCGCGGCGGTTTGCGCAACGCGTTGGGATCGGCCGAGATCACGACAATCACAAGCTGATCGAACCCTTTCTCCCGAAGCTGCCGCGCGACCTCCCAGCCATTTGGAGCTGGCATGGAGATATCCACCAACAGCAGGTTCGGCCGGCACTGTTCCGCCAGCGTCAGGCACTCCGCGCCATCGACCGCCGTGAAAACGATGAAGCCCAGAGGCGACAGCAGGTCTTCCAGCAGGCCGCGATGCACCGGATCGTCGTCCGCGACGAGCACCGTCAGACGCTCACCTCTGTAGCCCAGTACACGGCTTTCCAGCGGCGCGGGATTCAGCGATTGGGCCGCTTGCGGCAACATCAGGCGAACCCGGAAGCAACTGCCCTGGCGTGGCTGGCTGCTGACCGTCAATTCCCCGCCCATGATCTGGGTCAGCAGCCGGGTGATCGTCAGTCCCAGCCCAATGCCCGGCGTAACCGCCGCGCGAGCGCCTTCGACCCGCTCAAACGGTTCAAAAATGCGGGCCAGATCCGCGTCCGCGATGCCGATGCCGGTATCGGTGATCTCAAACTCGGCGATTTCGCCGCGCCGGAGCAGACGCAGCCGAACCGAGCCGGCATGCGTGAACTTGATCGCGTTCGACAACAGGTTGATCAAAATCTGCCGCAACCGGCGCTCGTCGGTGTAGACGACTTCCGGCAGCCGTTCGGGGATGATAAAACTGAAGGCGATGCCTTTCGCTTCAGCCTGCAGGCGAAACATGTTCACCAGTTGTTGCAGGAATTCCGGCAGCCGGACCTCGTCGCGGTAGATTTCGATGCGGCCGGCCTCGATTTTCGAGATATCCAGCAAGCCTTCGATCAATCCGGCAAGATGTTCGCCGCTGCGCCGGATGATGCGGATGTGGTCTCGCCGGTGGGAACTGATCGCGGTATCCCGCTCCAGCAATTGCGCGTAACCCAGGATCGCGTTCAGCGGGCTTCGCAACTCGTGGCTGATGCCGACGACGTAGCGGCTCTTGGCGAGGTTGGCGGCCTCGGCGACATCCTTGGCCTTCTGCAATTGTCTGTCGGTGCGCTGGTGCGCGCGTATCTCCGCGATGAGCAGCGCCGTCTGCCGCTGGGTTTCCTCCTGCGCCACACGGCGGCTTTCCTGGGCGAGGACCAGCAGCCACGCCAGCACGCCGGCGACCGGGATCAGGATAAGGAACGCCTGCCAGAACGCGCGCGTCATCGCCGCCCGTTCGGCCACACCCCCGCTGACGGTCTGACCATAGATCATCAGCAGCATGCCGCCGACAACCAGGGTAAACAGCGCCAGGGTGCCGAAATATCGAGCCAGGGAGCCCGTCAGCGCCTGCCGCATGGGGGCCGGGACGAGTGCCATGATCGGCGCCGAGACCTGGCTGCACAGGCGCGCCGAAGGCTTGCAGCAGTCATGGCAGCGGGCGTCCAGCGAGCAGCACAAGGAGCAAATCGCGCCGGTGTAGGCCGGGCAATACGCCATGTCGTCCGGCTCGAATTCGTTTTCGCAGATGACGCAGCGCACGGCTGCCAGTTTAGCCCAGTGCGCGCGCGGCTTGCGGGCGATGTAGTAGCGGCCGTCGGTCGCCCAGGCGATCAGGGGGGCGGTGGCGAACGCGCAAAAGAATGCCAGGAACGGCGACAGCGCCTGCGCCAGCACGCCGAAACCACCGGAGTATCCGGTCAGCGCGACGACGACCGCGAGCAGCATGGAACCGGTGCCGACCGGGTTGATGTCGTACAGATGAGCGCGCTTGAATTCGATGTAGGCGGGGCTGAAACGCAGCGGCTTGTTGACGACCAGATCGGCGACCAGCGCGCCGACCCAGGCAGCGGCGATGATTGAGTAAACGACCAGGGTGTGCTCGATCGCCTGATAGATGCCCAGTTCCATCAGCAACAGCGCGATGGCGATGTTGAAGATCAGCCAGACGACGCGGCCGGGATGGCTGTGCGTCAGCCGGGAAAAGAAGTTCGACCA
>PLSZ01000567.1 GCA_003164305.1 Acetobacteraceae bacterium
CGACACCCAACAATAAACGAGTCGCCTGACGCACCGGATTTTCTCGTCATCCCTGGGCCTTTCTCGTCATCCCCGTCCCCCGACCTGATCGGGGGATCGACCCGGGGATCCATCCAGGCATTGTGCGGCGATTGGTCCCCGGGTCGAGCCGGGGGATGACGAGAGTGGAACGACGACCTGACGCGATAATGGTTGGGCGTCGCCTTAGGTTACCGTGGCGTTGCAGCCACGGGAGACCAATCGCGGCGTCCGCTTTTTCGCACGCGGATGGAAACATCAGGGCGGACCAAACATTTTCCGGCGCCCATTCTGGAATCGCGAGCTGAGCACCACGCCAACACCGGTAACGGCCGCGACAGGCATGGCGACGCCGTTTCCTCACGATCCGGCAAATGAAACCATTCGAGAAATACTTCCTGTGTAGAGCAAACCGCCGCCGACCGGCGCAACGGTTTCGCCCGTGCGCGGGAGGCGACCGCGCATCACGGACAGGAGCCCGCCGGAATGCATGGCGGTCAGCACGCAACCATGAACCGAGCACAGCGCAGGATGGCGAAACCGCGGTCAGGCCCCGTGAGGCATCCAGCGGCGCCAACGCTTCAGGCGGAGTTCGCCGCCGCGCTACGAGAGCACCAGGCCGGCTTCCTGAAGGAAGCCGGGCGCCGCTATCGGCGCATACTCGCGGTCAATCCTCATCACGCGGATAGTCTCCATCTGCTTGGCGTCATCGCCCAGGAGGACGGAGAGCTGGATCGGGCGGTCCAGCTGATCGAGCGGGCAATCGCGATCAATGCCGTGGAAGCACCGTATCACGCCAATCTTGGAACCGCGCGATGGAAGCAGGGGCGGTTGGCGGACGCGATCGCCTGCTACTGTCGGGCCCTTGAGCTCCGGCCGGATTATGCCAAGGCCCATTTCAACCTGGCGACCGTGCTGTGGAAGCAGGGCAAGCTGCCCGAGGCCGCCGCCTGCTTTCGCGACTCGCTTCGCCGCAAACCGGATTACGCGGAAGCGTACGACAACCTGGGCTCGGTGCTCAAGGAGCAGGACCGGCCAGACGAAGCGATCGCATGCTACCGGACAGCCCTCAGCCTACGGCCACACTACCCGGAGGCCCACAATAACCTGGGCACCCTGCTGTTGGCACAGGGACAGCCGGAGGACGCGATCGACTGCTATCGCAAGGCCCTTGCCCTCAGGCCAGACTATCATGAGGCGCATTGCAATCTGGGCATCGCCCTGTGGGAACAGGGGCGGCCAGACGCCGCGGTCGCCTGTTATCGCGACGCCCTCGCGATTTGGCCGGACTACGTGGACGCTTACCTTAATATGGGCACGGCGCTGAAGGAACTCGGCCGGCTGGATGAGGCGGCCGCGTGCTGCCGCGAGGTCCTGGCGCGCGATCCTGACCAGCCGGAGGCACACAGCAACCTTGGGATCATCCTGCTGGCCCAAGGAGACCTGGCGGCTGGATGGCGGGAGCATGAATGGCGCTGGAAGACGCCACAAATGCGCCGGGCGCACCGCGATTTCGCACAGCCACAGTGGCGCGGTGAAACGGCGGCGGGACAGACACTGCTGATCCACGCGGAGCAAGGGTTCGGTGATACGCTGCAATTCTGCCGCTACGCGCCGTTGGCGGCGGCGCGTGTGTCGCGAGTGATCCTGGAAGCGCAGAAGCCGCTTGTCCGGCTGCTGCGCGGCTTGCCTGGAGTCGATCTGGTGGTGGTCCGCGGCGAGGAACGGCCGGCTTTCGACGTCCACTGCCCGATGCTCAGCCTGCCGTTGGCGCTGGGGACCACTCTCGCGACCATCCCTGGCGGCACGCCATACCTGAAAGCCGACGCGACGCTGTCGGGCGCCTGGCGAACGCGGCTCGCGGCGACGGCTGCCCAGGGCTGGCGGGTTGGCCTGGTTTGGGCGGGTAACCGCCGGATTGAGTCCAAAGGTCTGGCCGCGGTCGATCGCCGGCGCTCCATGTCCCCGGACTGCCTGGCACCTTTGTTCGAGCTGCCCGGACTGCATTTCGTGAGCCTGCAGAAGAGCGGCCCGGAGGCGCCGGCGCGCTTTCCGTTGACCGATTTCATGGCGGAGATGGAAGACTTCGCGGACACCGGAGCGTTGATCGCGAACCTCGACCTTGTCATTTCCGTCGATACAGCCGTCGCGCATCTGGCGGCCGCTTTGGGCAAGCCCGTCTGGCTGCTGGATCGCTTCGATGCCTGCTGGCGCTGGTTCACCGGCCGGCGAGACAGCCCGTGGTATCCTGGCTTGCGCATCTACCGCCAGCCTCGACCGGGTGACTGGAGCGGCGTCGTGGATGAGGTCGTCGCCGATCTGGCCGGGCACTTCGCCCCGTAATATGTCCGAATGTTCGCGCCTCCCGGCATGGGCGGCCGGGACCGGCAATCGCTGGTCCGGTTCGCCCTCGGTCGGTTCGGCGCCGACCTCGTTAAGATCTGACGTTATCCCGCCGGCCCGACAAAGCCAGGTGGGAAAGTCTGACCCGTGGCAACCACGAGACGGGCGACGCCTTTGGACATGTGGGTATTGAGGTTGTCGCACACCACGCGAGGGGGGCGGTCAGCCAGTTCGCGAAGCGGATCCCTGGAACTGAGAACTCCGCGAAGTATTTTCCAGGACTGTCCGGCGCAGCGCCTCAAGCGCCCGCCCAACCGTGACCAACGGCGCGGCGCCGCGAGACTCCCACATCCACGCCGTGTCCGGCGCCAGGCGCGCGGCGAAGTCGGGGTGCGGCCGCATCACTCCGTCCCGACCAAAATTCGCGCGATCGCCGGTGTCGAGGTAACTTTCCACCGCCAGCCCTTCGGCCAGGATGACCGCGTGCTCCGGCAGTTCCACATGGTAATACGTTACCTGGTCGCGGCTCTCCTGAACGATACTCGCGCCGTCGGCCAATAGCTTTACCGGAACCAGTACGCCGTTCACAAAAACCGCGTGATCCGGGGACAGGAACAGGTCGCGCCGTGGCCGCCCCGCGCCGAATGCCCCAGCCCGCACCCGTACCGGCCATACCGTCTCCGGCTCTGGATGCCGTGCGCAGTTCACGGTGCGCGATCCAACCCAAACGACCGGCTCGCTTGCGCCGCCCACGGTCACCAGGCGGTCTTCTACCGTGATATGCTCAACCGGGACGGGACCACGTTCGGTTTCGATTGACGTTCCCTCGGCGAAGCACGCAACCGCCTGCACGGTGTTGCCGTCGATGATGTTGACGCCGCCCGGGCTGATCGCGGAGCCGAAGATGATCGTATCGATCCCACCCGATCCGGCGCCGGCGCCGCTGTCCTGCACGGTCAAAGTGTTGCCGTTGCTGACACCAACGTTCGACAACGTTCCACCCGTGATGACGAACGAATCGCCCGCTTTCCACGTCGCGACGGTCCCGGCGAAACCGGCGATGTCGTCCAACTGAAGCACGCCCGTCGTGTCCTGGAACACCACGTCGATGACGCTGTTGTTGATCGAATAAGTCCCCGTTGGCGTCAAATTGTCGGTGAAGGTCGTTGTCGCGGCATTTAACACCGCGCCGGTTAGTTCGATCGTATCATGTGTCCCGATCTGCAATATTCCTGGGCCGTTCACGGACACCGAGCCCTGGATCGTCGCCGTGCCACCGCCAACGACAGTCCCCTGCACGACCTCGGTTTCCTTACCGGACTTGCTGCCGTTGGAAAGAATGGTGCCTTCGAGCAGGATGAATTGCGAGGAGACCGTGCCGAAACCGCCGGTCGTGCTGCCGCCGTTTTCGATGAAGACGGTGGGATCGAGGAGCCCTCCTTCCAGCACCACGCCGCCCTGTAAGTTTACAACGGCCGCGTTGACCACCGCGCCAGGCCCAACAGTCAGATCGCCGGTTCCGAGCGCCGTGCCGATGTTCAACGCGCCGCTGATCTGGAGGACACTGCCATTGCCGGAAACGATCAGCGCGCCCGAACTATCGTTCCGCGAACCAATGGTCAGGCTGGCGGCGGAGAACGTGGCGCCATTCAAAACCGAAAGCACACCGGCCCCGTCGTCGGCCACCGTGGCCGCGTTGGCGACCGACAGTTCCGTGCCGGGACCGGACAAACCGATCTGGCCGACCGCGGACGCGATATTGCCCGCGTCCAGCGATCCGGCGGTCACGGTGGCTCCGCCGCTGAGTTCCAGCGCGCCAGAGCCCGCTACGCCGGCGTCCAGCAGCCCAGAGACCCGCCAGGTCGATCCGGCGCCCGAAACGTTGACCGAGGAACCGCTGGCGGCCGCCGTGTTGGCGATGCTGGCCGCCGCGGTGCCCGCCGCGATAACACTGGCACCGTCATCGATCAGCAGGCCAGTGGCTTCGCTGGCGCCAACGATCATGCTCCCTGACACAGTCAGGGCGCCGCCAGCCGCGAATTGCCAAATGCCGCCTCCGTCGAACGTCGCGGCCGCGACCGTGCCGCCGCCACCGATCGCGCCCCCGTTGGTCAGGAACTCCGCGATGTCGGCGGGGTCAGGTGCCAGCGGCGCCGGATCGAGGTTGGTGGTCGCGTCGTCCCAGTTCGCCGCGTCATTGAAGCTGGTGCCCTGACCGCCAGTCCAGATCAGCGTTCGGGCCGTGGATTCATTGATGATCCCGATGTCGGTGCCGCCAACCGCATCGCGACTCAAATAGAAATAATCGTGCGCGAAATTGTCGCTGGCCGACAGTCGCAGGTCATACGTTCCCACACTGGTGACGAGTTGCAATGTGCCATCGGACAGCAGCGCAACCCGGTCGGTGCCGACGTGGGGAACAGCGGTGAGATCGATCGTATCGCCAGCCGCGAAGCCGGTGAGCGTGGCACTGAACGGCGACGTGTCACCGATCTCCAGCGTGCCGCCGGCCACCGGACCGAAGCCGATAGCCCCGCTCGCGGAGGAACCACTGCTCAGGTCGAGCAGACCGCCATTGGTGATGACCGCATAGCTGATCGTGCCCCCGGCATGGACGTCAGCCGTTCCGCCGGTATCGATTCTGATGTTGACCACTGAACCGGCGATGGTCGGGTGCCCGGTCGCGGCGACAACCACGCCAGCCAGGCTTTGGCCCGGATTGACGCCTTCATCGGTCGTGATCGGCGTCTGGGTCAGTGTGATGTCGGTCCCGGTACTCCCATCCCCTTTCAGTGAAAAGGAGCCAAGAAAAAGTTGCTCCGGATCGATGGACAGGCTGTAGGCAGTGCCGTTCGCGGTGAACTGAAGCTGGTTGCCGGCGGCAACCGTCGGCGTCGCGGTAGGATCGAACGCGACGCCGGGAAGGGCGATCACATCGTTGCCGCCGAAACCATACACGGTGGTCATGGACGGGATGGAGCCGCCGACATCCAGCGTACCGCCGTCGGCGCCGAAGTTGAATGCGTTGCCTAACGATCCACCGGCCAACCGGTCCACCAGACCGCCCGCGCCAACCACGCCGTTATTCAGCATGCCGGTTGGGTCGATGGTAAGGCGACCGCCGCTCCCCACCATCGCCCCGTTGGCATAGCCCAACGCTGGAATGACAGCGCCGCTCATCAACGGGGCCGCGGTCTCGGTGATATCTGTTCCGATATTGGTGTCGGGACTGAGCGCGAACGTCTGGTTCAGGAAAACCTGTGACGGATCCAGGGCCAGATCGTACGTCGCGCCCGATTCTATCACCTGCAGCGTGTTGCCGCTTTCGATCGTGGCGGAGCCACCGTTGTCGTAAGGGATCGACGTCAGATCGATGACATCCCCTTGAGCGACGTTGGCGATGGCGGCGGCCGGCATGATCGTGCCGTCGATGGCCAGCGTACCGCCGGCCGTACCGCTCGAAGCCGGTCCGAAGGTCGTCGCGTCCCCGGTAATCGCGCCCGACTGAAGCTCCAACGAGCCGCCGCTGTCGATGGTTGTGCCGGAGACCGTCGCACCGGCATCGATCCGCAGAACCCCGCCACTTTGGATGATTGCCCGATTGACCGTGCCGCCGGTCGCATCAACCTCGGCCTGATAGGCGACGACAGCGCCGTCCAACGTCTGGCCGCCGGTGACCTGCGCAAAGGCGCTGAACGCCGGCTGCGCGTAGGTGATCTCGGTACCGGTTCCGGCATCCGGAGCCGCTTGCCAGGCCGGCGTGGTCAGGAAGATCTGCGTCGGATCCAGTTGCAGGGTATAGGTGCCGCTCGCCTCGACGACAGTCAGCACGTTGCCGCCGCCGAGGCTGGCGGTCGCGGTCGGGTCGTAGCCAGCATCGGTCAGGTCGATGGCGTCCTCTGGCGTGAGCCCATCGATGATTCCACCGAACGCCTTCGTATCGCTCAGTGACAGCGTCCCGCCGCGACCGGCGAACACGATTGTCTGCGCTTCCGGCACCGCGCCGGCCACCGCCAGGGTCGTGCCGCCGTCGATCGTCAAGGCCGCCGCGCCGGTGAGGTCCGAGACCTCGATGCTGTTGGCCCCGAGTGCCGCCAGGCCGGACACCTCGGACGGCGTCAGGAGATCGATCTGGCTTTCGGTATCGGCGATAACCACCTGGTCGCCGGTGGGCACGGCGATGGACAGCGGATCGTAAAACGCCAGCGCCTTCGCCACGGTCAGTACCAGGCCTGTATCGGTCGCGACGACCGAGGTGACCCCCAGCGTGGACAGCTCCGCGATCTGGCCGGGGGTCATGCCCTCGATGTTCGCGGCGGTGTCGGCGACCATCACGCTCTGGCCCGGTGGAGCGCCAATGGCGACGGTCTTTCCGAGACTCGTGTTGGCGGATTCCAGCGCCAGGGCCTCGGCCACGCTCAATGACACCGTGACGTCGGTCGCCATAATACTGGTGGCATTACTGGCAGTCAGCACGGCCGCGACCGCGCCACCGCTCAGAAAACCATCGATGTTGGCGGCGGTGTCCGCGAGGATGATCGGGCCGGATGGGGCAAGGCCGGATGGGGCAAGGATGGACAGGTGCGGGCCGATCGCTTCCGCCTGCGCGATCGTCAGTTCGACAGAAGCGGCGTTTGTCGTGATCGCGGATACGCCGGTTGCCGGCAACGACGCGATCTGGGACGGAGTCAGGGTCAGGATATTGTCCGGACTATCGACAATGGTCACGGTGTCGCCCGTGGGTACAACCACCGTGACCGATGCCGCTTCCAGCGCCTGGGCCTGCGCCGCCAGCAGCGTGACCGAGGCATCGGTCACGGTGATCGTCGTAATGCCCAGAGTCCCCAGGCTGGTGATCTGGCCCGGGGCCAGTCCTCCGACTCCGGCCTCGGTCTCGATCGCCGTCATCGCGGTCACGCCGATCAATGGCAGGGCGGCGATTTCCGGCGCCGTCAGCGTATCAAGGTTCGGCACGTTATCCGCGACGGTCACCTCATCGCCTCCGGGCACCGTTACCGGCAAGGCCGCGGCTTCGAGGTAGCTGGCCTGAGCGACCGTCAGCACAACCGACGCGTCGCTGCTTCGGATCGCGGTGACCCCGGTCGCCGTCAGGCTGGAAATCTGGCTCTGTGTCAGCGCCTCGATGGCGGCGGCGGTGTCGATGACTTCCAGACCGGTGACGCCGATCGATGAAAGTGCCGCGTTCTCCGGTTGCGTCAGTTCTTCGATGTTGGTCAGGGTGTCAGCGACGATCACGGACGAACCCGCCGAAACGACGATATTCACCGCCTCGAGGGCCAGCGCCTGAGCGACGNNGTCGTGATCGCTGAGACACCGAGCGACCCCAGGTCCGCGATGTAGCTCGGGGCCATACCGTCGATGTTGGTCGCGGAGTCGTTGATAGTGACCGCGTCACCCGTCGGGACGGTGACGCTGGTCCCCCAGCCCAAAAGCAGATTGGCCTGACTGAACGACAGCGTGACCGATCCGAGTGTCGAAACAAATCCGGTCAGGCCGTCGCCAAGAAGCTGGTCGATATCGTTGGCCGGCACCGTTTCGATGAACGAAAGCAAATTGGCCGAGGTGTCATGGATCGTGATCGTTCCGCCAGCCGGAAAAACGAACGCCAACAGAGATTGCGCTGCTTGCGAATTGTATATCTGGCGCGCCTGGGCGACGCTGAACGCAAGGGAGCCGTCGGTCGGATCAATGTAGATCGGGCCCTGACCAGCCAGGCCGATGGCCGACAGCCCAGAGATCTGGGTGGGGGTCAGTGTCTCGATATGCGCGGCGGTGTCGGTGACCTCGACGTTGGAGAGCGGCAGGTTGTTGCCGTAAATGTAGATGGACGTGTCTTCCAAGGCCAGAGCCTGGGCCACGGTGACCGGTACCCCGTGCGGATGGCTGCCGCCATCGGACACCTCTATCCCGCCAAAACCGGCCGCCGGAAGCGCCTCGATCTGAAGCGCGGTCAGCGACGCGATATTGGCGGCGGTGTCTTCAATGTGAGAGGCATCGGGGACACCTGCCACCGAAACGGACATCGCATCGACCTCGAGCACCAGCGCCTGCGCGACCGTCATGCTTATCGCGGAGTCCGGTCCCTCGTCGGACACCAGTTTGGTCACCCCCAAAGATCGCAACTGATTGATCTGCGCCGGGGTCAGCGACCCGATGGCCTCGGTCGAATCGGATACCCGCAACGAACTGCCCAGCGGGAACGCGACGTTGAGCGATGCGCCCAGGATCGCCAGGATCTGAGCGACTGTCAGCATAACCGCGCCACTGGTCGCCGTGATCCCGGTGACGCCAATCGCCGGCAACCCGGTGATCTGGCTCGCGGTCAGCGTCTCGATATTGGCCGCGGTGTCGGAGACGGTCACCGTATCGCCCGTGGGAGCGGTGACGCGGATGATCGCGGGGAGATAGTCGCCCTCCAGCGCCACGGCCTGGGAGGCACTCAGTCCGACCGAACCGCTGGTCGATACCAGCGCGGTGACGCTGATCTGGGGGAAATCGGCCATATCGCCGGCGGGGATTGCTTCAATTCCCGCGGCGGTGTCGGCGATGGTGATCGACATGACGCCGATCGATGCCAGATACCCAAGCTGGCCGGGGGTCAGGCCCAGTACGGCATCGGCCGTGTCGGAAACACTGATGGAATCGCCGATGGGCACGGTCAGGATGATATCGCCATCGTCGAGCGCCACCGCCTGAGCAACGCTCAGAGTGACCGAACCATCAGTCACGGTGATTACGGATACGCCGATAGTCGGGAGTTTGGCGATTTGAGCCGCGCTCAGCGCGCCCACGGCGCCGGCCGCGTCTGTGATGGTGACAGTGTCGCCAACGGGGACGATGACCGGAATGGCGTCGCCCTCGATCGCCAGCGCCTGGGCCACGGTGAGCACGACGGACGCGTCGGTCGACCGGATCGAGACGATGTTGGTGGCGCCGAGGTTATCGAACGTGGCCAACTCGGCCGGCGTAAGCGCCTCGATATCGGCGGCGGTATCGGTGAGAAGGAGATCTTCGATGCCGGCCGCCGGCAGATCGTCGTATTGCGCCTGGGTCAGCGATTGGATGTCGGCGTAGCTGTCCTGCAACGCGACCCCTTCGTTCTGAGGCGCCTGGACGTTGATCGGTGCGTCCTCGAACGCGACGCCCTGGGCCGCCGTCAGCAGCACGGAGACGTCGGTCGCCACGACGAACTTGATACCAACCTCGGCCAGCATCCCGATCCCGGCCGGGGTCAGCGCTTCGATGTAATCGGCATTGAACGTGACGAGCGGGCTGATGTCGTAGCCGAGGACATTCATCAGCAGGATGTCGGTCGGCGTGACCGGATCGGGTCCGGTCTGGTTGCTGTCGTCAAAGGAATCGTTCAGGGCGCTGGGCGCCCAGTCAGCGAGGTCGCCACTATTGCCGGTCTGATTATTGTTCCAGAAGTCGAGGTTGGTCGCACCATTGTTGATCGAGAAATAAGACGGAGCCCCGTTCGTCAGTTGGAGCTGGTTGGGTGCGGCATAACGGAAAAAGTCGATGGGCCCGTATTTGGTTGAGGTCCCGTTCGGCCCCTTCGTGTTGATCTCCGAAAGCCGCCCCATCCCTTCCGAGATCTCGTGTTCGAGGACGCCGACGAGACCATACGTACCGGAAAGCACCGCCTCGGGATCGGTGCTGAAGTTGTACAGAGTAGTATCGCTGGCTCCGAGAATGTCATCGGGGTTGCTCGCGGAGGGAGGCGCGTCCGTGTTCGGCAACCCCAGGGCCTGCAATTCCGCTTCGGGCACCGCGACGGCTTCGCCGCCGTATGGGTCGGTTTGCGGCAAGAAGGCGTCTGCTACCAACTGTGCGGGCGATTGCTCATCCGCGACCATCTGGGCCGTCACCGACGCGTAGGTCAGCGGGCCTCCCGTTTCATATTCTGGGTTATTTTGGCCGAGATCGCCCAAACCCACCGGCCCGTCGCCGACGCTTCCGTATCCGACCGTGTAGTACAGCGTGGTCGTATTGGTGATGAGATTGGCGTAAAATTGGAACGCGGCCACCGCGTCCGCCACGAAGCTCACGGGCGCCGACGCGACCGACGGAGCCCACGTGACGTCGAACGTCAGGCCCGTGCCGTCCGGGCCGGAGATCTGAGCGGTGCCGTCGTTTTGCATCGGGTTGGCCGGCGGCGCCACGACCGGGATCGACGCGGCCCCAAGCGCGCTCATCTGCGCCGCGCTGAGTAAAGCGGGGGTGTCCACCGCCGCGATCGACGAGACACCGATAAAGGGCAACCCGGCGATTTCCGTCGGCGTCAGGGTCACGAGATTGGACGCGAGATCCGCGATGGCCACGGTATAGCCACCCCCAGGCACGACGATCGGGACCAACTGGCTCTCCAGCGCCACCGCCTGGGCCACCGTGAGTTCCACGGACTCGGCGGAATTTATCTGACCCAGACCGATGGAGCGCGCCGCGTCGATGTCGGCCGGACTCAGGAGCTGGATGCTCGCCGCTGTGTCGGAAATGGCCACCGGGCCCGCATAGGTGAATTGGTTGTTTTGCAGAGCGGCGACGTCGTCGCGATACCGCGCGACGGAGATCGTGGTGGAGATGTCGTTCGCCGCGTACGCGGTGACGCCGATCGAGGCCAGGCTGGCGACCTGGTCCGGCGTCAGAGTTTCGATATTCGCCTCGGTGTCGGAAACCGTGATCGTATCGCCCGACGGCACGACGAGGTTGAAGTTGATCTCTACATGCAGCGCCTCGAGCACCACGGCCTGGGCAACCGTCAACGCAAGCGAGTTGTCGTTCGATGTGATCGTCAGGGCGAGGTTGCCCAGACCGAGATCCAGGATCTGCTTCGCGGACATCCCTTCGATATCGGCGGCGCTGTCGGTGACGCTCACCGCGGTGGCACCGATCGAGTGAAAGACGGAATACTCGGACAGCGGAACGGCGGTGAAGTCCGATACCGTCCCGGCGACGCTGACATTATCGCCCGAGGGTGCCGTGACCATGATCGGGCCGCCGCCGGGCACGTTCGCCGTTTTCGTTTCAAGCGTCAGGGCCAGTGCGACCGTCAGCGCGACCGAGCCTTTGTCCGACGTGATTCCGCTGAGCGTATCGCTAAAGATATCGGCCGGTGTCAGCTTCTCGATATTGTCCGCTGAGTCGACGATTTGGTAGGCGCCGAAGCCGGTTGGCGGAGGGTTGTCAGCCGGGTCAGCGGCGATATATTTCTGAACGGTCACGACAAAAGAGGTCATCGGGAATTCTCCTGGTTGGCGGGTTTCCCGCGACGTGTCGGTCTGATGCTGGTGCGACCAACCCTCCTCCCATCCATCAGTGCAAGCACGGCCGGCGAAGGTGCGGCCGGGTATTCAAACGAACCGCGCCTGGCTTCCTCAGCGACTCTGGCCCGATTCGTTACAGTGCCAACTGTCGCTCGTAGGGTTGGCGGCTCACGATCAGGAGTTTCATCGATGGATAGCCGGGGACTACCCCCGGAAACGTCAAACTTCTACTGCCTCCCCGGCGGAGCCGGGGGAACTCCCATTGTATTATACCAGGCGTCCGAAACATNNAATGTTTCGGACGCCTGGTATTAGCTGCCATAAAGAAGCCCCTTATTTGCGACTCGCTGGTTTTGGTACCGCGCGACAATCGTGCCCGATGGGCCATGAAGCGTGCAGTGCGGCGCGGCGATTTATCAGTTGCCGTACCGTAACCAATGC
>PLSZ01000075.1 GCA_003164305.1 Acetobacteraceae bacterium
CAGAACGACGCCGACCAGAAACGCGACCACGGCCCAGAAGATCGCCGCGATCAGGAATTTCTTGACGATCACCTCGTTATAGCCGTCCTCCGGCCATTGGCCGACGGTGTCGAAATGGCGCTTCAGCAGGCCGAAATCGAACACCACCGCGAACGCGAGCAACGACAGTCCGAAGATGTAGATTTCGTTGTCCGTCGCTCCGGCCGCCTGGATCAATCCAATCAGCCCAAGCACCGCGACCAAAAGTCCGACCGCCGCGTCAGCGGCCCGGATTCCGCGCATGTCCTTCTCCTTAACTGTCTCAGTGTGCGTTAACTGAATGTCATGCGGCGCCGCGGCATTGACCCAGATCAACACGCGGCGCGGCCGGCGGAGGCATAGGCGGAACAGTGGACCAGGTTCTTTGGCAATTCGCCGCGTGGTGCGTCTCGCCCGCCGCGATGGGCGGCGCGGCGGACGGCGGCATCGCGTTGGGCATGCTGGTGGCCGGCGCCGCCGCCAGTCCGCTGCACTGCGCGCCGATGTGCGGGGGGTTCGTACTGGGCCAGGTCAGCGACCGCATGGCACGCCTGCCCTCCGCGCATCTCAGCGAGTGTCATCGCCTGCGCACGGCCGCCCTGCCCGGCTATCATCTCGGCCGGTTGACCACATATTCCGCCCTGGGTTTCGCGGCGGGCGGCGGGGGCTTCGCCATTCAGTGGCTCGGCGGCAGCGCCGGGATTTTCCTGCTGATCGGCGCCGTGCTGCTGGTGTTGCAGGCGGCGCGGCGGTTGCGGCCCGGCTTCGCGCTGCCACTGACCCGAACCTTACGCGGCTACCCCCTGGGCGTGGCGTTGGGCTTCCTGCCGTGCGGCATCCTTTACGCGGCGCTGGCCGCCGCCGCCGCGACCGGGTCGCCGGTTTACGGAGCACTGGCCATGCTTTGCTTCGGATTGGGCACGGTGCCGTCTCTGGTCGCGGTGGGCGTGCTCGGCGCGGCGGCCGGCCACCGCTTTCGTCGCGGCGTCGCGGTGCTGACGCCGGCCGTGCTGTTGTTCAACGCCGGGCTGTTGACTCTCCTCGGGGTCAGACTGCTGGTGGGGTCCTGACCTTTTGGGCGCATGGCCGCCATTCGCATTCGCTTGATGGCTCCCATGCGTGCTCGGTTAATGAATTCCCTTCGCATTCAGATGCGCGCGGTATTTCTGATCGTTCACCTGGATGTGGTTGAGCAGCCAGTTCTTGAGAAACCGCAGCACGTCGATCGACAAGGTCGCGGTCGCTCCAGCCATGTATTTTTGCTGCACGTCCAGCACCTGGCGGGTCAGCGTGTCATGTTCCTGCTTATGCGGTGCCGCGGCCGGATAACCGGTTTGCTCGAAGAATTTTTCTTCGCGGGCGAAATGCACCTGAGTGTATTTCACCAGCTCATCCAGAATACGGCCGAGTGAATCCTTGGCGTGTCCGGCCTGCATCGCCTCATAGAGGTCGTTGACCATGGCGACGAGTCGCTTGTGGTCCTCGTCCAGCACGCCAACCCCAACGCTGAGTTTCTCGGTCCATGTCATCAGTGGCATCGGGGCTCACTCCTTTCGGTGGAGATATGAAATCGCGGGCGCCGCGGCGGCACCCCGGGGCGTTTGGTCATGGATCAGGCGGCGGTCCGCGCCGGCGCGCGCTCCAGCATGGCGCGCACAGCCGCCGCCGCGGCCGGATCCGGTTCGAACGCGAGCCCCAGCAAGCGGCCGCGCGCGTCGCGCACGGTGAACGGCAGGCCCATCGCGACCCCGTCCACGCCGAGCGTGCCGCGGGTCCCGACCGGCAGCGGGGTCGCGCTTTCAACTCTGGCGCCGCCTTCCGAGAGATCCATCACGCGCGCGGTCACCGGGGCCATGCCGGCCGTGCTCAGGCGACACGAGATGTCCACGTCGAGCCGGGGTCCGTGGCGACGATCGACGTCCGCGGTGGAGGTACGGATAATCCGCACCACCGTGCCTCTGAGGTCGCTGACAAGTTCCGCCAGTCCGGCCGCGTCGATCTGAACATCGGCGGCATGCTCTCCGGTTATGCGCGCCTCGGTCGAGACCTCCGCGATACGGCCGGTGATTTCGTTGGCCGCGTCGGCGGTTTGCGTGACATTGCGGGCGATCGCCGCGGTCGCCGCACCTTGTTCCTCCACGGCCGAAGCGATCGTACCGGCGATGGCGTCCATCTCGGAAATGGTCCGTTCGATCGCGCCAACCGCCGCCACCGACGCTCCGGTCGCGGCGCGTACCTCAGTCAGGTGACGACTGATTTCCTCGGTGGAGCGGGCGGTTTGGGTGGCCAGTTGCTTGACCTCGCTCGCAACGACGGCGAAGCCGCGGCCGGCATCCCCGGCGCGGGCCGCCTCGATCGTGGCGTTCAACGCCAGGAGATTGGTCTTCGCGGCGATGTCGCCGATGATTTCGGCCACGGCGCCGATCCGCTCGACTTTGCCGTTCAGGGCTTCGATGGTCGCGCGGGCTTCCTCGCCGGCGGCCACGGCCCGCCGGACCACCGCCGATGACTGGCTGACCTGACCGCTGATTTCCTGGATCGACGCGGCGAGTTGATCGGCCGCGCCGGCCACGGTCCGCGCGTTGACCACGGCCTGATCCGCCGCGTCAGCGGCGCTTCGCGCCGCGGCGCCGGTTCGCGTCGCCGAGGCGTCCATGCTGCCCGCGGTCGCCGCCATCGCGGTTGTGTGGGCACCAATTTCGCGCAGCGCGATGCTGGTCTCGTTCTCGATGGTTTCCGCCATGTCCCGCAAGGCGGCGGACGTATCCGCGACCGCCTTGTTGTGCCGTTCTTCCCGTTCGGCGGCGTGTTCCTTCTCGATCGCGTTATGCCGGAACACCTCAATGGCGCGGGCCATGTCGCCGATCTCATCGGACCGGTTCCGGGCTGGTACTTCGATGGACCGGTCACCTTCGGCCAGGCGGCGCATGATCAGCGTCATGCCAGTCAGCCGCCGGCTGATCACGCGATCGAAGATCTGATGGATGACCAACAGCAGGATCAATGTCCCCGCCAGGGCGGCCCCGGCCATCCAGGTCAGCAGGCGGCGCAGCCCGGCGATACCGGCCGATGTCGAAAGGCTGCTGGAGAACACGGCGAGCACCTGCCCGTCGGTCAGCTTCATGCTCGCGCCATGGCAGTCGCGGCAAATCTTTTGATTCGTTCCGGCGGTGACACCGAGGACGATGGGAAGGCTGTACCGATACGTATTGTCGACAAAGCGGCCGACCGGCTGTCCGGTGCGCAACGCCTCCTCATCGACCGTGTCGCGCGGTGGTTTCGTCACGACCGGTCTGGGCTGGCCCTGTTCCCCGAACGAAGGGATCTGGTTCGCCGCCACGTCCGCCATGAACGCGGTCATCTGCGGGCCCCAGGCGCTCCAGAGCTTACCGGGATAATCGACGTTGCGGTGTTCGAACCAGCGATTGAAGACAGTGATCGCCACGTCGTTCTTGTCGCCGAGCCGTTGTTCCATGGCGCTCGAGACCAGAGCGTTCAGCGAGAGCAGTTCGCTCTCCGACGCGGCGCGCAACGTTCCCTCGAGCTTGCCGGTTTCGAACCAGCCGACCAGGGCGATGACGCACAGGACGATGGCCAGCAGACCCGCGCCGGTGATCACCATGAAGCGCCCCTGAAGGCCAAGGCCGTTCCGCCTGTTAAACAACGCGATTGACTCCGTTGGCGTGGCGTACCGTTCCGTGGCCACACCGCGAGCATCGCCGCGAAATGTTAATTTTGCCTTTCCGGGATCAAGGTTTTCGAGAGGAATGATCAGACAGGCTGTCGTTCAGAAGCGTGCCTGTTTTTTCACGGGCCACCGCCGGTTGAGCGACATTCCCCAGCAGATGAGCCTGGAACCAGAACGCGGGGTTACAGCCATCGGCTTTGATGGCGTTGTCACCACGCGCGTTCCTGGTGACACGACTGTTGGATCCAGGCCAGGCTGTTTCCAGCCTCAACCCCCTTTCGGTGTCGCGCCGGAGCGACCACAAATCCCGCTGACGTGCAATTTTGAACAGATCGCGCGGTAACCCGGTTCACGAAGGGGGGAAACTTCCATCGCCCGCGCATCGTCAAAAACCGAACGGAAGGCGTCAACCTTCGGAATATACCCAGGCAGGCCTTGGCGCTGAAGCGCCGGGCCCCTTCGTACGACTTTGTTGTTATAGCGGAAAGGTCAGCATGTGGCTGACCAGAGCCATTTCGGATATCTCGTAAGAGATTAATGTTTCTGAAGCGGCTTCCCGATGGACCGCCGGGTTGCGGCGGTGGGCCGCGACCGTCTCGGGAACCTTAATTTTCGGCGGCACGCGCCGCTCAAACCGAGCATGCCGCGGCCAGCAATCGACGCGCGGAGCCGGGCGATGCGGCCGGCGGCACGCATTCCAGGTCAGGGGCGGCGTTGGCGACGGTCGTTTGTCTGCTCCGTGTTCGCCTGGCTGAAACGCGGCGTTGCTCGACAAGCCGACCGCGAACATCCACCCGGTAAACCCCCTACGCCGCCGTCATGTCTGGTTGATCGCCAACGTTCGTCCGATGCAGGACTTTCAGGCACGTCTCCACTGCCTCGCGCAGTGAGCTGGTGTAGTAATTCGCACCCACTGCCGCGCGCAGCCGTTCGTCATGCGAAACCGCTTCCCCGTCGGGCCAAAACCCGATCAGCACCGGTACGTCGCGCGGCAGCCGCCCGCGCAGCCGCCGCATCAGATACCGTGGATGCGAGGGGTTTCCGGTCAACTCCAATGTGGAAATACACACCATCGCCACGCCGCTGACGTCCAACCGGTCAACTTCGGTTCGTGCGGTCGCGGCATGGGGCACGACACGTGGCGTCAGTCCCTGCTTCCTGAGCAATTGCGCGAGCATCGCGGAAGCCTCCTCGTCCAGTGGCCCCCGGCCAGCAATGCACAGCACCCCGCCAGCAGCGGCGGGATCGCCTCGCATCGGCGGCGCGGTCATGGCCTCGCCGGTTTCGGCGAGGGGCGGCTGGTTGTCCTCATGGTCCTCGAGATCCTCGATCAGGCTTTGGATGGACAGCCTGACCCGCGCCAGATGAACCGGAGTCAGAACGCCTCGCTCGGCGTCGATAACGGCGAGCCGAAGGCCGTTCAGCACGACTTCGTCATAGTAGGACGACAGCGACTGCTCGCTCAGCAGGATTTCGGCCTGTTCAAAGACCTCGTCGGGGTCGCCAGCCAGCATCCGCTGGTAAAAGCTCTGCACGGGCGTCAACGGCGGGCGGTCGCCCAGAAGCACCTCGAGGAACTCCAGGCGCGAGACATGCCGCCCCAGAACGACCAGGCAAAGCGTCAATGGGGTGGACAGGATCAGCCCGATCGGCCCCCACAGCCACGTCCAGAAGGTGGCCGCCACCACGACGGCGAAGGGCGAGAGGCCGGTGCCGTGGCCATAGAGCATCGGCTCGACCGCCTGGCCAAGGATCACCTCTACCACGAAGTAGAGGGAAGCGGTCCACAGCAGAAGGTACCAGCCGGGATCGATGGCGGCCGCCAGCGTCAGAGGCATCAGGGCGGAAAGCGGCGCGCCGACATAGGGCACGAAACGCAGCAACGCGCCAAGAATGCCCCACATCACCGGCGAGGGGATCCCGAGGATCTCGAGCCCGATCGCGATCACCACGCCGAACGAGATGTTCACGGCGAGCTGGGTCAACAGGTAGCGGGACAACCGCCGCGCCGCGTCGTTCATCGCCAGAGTGGTACGATGCAGGTCGGAGGAGCCGAACAGCCTGATCATCCGATCCCGCAAATCCTCGCGTTGCAACAGAATGAAGATCGAGGCGATCAACACGATCACGGTGGTGGACAGAGGTTCGACGACCGGGGTGACGATACGCCGCGCGAGTTCGATCGCGGTCATGTCCGGCTGATGCACCTCAACCTGGATTGGCTTTTGCGCGTCGGTGGATGGTTTGCCGGCCCCAGAAGGAGCACCGGGCCGGTTTTTCGGCGCGACATCGACCGGCGGCGGCGTGTGGCCCAGCCTGAGAGTGAAACCAGTGATGCGTGACGCCATGAATTGCTGAAGTGTATCGACCTTTTGCTGGATCGTGAGCGCGTACCTTGGCACTTCTTCAGCGAGCCCCGCCAATTGCGTGCCGATCAGGCCGCCAACCGCCAGGATGACCGTGAGGGCCAGCAGCACGGAAATGAGGACGGACAGGACCCGGCCAAGATACAGACGCCGCAGCAGGGTGACGAGCGGAGCGAGCAGGAACGACAGCAGAATCGCGAGCGTGATCGGAATCAGCACCGAGCGTCCGAGGTACAGGGCCGCCACCACGACAACCGCCACGACGACGAACAGCAGCCCATGCAAACCTGGGACTTCGGTGGGAGCGACCTCGACGGCGCGCCGGTCCGACGGGGTGGGCAGGTCCGGCATGAAGGGTACTCCTGGGGCCGTGCCCACATACCCAGAGGTTGGCGGGATCGAGCGCTTCAGACCTTCCGTCCTCATTGATCGCCCCGAGTCGATCGAGTCGAAAAAATTGGATCCAAGGTAGCAGGTTGACACGGCATCGTGAAGTTGGCTCAAAACCACGACAAGGCGCGAGGTGCGGACCCTTCGATGTTCGGCCTGACATCGTCATTGCGCGGTCGGAAGTGAGTATGGAACGGGAAAGGCCGAGGACGCCACACGGTAAGTTTCCAGGCAGACGCTTATGCGGACACTTATATCAGGTGGACACTCGCATTATAAGAAGTCATTCTAGGCATCATAAGGAGTCATTGTAGGCTCTGCGGCGCTCCTGAGTAT
>PLSZ01000505.1 GCA_003164305.1 Acetobacteraceae bacterium
GCCGCTGATATTCTTGGCGCTTTGCGAATCGTCAATCGAATTCTGAAAACTGAAGGCGGACCGCGACAATACCCCAGCAACCTCGTCGTGTTGGCGCCCCAGGAGACCGGACTTACGGCGCGAAGTACCAGGCGCTACTATTGAGTTTATAGGCCACGCCCCGCCATTTTCCAGGCATGAACCAATACGCGACCGCCCGCGGACCAGGCCGGCCGAGATACCGACCGCGATCCGGGCCAACCGGGTGTGGCTGAAATCATTGCTGGCGGACAGGGCCACGTTCCTGGCCGCGTTACGGCCATTCGAGGCCGAGGAGCCAGCGGAGTGGGTGCCGTTCGGCTTTGGTGAGCCCTTCCATGATGCGCACGGTGAGTCAATGTGGACTGCGTTAAGCATCCCTGATCGCCCCAAATCCCGGGACATTCCGCACAGTCCCGGCTTCAGGTACATGCGCCATAAGTCCGTATGGCTATGAATGGAGCGGGCCTTCGCGTGGTGCCTTGTACGCTCATCAACCCGACGCGCTTCGCGGTTCCTGAAACTCGCGACCTGTTACCTGTGATCCGGCTCACGCCTGGTCGGCGGCAGCCGGTCGGCAAGCAAGCGGTTTTCGGCGATCTTGGTATGCCGAGACTGCGACACCCGCGACACCTGCGANNAGCCGGATGCGGGAAATCCGCACCTCCGGTTTGATGAGCCGGGAGGGGAAACGGAGCGCTCACGCGACACCGCGCCTCTCCTCGATTCTACTGCCTTCGTGGTAAAACAAGCCAGCCGGGCGCCACACGTGGACGCCAGCCGGGTCCCCCTCGTCGCCAGTGCATGCGGCGAAACCGCATTTACCACAAAGTTAATAAAGCTCACCACGATCGCGCAGCTTCCTTGCCGCGCCTTCCGCGATCTCCTGGGCCGGAACCAAATTCCGTCATTCCGATCCCGTCTTCCACTCTCGCACCGCGGCGCCAACACGCCCGATCACACTCTCCCAGTCACCCGCCGCGTGTTGCCGGAACAATCGCGCGGACGGATACCAGGGGCTGTCCTTTCGTTTCAGCCCCCAACGCCACTCCGGCCGGAACGGCAACAAAATCCACGTTGGCTTTCCCAGCGTCGCCGCCAGATGCGCGACCGACGTGTCCACCGAAATCACCAGATCCAGCGCCATGATCGCCGCCGCCGTATCCGCGAAATCCTGAAACCCACAGCCCAGATCGACGATCTTGGGCGTCGCCAGCAAAGTGGTCCGGTCCGCGTCATGCATGAACGTTTGCAACGAACAAATCAGCCCCGCATCGCTCAGCAACGGCAGCATCGCGCGCAACGGCATCGAACGTTTGCGATCGTTGGTATGCGCCGGATTGCCCGACCAGGCGATGCCGATCCGCGGCCCGCGGCTTTCCGGCAAAACCGGGGGCGTCCCGAACCCGCTCAACACGGACGGCGGCGGGATCGTATCGGCGGTGGTGCCAAACGCCAGAGGCAGGCTCATCATCGGACAATGCACGTCGAATGGCGGCAGCGGATCGTTCTCCACCACCAACCGATCGACGCCCGGCAGGCCGGTCATCAGGCGCCGCAACGCGCGAGGCACCTCCATGATCACCCGGCCGCCGGCACCGACCGCGGCGGCGTAGCGGCTGAACTGGATCGTATCGCCAAACCCCTGCTCGGCGTGGATCAACAGAGCGCGGCCATTCAATGCATCGCCGATCCAGCGCGGCTGGGGAAAGTCGCGCTGGCGGCCTGGAAAACTCCGCACATGAAAGCGCCATTCCAGCAACGGCCACGCCTCCTCCAACCGTCCGAGCACCGCCAGCGCCAGGCCCAGATTGTGCGAGCATTCGGGGAACCGCGGGCGTAACGAAAGCGCGCGCCGATAATCCACCACCGCGTCCTCGAACCGATGCGCCGTCTCCAGCATCACGCCACGGTTATAGAGAATTTCCGGATCGTCCGGCCGCTGCGTCAGCGCATTGTCCAGGTCGGCCAGCGCCGCCTCGACCCGTCCCACATCGCCAAGCGCGTTCGCCCGATTGGCCAACGCCTGAGCATGCGCCGGATCCAACGCGAGGCAACGGTCATAACTTTCGATCGCGCGTTCCGGCTGACCGGCGGCACGCAACGCGATTCCGAGGTTGTAATGAAATCCGGCGTCGGCGGGACGCAGCGCGATGGCGCGTTCATGACAGGCAACCGCTTCCGGCCAACGGCCGAGATCGCCCAACGTGATGCCTCGATTGCCGTGCGCCTCCGCCAGTTCAGGGCGGAACCCAAGCGCCGCGTCATAGTCCCGTAGCGCCTCCTCCAACCGCCCCGATTCGCGGTAAGCATTGCCGCGATTATACAGCGACGCCGCGTGATCCGGTTTGATCGCCAGGGCCCGGTCACAGGCAACAACCGCGTCGGTCGGCCGCTTAAGTTCCGTGAGCACGACGGACAGATTGGCCCATGCCTCGACATGCGACGGATCGAGGCGCACCGCCTCCCGATATCGTGCCGCCGAGTCCGCCAGCCGCCCGGCGTCCCGCAGCACGATCCCCAGATTGTAATGAAACGCCACGTTGCGCGGCATCAACGCGATCGCGCGCGCGATCAATTCGATCGCCGCGTCGAACCGCCGCGCCGCCAGCGCCAGCAAGCCCAGAAGATGCAGTCCATCCGCGTTGTCCGGTTGCGCGGCGAGCAATCGCCGGTAGCACTGTTCCGCTTCCGCCAGCCGGCCGGCCTGATGATGCGCCAGTCCGGCCGCCAGCAGATCGCTCATCGCCGCCGGATCATGCGCGACAAAGCACGGGCGTCGAACGCTCCCAGCAACAGCGCCGCCAGGAAATACACGCCCATCCCGAGCGTCACCAACGCGATCAATCCGAACCAGCGGCCGTAATGAAATAGCGGCGCCTCGGCGAACCACAAGGTGATCCCCATGGCCGATGCGGCCAACCCCATCCGCGGCAGGCGCCGCAGCAACGCGGCATCGGCGGCGAAATGACCGCGGCGGTGCAACGCGATGCCAAGCGCTACCATGTTGAACGTCGATGCCAGGCTGGTCGCCAGCGGCGGTCCGACATGCTCCAGCAACGGCAACGATCCCGCGATCGAAGCCGGTGCCAAAGCGCCCGCGTTGAACACGATGTTCAACAGGAAATTGATCGCCAGCGTCACCATGCCGATCTTCATCGGCAACGCGGTGTCGCCGCGCGCGAACGCCGCCGGCGCCAGCACTTTCAACAGCACGACCGAAGGCAAACCGACCGCGTACGCCGCCAAGGATTGCGCCGCCAACCGCGCCTGCTCGATATGGAATGCCCCGCGGCCGAACAGCACCCACATCACAGGGAACGCCGAAACCGTCAGCGCCAAAGCGGCCGGCAAGGTCAGGAACAGCGCGTATTCGATCGCTCGGTTCAACGACGAAAGCGCCGCGGTGTCGTCGCCTCCGCGCACCTGGCGAGACAACAACGGCAACAGCGCGGTGCCGACGGCGATGCCGATGACGCCAAGGGGCAATTGCTGGATCCGATCGGCGTAGTAAAGCAACGACACCGTTCCGGCGGGCAACAGGCTGGCGATGATCAGATCCACCGCCTGATTGAGTTGCGCCGCGCCCGCGCCGATCAGTCCGGGCGCCATGCGCCGCAACAGCAATTTCATTTTCGGCGTCAACCGAGGCCGCGGAATGCGCAGCGGCATGCCGGCGCGGTGCACAGCCCAGACCAGCAGCGCCAACTGCACCACGCCGGACGCGGACACGCCCCAGGCGGCGGCGTGACCGACCGTCGGAACGAAGGGCGTCAATCCGATCAGCGCCGCGATGGCGAACATGTTGTACAGCAGCGGCGCGGCGGCGGCGGCGGCGAAATGCTCCATCCCGTTCAGCGCGCCGGACAGCAGTGCCGCGAGGCAGATCAACATCAAGTATGGAAACGTGATCCGCGCCAGATCGACCGTCAGAGCGAATTTGTCCGGAATGTCGGCGAACCCCGGCGCGAGCACATGCATGATCGCCGGCATGAAGATCTCGCCCAGAATGGTCAGCCCACCCAACCAGAAGGCCATCACGGAGATCGCTTCCTGAGCGAAACGACGCGCCGATTCCGATCCCTCGGTCGCCAGCAATCCGGAAAATTCCGGCACGAACGCGGCGTTGAACGCGCCCTCGCCGAACAAGCGGCGAAACAGGTTCGGCAATTTATTGGCCATGAAGAACGCGTCGGCGACCGGACCGGCCCCGATCAGGTCCGCCATCAGCATGTCGCGCAGAAATCCCAGCACGCGGCTGCCCATGGTCCAGCCGCCGACGGTCAGCACGCTTTTCAGCATCGACGGCCGCCGGGCGCCGATATGACTCGCCGCCGGCCCAGTCAATGCCGCGTCGCGGTCCATGTCACCGGCAAAGTTGTCAGTCCGCGCAACGTGAAACTCTCCCGCCAGCGCGGCGTCTCCCCGTTCAGCCGTAGATCGGGCATGCGGCGGAGCAAGTTGGAAAACACCACCTCGGCCTCGATCCGCGCCAGTTGCGCGCCGATGCAAAAATGGATGCCGCCGCCGAACGACAGCGGCTTCAATCGCTCCCGCGTTACATCGAGCCGGTCGGGATCGGGGAACACCTCCGGATCGCGGTTGGCGGCGCCGATCAACGCGACGATCAACTCGCCTTTCGCGAACGTCTCGGCCCCGAACGCGATCGGCTCAGCCACCGTGCGAGCGACCGCCTGCACCGGACTTTCAAAACGCAGGATTTCCTCAATCGCGTTCGGGATCAACGCCGGGTCGTCGCGCAGCGCCGCCCATTGCGTGGCATCGCGCAGCAGCGACCAAATCCCGTTGCCGATCAGATTGACCGTCGTTTCATGTCCGGCGGCGAACAGCAGGGACGTGTTGGCGCGCAATTCCTCGGTGGTCAGATGATCGCCGGCTTCCTCCGCCTGGACCAGCATCGTCAGCAGATCGTCGCGCGGGTCCCGCCGCCGGTGCTCGAACAGCGCCTCAAAATATGCCCCCGTCGCCAGCGTGCCCTCATTGGCGCGGTCGAGTTCTTCGCGGGTCGGCGGCACCGGGTTCAACAGCGCGGCGCCCGACGCGGTCGCGGTCACGAAACGCGCGCGATCCGCCTCGGGGATTCCCAGCAGTTCGCATATGACCAACACCGGCAAGGGAAACGCCAGATCGCGGATGGCGTCCATCGCGCCGGACGCGGCGACCTTATCCAGCAGCCGGTCGGTGATTGCCTGAATGCCGGGACGCATTTCCTCGATCTTGCGCGCGGTGAACACCTTGGTGACCAGGCCGCGCAACCGGGTATGATCGGGCGGATCGCGCATCAGCATCATGTGCGACAATTCGATCACCGCCGGCTCTCGCATCGCGGTCGGGCCGAAGCGGCGGATCAACGCCTCCGCATCGGTGTAATCCTTGCCGAGCCGCCGGTCGCGCATCAGCAGCGACGCATCTTCGTATCGTGTCAGGAACGTCCGCCCGAACGCCGAGCGCCAGACCGGCGCGGTCTCCCGCAATTTTCGAAACGCCGGATAGGGATTGGCGATGAACGCCGGGTCGCGCGGGTCGAACCCGACCATCACGCCGGATCCGACAACGGCCGGTTGGCCCGCGCCACGATCGCGTCGAACAACACCTGAGCCCCCGCCGCCGCTTCCTCGGGTTCGATGCTTTCGGCCTCGTTATGCGACAGACCGTCCTTGCACGGGGTGAAAATCATCGCCGTCGGAATGTGGCGCGCGACATATACCGCGTCATGTCCCGCGCCCGAAACGATTTCCCGGGTCGAATAGCCGGCGCGCGCGGCGCCCTGTCGCACCAGTTCGATGCAGGACGGGTCGAAGGGTTGCGCCGGAATGCGGAACAACGTCGTCAGTTCCAGCTTTACGCCGCAATCGCGCGCGATGAACTGCGCCTCGCGCGGGAATTGCGCGTCCAGCCGGTCGACCTCGGCCTCATCCGGATGGCGGAATTCGACGGAGAACCGAACCTCTCCCGGAATGACGTTGCGGCTGTTCGGCGACACCAGCAATTGGCCCACGGTGCCGCGGCCGTCATCGCCCCGCGCGCGCATCATCTTGTCCACCAGGTCGATGATCCGCGCCGCGCACACCAGCGCGTCCTTGCGCGCCGACGGCGGAGTCGTCCCCGCGTGACTGTCCTGTCCCACCGTCACCGCGTCGTACCAAACCTGCGCCTGGGCACCGGTCACGATACCGATTTCCTTGCTCTCGCGCTCCAGGATCGGACCCTGCTCGATGTGCAGTTCGAAATAGGCGTCGGCCGGGAAATGCCGCGCCGGCTCCGGCCCGCGATAGCCGATCTGGTCGATCGCTTCGGCCACCGTGACGCCGTCGGTGTCCTTCAGCGCCAGCACGTGGTCCTCGGGATAAACCCCAGCCCAGACGCCGGACCCCGCCAGGCTGTGACCGAAGCGGGCGCCCTCTTCATCGGTCCAATTGACCAGTTCGACCGGCGCCTCGG
>PLSZ01000350.1 GCA_003164305.1 Acetobacteraceae bacterium
ACGAGTTTCTTCAGGTCGCGGCGCGCGCCATGCGCGACTGACCGGCCGACAATCTGGCGCGGCGCGACTGAGACTGGGGGGTGTTTGTATAAGTTGGCGCCCATTTCCTGGGGGGGGCTGGTTTTCTCGGGATGCCTGGCCGGGAAGCAAGGGATTTCGACCGCTGGCGGCCGGTCCCTGGATCAGTGCCCCTCGGGCGGCACCGTCCGCGCGACCGATGAGCGCGCGGCCATGCGATCGAACCAGTCACGCAGCTTCGGATGCCCCTCGCGCCAGCGGAACGCGGGATTGCGCGCATCGAGGCCAAGGGCGCAGATCAACGTGATTTGGGCCAGGTTGAGCGGTCCTCGCAGCATGGGATGATCGATTTCCCCCTCCCAGTGGTCGATCAGTCGCCTCGCCCGATCCGCTTCGTGCTCGAGGATCGCCGGCGATTGCTCGCTTTCAGGACGCCGTGTCTCGCGGAGCCAGACCGACAAACCGTCCAGAAAACTGGTCGCGAGGGCGCCAAGCCGCGACGCCTCCCATCCCTGATCGCCCGAAGGCAAATCGAACGCCGGTTTCCCATCGAGGTGATCCAGGTAGCGGCAGATAACCGCTGATTCCTCCAGCCCAGGCCCGGCATCTCGCACGAGATAAGGCACCCGGCCCGATGGATTGATCCGGTAGTAGGGGCTGTCCTTGGTCCGCGTCGGCGCGGCCTCGATCCCGACCCGGTTCTCCAACCCCTTTTCGAGAACGACGATCCGGGCGATCCGCGCATAGGGCGAGCCGGGCGTGATGTAGAGCTTCATCCTGGATCAAGCCTTCCGGCGGACTGCCGCTGTTTCTTATTAACCCGCGGCCATACCGCGGCCAACCGGCAAGCGAGACCGGGATACAATGCGGAATACGATCGAAATTCCGGTTCTCCGCGGCGTTTGGTCGATGATACGCTGGCCGATCGGCAACCGTCGGCGTCCGCCACGCCTTTGCGTCTCCCAGGCATATTCTTTCTGGCACGGCGACCAGTTGCCGGCTCGTCGAGCCAGTCGCGGACGGAGGCTCAAACATGACGCTGGCCGGATCACGGCCGCGCTCCTCAGATGGGCGAAACGGGCCGTGATCCATCGGACGCGGGCCTGGAATTCTGCTTCCCCGGCTGGCCGGCCCCCGGCCCCTCTCGGCGACTGTTCGGAATGGGAGTAGCTTCGACGGCACGGCCAATGGGCCATTCGTGCGCCCCGGCGCTGGCGGGCCAGTAAGAAAGCAAGGTTTTACCACGGAGAACACGGAGAACCACGGAGGGTCACGGAGAAGTAAGACATTGGGCGCTTCGCGCGGTTGCCGGATCACAAGCCCGTGCCGCGCGCTATTTTGCCTTACTTCTCCGTGACCCTCCGTGGTTCGCAGAGTTCTATCGTCAGCGATGCCCGCCGAAAACCGCGACCAAAACGGCGACACCAAGATAGGCCAGCACGGCATATCTCGGCCAAAACTCGTGAACGATAGCGGCGATTGAATAGCCGATCAAATAGCACAGTGAGAGCGTGGGAACCTGTCTGATGATTTCGGCCAGCGCTCCGCCAAGCGCATTGATGTCTTCCGGGGAAAGCACGATATTGTCCATGATCGGATCTCCTGTCGTTCAGGAGCCGTTCAATGACGTTATAATCTCGCATCTGTTCGCACCTCGACCTCGCGGAGACTCGCATATGGCTTCTCCTCTGGACAAAGGTCTCATCGCGGCGCGGCGCCATCTCGCGGGGCTTATCAACGATGCGCTGGAGCGGGGGCAGCGCGGTGACGGAACGCCGATGCAGCATTGGGAACGGTGGAGTAATGTGCGCTTCGCCGACAGGGCGTCGATGGCGGAAGCTGCGGTGCGGACATGGCGGGACCTGGAGAATCCTGGCCGGCGAAGAACATCATTCCGTTGCTGAAAGTCTTTTTCGGCGACATCCCGAAATTCGCGGCGACAAGGAAAGCGATGCACGATGCGTGGCGGCTGGCGGGCGGCCTGAAGGCGGTCGAGGCCTCGCCGCCGCCATCGCCGCCGCGTACCATCGAGTCAACGCCATTCAGCGATGTCGCCGAAATCGTCGACCTGGAGGTCAGCCAGCCGACGCCCGATAACTCCGGCAATCTGATCGTTCCGGTCACGCTGCGCATCCATCCCGATTTGAACTGCGAACATGACGGTAAGAAAGTCGAAATCGGCGTGACCGCGCCCTATGTAATGGTCGAGTCCCGGCATTGGCGGCCGAACCCTGACTCGGTCTTTCGCGGCAAGAAACATGCGAACCTGAAGGGTGTCGGCAAATCCGGCGCGGTTCAGGTCGTCGATCCGAAAGACGAACAGGGCCGCATCGACGGCGCGCCGCTGGAGGATGAGCCGCGCATCACCATGGAACCGCTGGCCGAAGACGCCGACGGCCCGATCACCTTCTCGGTCCGCGTGGCGCGGGACGGGTTCAAGGTGACGCCGTGCGACGCGGCCGAGCTGACGGACGCGCAAACCGCCGTGCT
>PLSZ01000479.1:0-5198 GCA_003164305.1 Acetobacteraceae bacterium
TCCTCGCCGCGCGGGTTGTCGTCGGTGACGATGACGCGGTCGGCCAGCCGCGCCGCGACCTCGCCCATCAGCGGGCGCTTGCCGCGGTCGCGGTCGCCGCCAGCCCCGAAGACGATATGCAGCCGGCCCTCGGTGTGCGGACGCAGCGCGGTCAGCAACCGTTCCAGCGCGTCCGGTGTATGCGCGTAATCCACATATACGGCGGCCCCGTTCGGCAGCCGCGCGGCCAGTTCCATGCGGCCGCGCACGCCGCCGAGCCGAGGCAGCAAATCCAACGCCCGCTCCATGCCCAACACGTAAGCGAGACCCGCGGCGAGCAGCGCGTTGTCGGCCTGGAACCGGCCCGGCAGATTCAGCCGCGCCTCGCGCCGGGCGCCGCCGATTTCCATTGTCAGGTCCTGGCCGTCGGGACGCGGCACCGCCTCGATCAGGCGGAACAGGGAGCCCGCCATGCCCACGGTGTGAAACGCCAGGCGACGGGTGATGGCGACGCCGCGCAAAGCCTCCAGCGTCACCGGGTCCATGTCGGAATGCGCGACGAACGGGGAGCGCGGTGGCAGCAACGCCCCCGCCAGCCGCAATTTCGCCGCGCGGTAGGCCGCCATGGTGACGTGATAATCCAGGTGGTCGCGGGTCAGGTTGGTGAACCCGGCGGCGGCGAGCCGCACGCCGTCCAGCCGGAACTGGTCCAGCCCGTGCGACGACGCCTCCATCGCCACGCGCTGGATGCCGTGACGGGCCAGGCTGGACAGGATTTCCGCCAGGGTTACCGGATCGGGCGTGGTCAGGCCGGGACCGGGCTCATAGCCGGGCGCGTTAAGGCCGAGCGTGCCGACGCTGGCGGCGCGATTTCCATCCAACGTCCAAAGCTGGCGGAGGAACTCGACGGTGCTGGTCTTGCCATTGGTGCCGGTGACGGCGACCACGGTCTCGGGCCGCACGCCGGCCAGCACGGCGGCGATCAGCGCCAGCAAACGGCGCGGTTCCGGGTCGGTCAGCAACACGCGCGGCGGCACTTCGGGCGGCCAGAACGTGCCAGGGGGCGCGAGCACCGCGACGGCGCCGTTGCGCACCGCGTCGGGAATGAAGTCGCGGCCATCGACGAACACGCCCGGCACCGCGACAAACAGATCGCCCGGCCGGACCCGCCGGCTGTCCGAGGTCACGCGCGCGATCTCCAGGCCCGCCACCACCCGCGGCAGTGGCCGGGAGGAGCCGGGAAAGGCCAGGATCTGCCGGTAGATATCGCTAAGGAGCAATGGACGACGCCGATGACAGGACCACCACGGGGGCCGATGAGGGGCGGCCCGGCAGTGGCAAGGGACCCACCGGCTCGATCTGAGTCCGGTGCAATAAATCGGGGAGCGACGGGCCAACGGGCGATCCAGGCCCAAGGGATGGGGTGCCGCCGAAGCCGCCCCCCGGCGAACCCGCCGCCGGCACGGCGATCGGTGATTGGGCGCCCGGCTGCCGCGCGAGCGGCGCGCGCGGCAGCACGAGACGCGACACCGCCTCGGTCCGCGCGTGACGCGGCGGCGCGGATTGGGGGACCGGCGGAACCGGAGCGACCGGTCGCGGCGCCGGAGCAGCGACCGGAATCCCCACGGTGGTCCCGGTCGCGGCGCCCGTTGGAGCCGCCATCGGCGTCCCTTCGGTTCGATGCATCAGATCGGGTTGCGGCGGCCCGACCGGAATCCGCGCCGGCAGCACCGACGGCGGATGGAACGCCGGATCGGTCCGCGGTTCGACGACCTGGATTGGGCCCAGGGTCATGCCGCGCGGCGGTTGCAGCGGGATCGCCAGCGCCTGCTCGATTTCCGGCGCGTCGCGGATGTCGGGCATCAGGCCGAGGATCGGTCCGATGCGGGAGATCACCCTTCCGGCGGCGGGGGCGGCCACCTGACCGGCCGTCGAGTAACCGCCGGTCGACGCGTTGCCGTGCGGCTCATCGAGCATCATGTAGACCGCGAAGCGCGGCGCCTGCATCGGGAACACGCTCATGAACGCCGAGACGTTGGCGTGCTTCTTATAGCCGTGACCGCTGTTCTTCTCCGCCGTGCCGGTCTTGCCGCCGGGGAAGTAGCCGGGCACCTCGGCCTTCTTGCCGAAGCCCGACGTCACCACGAGGCGCATCAGCCGGCGCATCACGTTGGAGGTCGAGGTCTGCATCACCCGCGTGCCTTCCGGCAACGTCCCAGGGTCCTGCTCCAGGATCGTCGGCTTCAGCAGGATGCCGCCGTTGGCGACCGCCGCCGTGCCGACCACCACATGCAGCGGCGTGACCGAGATGCCGTGGCCGAAGCCGACCGTGTAATTCACCGCCTCGCCCCAGGCCGCTTCGGAGTGGAACTGCGGGCGGTCCGCCTCATGCAATTCGATCGGCACGCGCTGGAACATGCCCATGTTGCGCAGCCAGGCGCGCTGCCGTTCGCCGCCGACGAGGTGGGCGATGCGGGCGGCGCCGAGGTTGGAGGAATACGCCAGCACCTCCGGCAGCGCGAGGAAGCGGTGCTTGCCCTCGAAGTCGGTGATGGTGAAGCGGCCGATATGGATCAGGTTCAGGGCGTCGAAGGTGTCCCAGATGTGCACCACGTTATTGTCCAGCGCCATCGACAAGGTTTGCAATTTGAACGTGCTGCCGGGCTCGTAGCGGCCGGAGATGGCGCGGTCGAAGCGGTCGTCCACCGGCGCCACGCGGAAGTCGTTGGCGTCGTAATCGGGCAACGAGACCAGCGCCAGGACCTCCCCGGTGTTCACGTCCATGACGATGCCGCAGGCGCCGATCGCGCCGAATTCTTCCTTGGCGGCGAGCAATTCTTCGCGCACCACGTTCTCGATGCGGATGTCGATCGACAGCTTCAGCGGATCGCCGCTGTCGCGCAGGCGCTTGTCGAACGCGAGTTCCACGCCCGCCACGCCGTTCTGGTCGATGTCGACGCCGCCGACGACATGCGCGGCGACCCGGCCGAGCGGGTAGTTGCGCTGCTGAGTCTGGCGGAAATCGACGGAGGGAATGCCCAGGTTGTTGATGCGGGCTTCTTCGTCGGGGGTGATCTGACGCTCGATATAGACGAACTTCTTGCTGGTGTCCGACAACCGCTTGATCGTCTCCTGGATGTCCAGCCGCGGCAGCACGGTCTTCAGTTTGCGCACCGCGTCGGCCACGTCGCCGATCGCCGAGGGATCCGCGAACGCTTCCCGGGTTGGCTGCGAAATCGCCAGCGGCTGGCCGGTGCGATCGACGATCATCGCGCGCTGGCCGGGCATGACGGTCTCGGTGATCGGTTTCAGCGGGCCGCGGGCAACCGGCGGCATGGTTTCCCGTACAATCTTCATGTTCACCGGACGGATCACGGTGACCCAGGCGACGCGGCCGGAGACGATGGTGAAAAGGGCGGCGAACAGGCCGGCGGCGATGACGAGGCGGCCGCGGCTGCGCTCCATGACTTCGCGGCGGCGCTTTTCGGCGGCGGTGACATGGAAATGCTCCATGCGCAGCACCGCGTCCTGGGGCGGCGCGCCCCGGCGCATGCGCAGCCGGTTGAACCGGGCACCGAACGCCGACCCGCCGGAGCCAGCGCCGGCGGGCGGATCGGACGGAGGGGTGCCCGGGGGGGTGCCCGGGGGGGTGCCCGGGGGGGTGAGTGGCGGATCGGACGCGGTCATCGCGGCCCCTCAGCGTCCCGGCGCGTAGGGATACGGAGCGGGATAAGCGTTGGGATAAGGCGCGGGGTACGGCGCCGGATATGGCCGCGGATACGAGGCGCTGACCGGCGTGGGCGCCGGCAGCGGCAACGGCAGCGGCGGCCGCGACGACGTCCCGAGTAAGGAGCCTGTCTGGGTTTGCGCGGCGGGATAGCGTCCAGGCGCGTATTGCCCACCGGGGTTTTGGCTACCAGCGTATTGGCCGCCGGGGTATTGCCCGCCGGAATACTGGGTTGGGGCGGCCGCGGCCTGCATCGGCCGCTGCGCCGGCACCTGAGCTTCGGCCGGCCTCGGCTGCGCGTCGCGCCGCGCATCGGTGCCGCGCGAGTCGGTCACGCGATTATCCGTGTTCCAGGGGATCGGCTTGCCGACCGGCTGTGCCGCATACGTCTGCGCGGGCCCCCGCTGCGCCGTTACGTCCGGACGCCGCGTATCCTGGGCCTGCAACGGAGGCAGACCCTGAGGGGGCGATCCCTGAGTCTGAGACGGCTGCCGGGATGGCGGCACGGACTGCGCCGGTTGTTGCCGCTCCGGCTGCCATCCCGCCGCCGCCGGCTGTGTCCGTGGCGCCTGCGGCGACGCCGCGGCCTGGGCTCTTGGGGCCTGCAACAGAGGCGGATCGCGCGGCTGCGCGGTGCCCGCGTCGGCGCTCTGGGCCGTGGTTCCCTGAGAATTGCCAGCCTGGGCATTGGCGGCCTGGGCATTCGAGACGGGCTGCCGCGGGACGAGAGTAGCCCGTGGCTCATCCGCGAGATGCGTCTCCGGGCGCGGCTTCTGCTCCGGTTCGGCGGCGGCCGCGGTACGCGGCGTGACCGGCCTCGCCTGCAACGGCACGGTCACGCCAGGGAGCGACACCGAGGTCAGCAGCGGCGTTCCCTCCGGGAGCGTGACGGGCGGGATCGGCGGCACCGGCAAGTCGTCGCTGTCGGCCTGCCGCATGTCGTCGGTGGCCGTGACAGCCTGCGCGTCGGCCGGAGCGGACGATTGCGCGACCATGTCGGCCGGATCCGGCACAGGATCGGCTTGCGGCGCCGGCAGCCGGGCCGGCAGATCGGACAGGCGGGCGAACTGGGTCGGCGCGATGGTCTTGAGGCCCAGGTATTCATCGGAATACTTGTGCAACTGCTCCGGCTCGCCCAGGCGGATCCAGTCGTCGAGCAAATGGCGGCTTTCGGCGCGGATGTCGTTCGTTTCCTTGGCGATCTGTTCGATGTGCTTGTCCATCAACTCGACTTCGTGCTTGGCGCGGTAAAGGTAGAGGCCCGCGCTGAGCGCCAGGATCCAGCAGATCACCGTGATGGGTCTGATCATGAGATCACCGATGGGTTGATGGGGAACGCCGCGCACGATGGGACGCACCGGCGGAAGGTGAGCCAGGGGACGCCAGGGCGACGCCCGACGATTATCGCGTCAGGTCGTGGTGCCACTCTCGTCATGCCCGGGGTTGACCCGGGGCCCGATCGCGGCGCGGTGCCTGGATGGATCCCCGGGTC
>PLSZ01000479.1:5233-7436 GCA_003164305.1 Acetobacteraceae bacterium
TGCCACGCCGCTCGCCGTGCTATTTCAGCGCCTATGGGATCACGCCCGGGGATGACGAGCGTGGCCAGCGCGTCAGGTGCCTCGTTCATTGGGTGTCGGCCAGGAACATCGCTCATGCCGCCACCGCGAGGCATTCGATGGCGCGCAGCCTTGCCGAGCGGGCGCGCGGATTGGCGGCCACCTCGGCGGCTGTCGGTTTCAGCGCTTTCGGGGTCATCAGGCGAAACCGGGCCGATGGCGCGCCGCCCAACGTCAGGCCGCCCAACCCCAAAGCACGGGGATCGTGGCGCGATGGAGCGGGAGTGCGGCCGGAGACCTCGGTCATGAAGCGCTTGACGATACGATCCTCTAACGAATGAAACGACACCACCACGATCCGCCCCCCCGGTCCCACCAGCCGCGCCGCCTGGGCGAGACCGCGCTCGATCTCTCCCAGTTCGTCGTTCACGGACAGCCGCAGGGCCTGGAACGATCGTGTGGCGGGATGATGGCCAGATTTATCCGGCGGAAGTACGGCACGAATGATGCTGGCGAGACGTCCGGTCGTTACAATCGGCGCCTCGGCGCGGGCGGATACGATCGCATGCGCGACCCGGCGCGACGCACGCTCCTCGCCGAGTTGATATAGCAGATCGGCGAGATCCCGTTCTGACAAAGTGTTCACCAGCGTCGCGGCGGTGCGGTCCGAGGCCGGTTCGCGGTTTGTTTCCGGGCCGCTCCCATGATTTCCCACGGCCGGTTCATGCGAACGTCCCATGCGCATATCGAGCGGTCCGTCGCCCATGAAAGAAAAACCGCGCGAGGGATCGTCGATCTGGAACGACGACACGCCGATGTCGAGCACGATGCCGTCCAGCGCGTGCACGCCGGCATCGGTCAACAACGTCAGCATGTCGCCAAAGCGGCCGTGCAACAGATGCAACCGGCCCGGATACTGAGCCGCCAGGCTGGCACCGCGGGCGATCGCCGTCTCATCGCGATCGATGGCCCAGACGTGGCATCGCGCGTGGTCGAGGATCGCTCGCGTGTAACCGCCGCCGCCAAAGGTGCCGTCGAGATACACCGCGCCATCGCGCGGAGCGAGCGTCGCCAACATCTCCGTCAGCATCACGGGAGTATGCGAGAAGGCTTTCGACATGGCGTTATCGCGCGGCGACTTCATGCGGCCACCTCGCGCCGGCGAGAGCTGCGCTCGCGATAAGCGGCCTGCGCCTCGGCTTTCCGGCCGGAGACGTTGTCGGGATGCCAGAGTTGAAAGCGGGTGCCCAGTCCGACGAAGGCGACGGTGCCGGCGCGGGCGATGCCGGCATGGGACAGCAGCGCTTCGGGAACGATCACGCGGCCTTCGCGATCGGTCTCCACCGGCCACGCGTCGGCGAACAGCACGGTGGCGAGCGCGTCGTATTCTTCGCTAAGCGGATCGAGCTTTTCCAGTTCGGCCACGAGCGCCTGATGCTTCACTTCGGTCAGCGCCTCGATGCAGTTGGCCTTTTCCGATGGCCGCAACACCAACGGAATGCTAACCTGGCCCTCGGATGGCGGGATCGGGTTCACGGTGCCGGCGCGCAGAGCGGCGCGGAACGAGGCGGGGATGGAGACCCGGCCCTTCGCATCGAAATTCTGCACATAGGTTCCGTTGAACAGAGCCATTCGCTTATGGCCACCCCCCTGGCCGTTCCTTGAGTTACCCCTTTGGGAGCTACCCGCTGGGATCGGTTCGTCACGTCAGCGGAAGGCGCGGCGGGAAAGTCGATTGAAGCAGCCTGACCTGGTTGTCCGCCGGGCAACCAAATGCGGAACCGCCACGGATGATGTGGGAACTTGTGATGCATCCATGGGTTGACATGGGATAGCATGGGAAATTCCCCCACGACAAGGGTGATGACTGTTCTGGCGCGAAAAATCTCGCGGCACGGCGGACACTGGGTGTCCGGGTTTAAGAAAGCGGATGGATTCCCCACAAGAACGTGCCGGATTAATTCAGCGGAATTCTTGCTTTGTTCCGTAAGATTTAATCTGGGCCGGCATCCGTTCGTCGTCATGGGCGGGCTCGGCCGTTCCATCGTTCTCCCCAACTCGTTCTCACCGATGTGTTCCAGCCGATGGCCCGGTCGATCCCCATAGGCATCAAGTTAAGGCCGGCGAAGGCAAAACCTTCCCGCGAACGTCATCCTCGGCCTCGACCCGAGGATCGGCCCGCTCA
>PLSZ01000618.1 GCA_003164305.1 Acetobacteraceae bacterium
CACGCACGCGGCGGGCGTTTATCAGGATGGCGCCGGGACGGTCACCAATGCCGCCTCCGGCACGATCGCCGGGGCGAGCGGTGTTTATGGCCTTGGCGGGGTCCTGGCTGTCACCAACGCGGGCGTCATCGCGGGGCTCAGCCGAAACGGCGTTAACCTGTCCGATGGCGGCGGCGTCACCAACCAGGCCGGCGGCACGATCAGCGGCGCTGAAGCTGTCTACATCAATGGCGGCCTCGGCGCCGTCACCAACGCGGGCACCATCCTGGGTACTGGCAACGTCGGGGTTTGGCTCAACAGCGGTGGTGCCGTCACCAACCAGAGTTCCGGCACGATCGAGGGACGGCAGAATGGCGTCAACCTTCCCAGTGGCGTGGGGACAGTCATCAACGACGGCGTTATCGTCGCCCCGGATACAAGCCCCGATTTTCCAGGCGCCGATTTTCACGGCGTCCTGAACAGGGGGATTGCCACAGTTATAAATGCCGGCGGCGCGACGGTCAGCGCCTATTACGCGATCTTCTCGACCGGTTCGCTGAATGTCGTCAATGGCGGCCTGCTGAGCGGCGCTCTGGCGGGCACGCACGCGGCGGGGGTTTACCAGCAAGGCGCGGGCAATCTGACCAATGCCGCGTCCGGCACGATCACCGGAGCGAGCGGCGTCTATGTCCATGGCGCCGCGTTCAGCGTCACCAACGCGGGTCTCATCTCCGGCGCCGTCAATGACGGTGTTCTGCTCGCGGGCGGCAGCGGCGTCAGCAATCTCAGCACTGGCACGATCAGCGGCGCGGCGATCGGGATCAGCGTTGGCGGGACCGCCGGGACGGTCGTCAACGCGGGCGACATCGTGGGAACCGGCACCTACGGTGTGCGGTTCGCCGCCGGCGGCAGCGTCACCAATCAGAGCGGCGGCACGATCGGCGGCGCCAAGGACGGGATTCTGATCGAAGGCGCGGGGACGGTGACGAACGCGGGGACGATCAGTGGCGCGACGGCGGCCGTGGCGTTGTCCTCCGGCTTCACCAACCGGGTGATTGTCGATCCGGGCGCGGCGTTCTCCGGCCTCGTCAATGGCGGCAACACGATCGGCGCGACCGCGAGCAGCACGCTTGAACTCGCATCCGGCGCCACGACCGGGCAGCTTTCGGGTCTTGGCTCCCAGTTCATCGACTTCGCCCAGATCGCGGTCGATGCCGGCGCGTCGTGGACGCTGACCGGCGCCAACACACTCATCGCCGGGACGACGCTGACCGACAGCGGCGCGCTGACCCTGTTCGACGGCAGCCTGACCGGCGCGGGCGCCCTGATCGACAACAGCCTGATCCAGGAGAACGCCGCGACATTGACCGCCGCCTCGCTGACCGGCACCGGAGACGTGTTGCTCGGCGGCGACAGTACCCTGACCGTCACCGGCAGCGTCTCCGCCACCGAAACGATCGCGTTCGCCGGCACCGGCCTGCTGGCGATCGCGCCCGCGGGCTTCGCCGGCCAGATCGACGGCATTGGCGGGGGCGGCCAGATCAGCCTGACCGGGATCGCCGACGCCACGTCCGCCGCAATCGTCAACGGCGACACGCTGGCGATCCAGCAATCCGCCGGCGCGGCGATCGACCTGGCCTTGGATCCAACCCAACTCTATGGCGGCCTGACCTTCGCCGTCGCGACCTCCATCGGCAACGCCGTCGTCACCGCGACCGGAGCGCCCGGCGCCACCGTCATCAGCCAGGGCGAGACGCAAACCCTGTCCAGCGCCGCCGGCACGCAATTGGCGGCGAACGCCACCGGCACCGGCGGCATTACCGTGACCGGCCTCGCCTCCGAGCTGAACGAAACCGGTTCGCTGGTGGTCGGCGACACTGTGCTGAGCGTCCTGGCCATCGACAACGGCGGCACCGTTCTCACCACATTGGGCGGCGTCATCGCCAATACCGCCAGCGCCTCTGGCTCCGAGGTCAACGTCACCGGCGCCAGTTCGAACTGGCAGGTGAGCGGGCTGCTGGATGTCGGCGTGGCGGGCTCCGGCGCGCTGAACATCAGCGGCGGAGGCGCCGTTTCGGCCGCGTCCCTGGACACCGGCAATGGCTCCGCCGCGGTCGGTGACATCACGCTGTCCGGGGCGGGAACCGAACTGATCGTGACCGGGTCGGCCACGGTGGCCGATGACGGCACCGGGGTGTTGTCGGTGCTGAACGGCGCGTCGTTCTCGGCGCAATCGTTGACCATCGGGTCTCAGGGGGACAGTTCGGGCGCGTTGGTGGTGTCCGGCGCCAGCACGCTGACCGTCAGCGGCGAACTCAACATCGGCACCGCTTTGGGGACCGGCGACCTGACCGTGGGACCGGGCGCCGTGATCAACGCGTCGGTGGTGAACCTGCAGGGCGACGTGGTGCTGGAAGGAGGTCAGCTCGACCCGACCGTCTATATCGAAAACGGCGGCAGTACCACGGGAGGGTTCGGCACGGTCGCCTCCGACTTCATCCTGCTCGAGGGCACGATCCTGTCGAACGGCAGTAAATCCGGCAAACAAACCGAGGTTGTGCAAGGCACCGTGGTGGGCGGCGGTACCGCCGACATCAAGGGCTCGGTCTCGGTGAACGGGCCCGGCATTCTGCAGATCGGCACGCACGACACCATCGAGCTGACCGGCGCGGTGCTGAATGCCGCCACGACGACGTTCACCGACAACCTGAC
>PLSZ01000622.1 GCA_003164305.1 Acetobacteraceae bacterium
TGAAACGCGCGGAGGCTGAAGGGAAGAAGCACAGCCACGGCGAAGACCCGTTGCTGCGCCGATAACAGTCGGCCCTTCATCTGGAGATATCCCGATGGCCATTCCGCCCAGTACAGAGCCGCCGCCACCGCCGACAGTCGATCCGCCGCGGCCGGGCCCGGAGATCACGCCGCCCGATCCGATCCCCACCCGCCCTGAGGAGGTGCCCCCTTTGGTGCCGCAACCGGACCAGGGGGAGAGCCCTCCGATCATTCCGCCGCCCTTCACGGCTTGAACACGGACAANNCCGCCACCGGGATCCCGGTGGCGGCTTTTCTCATGCCATGGACGCTCCCGGGGATGCCCCGGTCAGCGCAGCGGATCCGGAGGCAAACCGGTCGGCGACACCGCGTCCCGGCGATCGGACACATAGGGCTTGCCCGCCTCGTCGAACCGCTCCCATCCCGCGCCGCGATATTCGGCCTCCCGCGCCGCGGCATCGACGGCCCGGTAGCGCGACAGAATGCGGTTCGCGTCCATCACGCGGTCATCGGGCACGCGCACCGTCACCAGTGTATCGCCGCGCCGAACGCTCTCCGCGTAGACCTCAGCTTCTTCTTCCGTGGTTCCGGTTTCCGTCAGGGCGCCGACGATGCCGCCGGTCACGCCACCCGCGACCGCGCCCGCCGCGCCGACCGCCAGGGTCGAGGCCAACCAGCCGGCCGCCACGACCGGCCCGATGCCGGGGATCGCCAGCACGCCCATGCCGGCCATCAGCCCAGCCGCGGCGCCAATGGCACCGCCAAACGTGGCGCCCGTGCCGGCATCGTCCGCGGCGGCACTGGTCTCCGCGTAGGGCCGATCCTGGACGTACGGCGTGGCCGAGCGGTTCGCGATAAGGCTGATGTCGCGATCGCCGAACCCGGCCTCCTTCAACGACAAGGTCGCCTGCAACGCGGTATCGTAACTATCGTAAAGACGCGTGATGGTCTGGGTCATTGCATTACCTCGCTAATCCGGAAGCAGCCCGCCGGCGCCGTCCTCAATTGGTTGAAATATGGCCTTTGTAGTCGACCGCGACGTGCATCAGCGATCCGTTTTTGGCCGCCGATCCTCGCCAGATACCGTCCTGATCCTTCGTCAGTTCCGATACCTGAGCGAAGCCGTTCCTCTGCAGTCGGCTCCGCGCCTGCGCCTCCGTGAACGAGTTCGCCCCTGGGCTTACGCCGCCCTTATCGACGGCGCTGCTCTTGATCGAACCGCTGTTGTCCGTGGAGCCACTTTTCTGGATGGCATTCGCGGGCTCGGTCATCGGCGGCGTGGATGGGCCGCCGGTTGGTGGCTGCGCGCCCGCCGCGGGAGGGGTGGTCACGGGCGCCGACGGTAAGGGCTGCGACTGCGCGAAAGCCGATACGGCACAAAGCTGTAGGGCAAGCCCAGTACAAGCCAGCCCGGTATAAAGAAGTTGTTTCATGGCAATTCCCTCGTCATTCGAAACACTGAGGAAAAGGTCGCGAGCCCGCATGGAGTTCCCGTGAACGCCAATTAACTTCTGAACATCGCGCGATGCGCGCGGTGGACACGGCACCGGATGCGGCAGCCAGACCCTGCACCAGTTCTCATTTTGGCGGATCGTTGCCCGTTCGACGTCATGCTCCGGCTTGACCCGATCATCCGCCGACACGCGAACGACGGAAATATTGTGGAAAATCAACAACGGATGTGAGTTGAGTGATGCTCGGGCCAGGCCCGGCATGACGATGCGGGACGCGCGGCGGTCAAACTGAGAACTGGTGCGGACCCTGTCGCTTGCTGGACACCGCGACTCGCCCGGCGCAATCTGGACGAACGGGCAGGGCGAAAGACCCTCCGTTCCGGGGTAACGATGAAAATCGAAACGTGGCTCAAAGGGCTCGGCCTGGTGCGTTACGCGGCCGCGTTCGAAGCGAATGACGTCACCGTGGACCTGCTGCCGACGCTGACCGCGGACGATCTGCGCGACATCGGGGTCGTCTCGGTGGGGCATCGCCGCCGGATGCTGGACGCCATCGCCGCCACACGCGAGCTCCCTCCGCCAACGGCGCCGGCGCAACAGCCGCCCGAACCGCTGGCGGAGCGGCGCCAGGTCAGCGTCATGTTCTGCGATCTGGTGGGTTCGACGGCGCTCTCCGCGCGCCTGGACCCGGAGGATCTCAGCGCCGTGATCCGCGACTACCAGGACCGGGTCAACGAAATCGCCGCGCGCTATGGGGGGTTTATCGCGCGCTATCTGGGCGATGGGGTGCTGATCTATTTCGGCTGGCCACAGGCGCGTGAGGATGACCCGGAACGCGCCGTCCGCGCCGCTTTGGACATCATCGCCGCGATCGGCGGCACACTGATCCGGGGTGAGCGGCCGCGGGTGCGGATCGGCATCGCCACCGGCCTCGTGGTCATCGGCGAACGCATCGGCGCCAACGACTCGCTGCAATACACCGCCATCGGGGAGACGCCGAACCGTGCCGCCCGGCTGCAGGCGGTGGCCGCGCCGGACACCGCCGTGATCGACGCCGGCACGCGGCAGATGATCGGGAGGCTGTTCGAGGTGCGCGACCTCGGCGACCAGCAACTGGCCGGCCTGAGCGGTCCCACGCCGGCCTGGGTCGTGCTGAGCGAGACGGGAATGCTCAGCCGGTTCGAGGCGCTGCACGGCACCAGTCTGACCCCCTTCGTCGGCCGCGACGAGGAACTGGGCCTGCTGCTGCGCCGCTGGCGGGAGGCGAAGTCCGGGCACGGCAACGTCGTGATGATCACCGGCGAGCCGGGGATCGGCAAATCCCGTCTGGTCGCCGCGCTGGATGAGCAGTTGCACGGCCAGCCACATATCCGGCTGCGCTACTTCTGCCTGTCGCACCGGCGCGACACGCCGCTGGCGCCGTTCATCGGCCAGTTCGAGCACGCGGCCGGGTTCGCTCGCGGCGACACGGCGGCGGAGAAATGGACGAAACTGCGCGGGATTCTGACGCCGCGCACCTCACCGGAGGACGCCGTGCTGATCGCCGGCGTGCTGTCGCTGCCGCTGGAGCCGGGGATGCCGAGGCTGGAATTGTCGGCGCAACGGCGGAAGGAGGCGACGTTCGCGGCATTGTCCCGCCAGTTCACCACGCTGGCGCAGGCGCAGCCGGTGCTGGTGATCGCCGAGGACGTGCACTGGTCGGATCCGACATCGCGCGAACTGCTGGATTATCAGTTCGATTTGGTTCAACGGCTGCCGGTGTTGCTGGTGCTGACCTACCGGCCGGAGTTCGACAGTCCGTGGACCGGACGGGCGGGCGTCAGCGTGATGACGCTCAACCGGTTGCCGCCCAAGGAAACGGCGGCGATCGCGATGCGGCTGGCGGCGACGGCGATCCCGCGGGCGTTGATCGAACGGCTGGTGGCGCGCAGCGACGGCGTGCCGCTGTTCATTGAGGAACTGACACGCTCGGTCCTGGAATCCGGGCTGAAGATGGACGCGCTGGCGTCGGCGCTGGTGCCGGACAGTTTGCAGGCCTCGTTACTGTCCCGGTTGGACCGCCTGCCGTCGGCCAAGGCGGTGGCGCAGATCGGCTCGGTCGTTGGACGGTTGTTTCCGCACGATCTGGTGGCGGCGATCGCCGATTTGCCGGACAACGCGCTGAACGAAGGGCTGGAGCAACTGGTCGCGGCGGGTCTGGCCTCCCAGCGGGGCGAGGGCGCGGAAACCACGTATCAGTTCAAGCACGCTCTGGTGCAGGACACCGCGTACCAAAGCATGTTGCGGCCGCGGCGGTCCGGCTTGCACGCGGCGATCGTTACTGTACTGGAAAAAGACGCCGACGCAATTCGGGAAGATCCCGCGCTGATCGCGCATCATTGCGCCGAAGCCGGACTGATCGCGCAAGCGGTGCGATATTTCCTGGCGGCGGCGGAGCAAACGGCGGGTCGCGGGGCGATGTCGGAAGCGCACGCCCAATTGACCCGCGGGCTGAAACTCGCGGAGGACAACCCGGATATTCCCGACGCGCTGGCGTGGCGCACGCGGTATCACCTCGCGTTGGGCGAAGTGCTCGGCGCCCTGCGCTTCTACGTTTCCCCCGAAACCGGCGCGGCCTGGGCCGAGGCGGTGAAGCTGGCGCGCATCGTCAAGCCCGAGAACAAGTTGCGCGATCCGTTGCTGGCGCGGTCATTGTTCGGTTACTACGTGCACCAGTTGTATCTGGGCGATTTCCGTTCCGTCCGCGCGTTGAGCGACGAGTTGCTGGCGTTGGGACGCGAACGAGGCAATGCCGGGATCGCCACGCTCGGTGCGATCGCGAACGGAATTTGCCGGGTGTATCAGGGGGAGATCGTGCAGGCGCGGACCATCTTCCACGATACGCTGGAAGCCTGGCGCCCGATCGACTTCCCCGGAGCGGCGCAGGCACTGGGGCTCGATCCGATCTCGGTGCTGACGATGTTTCGCGCCCGGCTCGATGCGCTAATGGGATTTCCTGATACCGGCGTCGCGGAGGCGCGGCTGGCGATCGAGCGCGCGCGCGGGCTGGGGCATGTCCGTTCGCTGGCGGTGGTGCTGGGGACCGGCTGGGACACCTTCGCGATCGCCGGAGAGGAGGCGGATCTGCGCCAGGCGACGCGGGAATGGGACGCGCTGGCGACCGACCAGGGATTTCAGTTCTATCAGGCGCGGGCACGGTATTGCTCGGGCTGGGTGCGGTCGCGCGATGGCGACATCGCGTCCGGCGTCGAAATGATCGAGGAAGCGGTGCGCGATCTGGACACCGTGGGCGTCGTGCTGGACGCGCCGCAGGTGCATTCGATGCTGGCCGACGCGCGGGAGGCGGCGGGGGACGTGGCGGGTGCTCTGGCGGCGGTGGAGCGCGGGCTGGAGATCGCGACCAGCGGCGGCGGCATCTGGTGGAGCGCGGAGTTGCATTTGCGCCGCGGCATTCTGGGCCGGGGCGACGCATCGGCTGAGCATGACTTTCAGCGGGCGTTGCAGGCGGCGCGGCGGCAGTCGGCGCGAACCCAGGAACTGCGCGCCGCGACGGGTTACGCGGGGTGGTTGCTGGAGCGCGGACGCCGGGACGAGGCCCGCGATGTGTTGGCGCCGGTGCTGGAATGGTTCACCGAGGGCTTGCA
>PLSZ01000507.1 GCA_003164305.1 Acetobacteraceae bacterium
TGTTTACCGCTGATGATCGCGCGGGCCGGCGTCGAGGCATCGGGCCGTTCAGGTCTGGGCTCGTACGGGTTGATCCTGTCGGCGTATGGCTGCGGGAACCTGGCGGCGACGGTGTTCCTTGGTGGCCGGGCATTGCCCGCGAGACCGCAATTTCTGATATCGGGGGGCAACATCCAGACCGGGTGCGGCATCCTACTGCTGGCGGTGGCGAATTTTCTGCCGGGAGAATGGCGGCTGGCCGGGTTCGCGCTCGCGGCCGCGGTCGGGGCGATGGGCGGCCCGATGCAGGACATTCCGACGGCGGTGTTGCGTCAGACCAGGATCGCGGCAGCCGACCGGGCGGCCGCGATGCGCGCCACCATGGCGGTGGTTTGCATGGGCGTTCTCATCGCGATGATGCTGACACCCAGCCTGGTTGCGCTGATCGGCGTCACACGGACGATCGTGGCGTGTGGTGCCGTCTATTTATGCGTGGCGGCGCTGGGCCTGGTCCGGCTCGCCCGATGGCGGGAGGCCGCCCTGGAGCAATCGGTCTGACGGGGCGGATCAGCCCGTTTTCAGGCCGATGCCGGCGAAGCGCTTGTTGAACTTGGCGACCTGNNACCTGGCCGCCGGTGTCCATGATGCGCTGGATGCCGGTCCACGCCGGATGCGACTTCGGATCGATGTCCAACCGCAGGGTGTCGCCCTCCTTGCCGTAGCAGGAGCGGGTCTTGAACGTGGATCCATCCGTCATGACGACGTTGATCTCGTGGTATTCGGGGTGGATGCCCGGTTTCATGTCGGTTGTCCTTGCTGGTGCCACCGATCCCGACCGGCGGCACGAAGGCGCGGTGTGTAGCGGCCACCGTCCTTCGAATCAAGCGGCTTTGCTTATTCCGCCGCCTGAGCGACCTTCGAGGCTCCCGTCAGCCGGAAGCCGGTGTAGCCGTTGGCGGCGATCTCGGTGCATTTTTCCCGATACGCGTTGACGCCGCCGATATAGGGCATGAACACGCGCGGCTTGCCCTCGATGTTGGCGCCCATGTACCAGGAGGCGGCCTTGGGGTAGAGCGTCTTGTTGGCGACCTCGATGCCGTGCAGCACCCAGTTGTCCTCGGCTTCCTGGGTGGCTTCCATGCGGGTCACGCCGCGGTCGCGCAGATACGCCAGGCAGTCGCTGATCCAGTTCACGTCCTGCTCGATCGAGACTTGCATGTTGCTCAGCACCGACGGGCTGCCTGGGCCGGTGACCATGAACATGTTGGGAAAATGCGCGCACATCAGGCCAAGGTAGGTGCGCGGCCCGTCCTCCCATTTCTGTTTCAGTGTCGCGCTGTCGGTGGAGTGGATGTCGATGGCGGTCAACGCGCCGGTCATGGCGTCGAAGCCGGTGGCGAAGACGATGGCGTCGAATTCGTATTCGGCGTTTTCGGTGCGCAGGCCGGTGGGGGTGATTTCCGCGATGGGCGCGCGGCGGACGTCGACCAGATGCACGTTCGGGCGGTTGTAGGTCTCGAAATACCGCGTATCGACGCAGATGCGCTTGGTGCCGATCGGGTGGTCCTTTGGCGCCAGGAGATCGGCCGTGGCGGGGTCTTTGACGATTTCCCGGATTTTGCCGCGGACGAACTCGGCGGCGGTGTCGTTCGCCTCCTGATTGAAGATCAGGTCGTTGAAGGCGGCCATGAAGGTGGTGCCACCGGAGGCCCAGCGCTCTTCGTAGATGCGGTGGCGTTCCTCGGGGGAGACGGAGAGGGCGGAGAAATCGTTCGGGTAGGCGATGATGCCATTGCGGGTGTCGCGGGCCTCGGCGCGGAGCTGGGCGTATTTATCTTTCCATTGCCGCTCGTAGCTGTCCGGAAGCGGGCCGTTGCGCGAGGGGATGGAGAAGTTCGGCGTGCGTTGGAAGACGGTCAGGTCGGCGGCCTGCTCGCCGATCACCGGGATGGCCTGGATGGCGGAGGAGCCAGTGCCGATGATGCCCACGCGCATTCCGGTGAAGTCCACGCCCTCATGCGGCCAGGCGCCGGTGTGGTAGGTTTTGCCCTTGAACGAGCCGAGGCCTTTGAAGTCCGGCACGCGGGCGGCGGACAGGCAGCCGGTGGCCATGATCATGAAGCCGACGGTGAATGTGTCGCCGGCGTCGGTGCGGACGGTCCACTGGCTGGTGGTTTCGTCGAAGCGGGTTTCCGTGACACGGGTGTCGAACAGAATGTCGCGGCGAAGGTCGAGTTTGTCGGCGACATGGTTGGCGTATTTCAGGATATCCGGTTGGGCGGAGAACAGCTCCGGCCATTTCCATTCCTGCTGCAGTTCCTCGGAGAACGCATAGGAATACTGCATGCTTTCGACGTCGCAGCGGGCGCCAGGGTAGCGGTTCCAGTACCAGGTGCCTCCGACGCCCGAGCCGGCGTCGATGACTTTGGCGGTCATGCCCAGGAGACGGAGGCGATGGAGTTGGTAGAGGCCAGCGAAACCGGCGCCGACGATGATCACGTCGTAATGGGCGGTGATGGCCGGGCGGGGGTTGGTCGCGTCGGGCATGTGGGCTCCGTGGGGGAATGATGGGGTCCGGCCGGGATAACTGGTCAGTCAGAAAAGTCAACTGACCAGTAGGAAATGCGACTGCGCGGCGAAATTACCTGGCGTTTGCCGTCTGCCCAACCCGCGCGGCCATCCTGGCTGGACGATAACCGCCGGTCCGCGCCGCGCGATATCCACGGAGCCACGGCGGCGGTTCCCATTTTTGGCGTGTCGTGCCCTTTCCACTTCGCGCCTGGGCCTCACCCTACAGCGTGCACACACCATCTGACGGATCGTCCACGGCGAAGCGCCGTGAGCACCAACATCGTCCGCGCGACAGAGTTCACTTTAGCGAGTAAGCGCACCCTGAATAACAAACAAGTCCTGAACGACACGCGCCACGTCAATTCGCGTTGCCACGAGGTTGCCATGGGCAACCTTGTTCCGCATCGCGTAATAAGACATCACCGTTGCCCACGGGCCGCCCCTTCCCCCATTCCGATCAAGGACGATCGCCACTCGCCGGTCGAATGGCAGCCCGGAAAGCCTCGGATCGTTCGGATCATAGAAGTCGAAACCTCGCCGCATCTCCCAATTCCGGTCGGCGCCCCGTCGCACGATGGCGGTACGGCACGCCTCGTCGATTTCTGCTTCAAGTTGGCCCCGGCAAAGGACAAAATACGCCTGATCATTGAGGAGTTGCTTTTGATCGATCCGATGAGCCCCGGCCTGGTCGCCAATTGTCAGGGCGACCTGGAGGTCGCTGTCGAAGCCGCGATCAATTTCTTCGTACGGTGCGACAATCTGGGGAAGCGACCTCATGCCGCCAGAAGTGCATCGAACTGCCCCCTATCGAACGGCCTGGAAGTCTGGCGTTCGGTCGCCGCCGCGATATGCCAGTTCGGTGGCTCAAATGTCTTCGCGTAATCGAGGATGAGGTAGATATCGTGTCCCTTGACGAGGTTTATTCGACCGTTAGTGCCGATAATCCATAGGCCGTATGGCCGGAGGTTGACTTCGGCCATCCCATCGTGAAGCAAATCGAGGGTTGGAAGGTCGCGTGCCGGCACGCCCACTTTGCGCATGAGCTCTTCATTCATGATGCCGTGGGCTCCGCGCCGCGCGGTCCACCCGGCCGGAAGCCATTCCTCCACGGTCGTGTAAAACTGCTCTGTCCGGTCGGCCCAGTCGTCAACTCGCCGCCTGACATGCTCGACTGTCAGGTCGTCTTCCGTGAGTTCTTCGAGAACGGTCTGGGCGTCCATTTCGATTTCCTCTCGGCGATCGGTTACGTGCGTGAGTTCGTTATAACATGCATCGCCTGCCCGGTGGGCTCAAGGTTGTGATCGCTCAGCCGGAGCATTGTTGTGGTATTATATTACCACATATCAAAGCCCTTGACGGCACAGGCTTTCTCGACGATAACCCGCGCCACATCCATACGGACGACATAAAAAAATGCTCAAAACCACCCAATCGCTGAAGCCGGCGGAGGTGAAGAAGGACTGGTTGCTGATCGACGCCGAGGGCGTCGTGCTCGGCCGCCTCGCCGTCGTCATCGCCAACCGTCTGCGCGGCAAGAACAAGCCGCAGTTCACTCCACACGTCGACTGCGGCGACAATGTCATCGTCGTCAACGCCGGCAAGGTGAAGATCACCGGCAACAAGACGGAAAACGAACTGTTCTATTACCACACCGGCTACGCGGGTGGAATCAAGAGCCGCACCTTCCGCCAGCGGCTGGAGTCGAAGAACCCCGAGGCGGTGCTGGAAAAGGCGGTGGAGCGCATGATCACGCGCGGTCCGTTGCAGCGGCGGCAGATGAAGCATTTGCACGTTTACGCCGGCCCGACCCACCCGCATGACGGCCAGCAGCCGAAGCCGCTGGACGTTGGCGCGCTCAATCCTAAGAACAAGAGGGGCTGAACGCGATGTCAGGCACCCAAACCGGCACTCTGGCCGATCTGAGAGAGGCTCTGGCGACCCGCCAGGCCGCCACCGCCGCGCAAGGCGGCACCGCCGCGGCCGACGCGGCCGACAGGCCGAAGCGCGAGCCGAAGCGGGACGCGTTCGGACGGTCCTACGCGACCGGACGGCGTAAGGAATCCGTGGCGCGCGTCTGGCTCAAGCCGGGCAAAGGCGAGATCACCGTCAATGGCCGCCCGGTCGTGACGTATTTCGCGCGGCCGGTGTTGCGCATGNNTACTACGAGCCGGATCTGCGCGGCATTCTGAAGGTCGCCGGCTTCCTGACGCGTGACTCGCGCGCGGTGGAGCGGAAGAAATACGGTAAGGCGAAGGCGCGCCGAAGCTTCCAGTTCAGCAAGCGGTAAACCTACGCGCTTAGTTACGCGGTTCGCTGGCGTCGCGCTCCCCTCGCACCGTCATGGCCGGGCCCCGTGTGCAACCGGCCATCTGTAGCAGCGCGCGCGGTGGTCGATGGTCGGGTCGGAGACTGGCCGTGACGGAGCCGGGACGGTGCCCGGCCTCGTCAGACCCCTGCGCGGCCCCTGAATCGGCACGCGGGTGGCGTGTCCGGAGCCGCCTGAACCCGGGCGGTTCGTGGACGCTGGCATTCCGCCGCCGTATCGTGCCGCCGGTATGATACCGCATTCGCTGGCGCGCCCAGGGTGGCGAGGGACGAGCGCGCTGCTGCTATTGATCGCGGTGTTCGTCGCCGCGATCGCGACGGCCGTTGCACTGCCGGCCTGGCCCACGGATTTCCACGGTTTCTGGTCGGCGTCGTTCCTGGCGCTGCGGGGCACGCCCGCCGACGCGTACGATCCGGCGGCCCACCGTTTTGTCCAGGAAACAATATTACACTATGATGGTTTCGCGGCGTTCTTTTACCCACCGCCTTATCTTTTGCTGTGCTACCCGCTGGCGTTGCTGCCGGTCAAACTTTCGGGGATGGCTTTTCTGACGGCCACCGGTGGCCTGTTCGTGGTGGCGTTTCGGCCGCTGCTGCCCAGTGTCGCATGGCCGGTTTTCACGCTGCTGACGCTGGCCTTCTCCGGTAGCAACTGGCTGATCGGACAGAACGGGCTGTTGCTGGCCGCGCTGTTCATGTTCGGCTTCCGCTGGCTGGACGCGCGGCCGGTGCTCGCCGGTTTCTGTCTGGGCTGCCTCGCGATCAAGCCGCAGTTCGGCCTTGTGCTGCCGTTCGCTCTGCTCGCGTCCGGCCGGTTTGTCGTCGTGGCCTCGGCGGGCGCGACGGCTCTGGCGCTGATCGGTGTCTCCACCGCGGTGTTCGGGATGGAGACCTGGGTGGCTCTGGCGCGCGAACTGCCGGCTCTGCATGACCGGGTCGGATTGGACGCCCAGGCATTCAAGCTGTTGAGCGTACTGGGCGCCACGCGGCTGTTGGGCGTGCCGGAAATCAGTGCCGACCTGGCGCAGGGCATCGCGACCTGTCTGGCTTGCGCGGCCGCCGCGATCGCCGGACGCCTCCGGCCGGACGCCGGACCGCTCGGTGCCGTGGTTTGCGTATGCGCTTTGCTGGCGAGTCCTTTGCTGCACGCTTACGATCTCGCGCTCCTCGCATCGCCTTTGGCGTGGCTCGCGACCGGACCGTCTTCACGCGGGACGACGATCACGGTCATCGTGGCGTTTCTTTGGGTCGCGGCATGGCCCTTCGTCGTGGCATTCACCGAGGCCCCGCTGACACCGTTGATCCTCGCCGCGGTGCTGATCGCGATCTGGCGGCGGCAACTGGCCTGACCCCTTCCGTCCGCCGCCGATTTCCCCCAGAGTCGCCGCCAACAAATCGAGGACGACCATGGACGATCGCCTGACCCTGTATGGCAGCTTCACTTCCAGCTCTTCTTACAAGCCGATGCTGTATCTCTCGCTGGCGCGGCTGCCGTTCAGTTTCCGGACGGTGAACCTCAAGATCGGCAAGCAGAACGAGCCCGAGCATCTGGCGCGCAATCGCTACGGCAAGGTTCCGGTGCTGCGACATCGCGGCCTGACGATCGTGCAGTCGAATGTGATCCTGAGCTACCTCGCGCAGACCGCCGGCCATTTCGAGGGCAAGACCGAGCAGGATCGCTGGACCGCGCGGGAGTGGCTGGACTGGGAGTCCGACGCCATCAGCAACGTCGCCAAAGTCCGGCACTACAGCCGGTTCAGGCAGGTCGATCCGGCGGTGATGGCGTATTTCCGGCCGCCGGCCGAGGCGGCGCTGAGCTTCATCGACAAATCGTTGGCGGGTCGCGAGTGGCTGGTCGGGGATAGCCCGACCATCGCCGATATCGGCTGCTGGGGCCGCATGGTGTTCATGGCCGAGGGCGGGATGAACATTGAAAACTGGCCGCGTTTGCTCGCCTGGTCGAACCGGCTGAAGGCGATGCCGGGATTTGCTCTGCCGTACGACCTGATCCCGTCGAAAGATCGGGAGTTCGACCCGGCCTGACAGCCGCCAGCCAATCCGGACTTCGGCGCTGGCGCGCAACGAGCCCGCAACCGAGGCGGCGTAAGGATTGGCGGCCACGGTGGAGCCTCCCGGTGTCGTCGATGCAATCCAGCTTATTTTATCGGGCGGTTCCCGGTGGCCGGCTGGTGGGCTCAGG
>PLSZ01000617.1 GCA_003164305.1 Acetobacteraceae bacterium
GTCGAGCCCGAGCATGACGGCGTGGGATAACTTCGACCTTTCCCGGCGCCTGTCCGGACTCCCATTGGAGACAGCCCCCTGTCCGGGGTTCGGGGCGACGCCAGAAGGCGGTTCATCATGCTCAGTCCGGTGTATCGCGCACCCGCCGTTCGTAATGGCGGTAATACGATTCGGTCACCATGTCCGTCTTCACCACGACGGCCACGTCCGTCGTGTTGAACTGCTTGTCGATCACCGCGCCATCCCCGACGAAGCCCCCGAGTCGCAGATATCCCTTGATCAGCGGAGGCAACGCCGCCAGCGCCCGTTTCGGGTCGATCTCATCGCGGTCCAGCCGCCGCATCTCGATATACCGATGCGGCAAGGCGCGCGGCCGCAGCGCCAACGGCGCCAGATGGTAGTAATAGAGATAGGTCAGTTCCGCCGCGAGCGCGTCCGTATCAGTTCCCGGCAGGCTGGCGCAGCCGAACATCAGATCGATCTTATGGTGGAACACATAGGCGGCGATCCCGCCCCACAACAGTTGCATCACCGCCCGGTTGCGGTATCGGGCGTCAACGCAGGAGCGGCCGAGCTCCATCAGGCTTCCCGGCGCGTGCTCGATCTTGCCGATATCGTACTCGTCGGCGGAATAAAACCGGCCGATTTTCGCCGCCGCCTCGCGCCGAATCAGGCGGTAGGTGCCGACGACGCCTTCCGGCCCTGAGCCGATTTCATGATCCACCACCAGCAAGTGGTCGGCGACCGCGTCGAACAGGTCGCGATCGCGTTGGTCCCGCTCGGTCGCGACATCCGCCCGCGCGCCCATCTCACCGTAGAACACGCGGTAGCGCAGCGCCTGAACGGCATCGACCTCGTCCGGATTGGTCGCGATTCGCACACCCAGGTTGCCGGCACGCAATTCCGGGAAGGGAAGTGTCGCGATCACTTCGCAGGTTCCTCCGTTTGACGCGGCGCGCGGCGGCCGGGGACTGGTTTCGCGATGGCCGGCTTTTGCTTGCGGCCGAATAGTTCCAGCCGCAACGATACCAGGTCGAACCCGAGTCGCGCGGCGATGACACGCATCAGTTCCTCGTGCTCGGCGTCCTGGAATTCGATCACTTTGCCGGTGTCGATGTCGATCAGATGGTGGTGGTGGCTTTCCTCGGACGGCTCATAGCGGGCGCGGCCGCCGCCGAAATCGTGCCGCTCCAGGATGCCCTTTTCCTCGAACAGGCGAACGGTCCGGTAGACCGTCGCGATCGAGATGTGCTGATCGAGCTTCGTCGCGCGCCGGTAGAGTTCCTCGACATCCGGATGATCGCTGGCGTCGGACAGCACGCGCGCGATGACCCGGCGTTGCCCGGTCATTTTCAGGCCACGTTCGATACACAGGCGCTCGATGCGCGATTCCATCGGCATCCTTGTGAATATCCCGGCTGATACGCTCAGGCGGGAAGACCGGTTTCGACGAAAGCCGCCAGCGGAGACCTCCGCGGGGAGCCGTCAGGGAAGACCTGGTAGCCGAAGTCGGTCGTTGCTGTCCATTGGACCCCAACGGGCGGACCCGGCGGGCGGCTCCCCATCGGCGTCGGGCTGAGCCACCGAGGAGGAAAATGTCTGCCTGTTCCCGTCATCCTCGGTCTCGACCCGAGGATCTCTCGACACGCTAAGGCGACGCCCAACAATAAACGAGTCGCCTGACGGACCACCATGTACCATCCCCGCGCTCAGGAGACCAAATCGCGGGCGAGGTGCCTGGGCGGGCCGAGGATGACGTTCGGGGGAAGGTTTTGGCCTTCGCCGGCCATATCCTGATGTCTATGAGGAAGGGTCCGGAGGAGAAACCGGTGCACCGCCCCCGGCGACCGTCAGGCCCGACGGGCTTCCCGCGGCCTTGTGCCAAGTCCGATCGCCTTCGCCAGCGACGAGCGCTTCTTCGCGTATTCCGGCGCCACCATTGGGTAGTTCGAATCGAGCCCCCATTTCGCCCGGTATTGTTCCGGCGTCATCCCGTACGCCGTCTGCAAATGCCGCTTCAGCATTTTCAGCTTCTTGCCGTCTTCCAGACAGACAATGTATTCGGGGAATACCGACTTCGAGATCGCGACCGCGGGCTTCGGACGTTCCACCGGCGCCGCGGCACGAACCGGCGCCGTCGCCGTGCCCCCGGACGAGCCGCTCAATGCCTGGTAAACCTGCTGAATCAAGCCAGGCAATTCCTGCGCCGCGACCTTGTTGTTCGAAACATGAGCCGACACGATTTGCGCGGTCAGACCCAGTACACCAACGGGGGACGAACCCGAAGAGGATGAACCTTGTGATGATGAATTGTCAGCCATCGAATGGCCCCTTTTATCGCGGATGATTTCAATCATATAAGTGTTCCCGCGGCCGTTTCGCAATGGTTATTCTTGTAAATATGAGGTGGGCAAGTATCATGGATTCCATTCCGGCCACCGACCGAGCGCACGGCATCGTCCCCCACAGGACGATCGACATCACCCGCGACCTCTGTCCAATGACCTTCGTCAAGACCCGCATCGCTCTCGATCGGCTCTCCCCTGGGCAGATTTTGCTGGTGCGCCTGCGTGGCGAGGAACCCACCCGCAACGTTCCGCGTACCGCCGCCGAGCAGGGACACACCGTGCTCGATCAACATCAGGAAGCCGATGGAACAACGCTGCTGCTTTTGCGCAAGGGCCAGTAATTCCAATCGTGATACCAATCGCCAAATTTAAGGGGCGCTTCGGGGATGCCGGCGTCGGACCGGAGCACTCGCCTGAGCGGCGCCGCGCCACCGCCAGCAATGCTCGTCCACATGACTGGCCGGTTTTACGGCTCGCCCTTTTTCGGCGCCGTCAACGGTATCGTAACGCTCGCGAACGAGCCGCCGGTCTCCCCGCGGGGCCGATCGGTCGATAAGCTTCTGTCACGAATCAGTCGCCGCCGCGTCCAAAGTAGAGCGCAATATTAACGCGTCTGTCCCGTCCGAGTAGTAGCGGCGGCGGAGCCCGGCCTCCACGAACCCGTGCGCGACGTACAAGCCGCGGGCCGCGTGGTTGGTCACCGCGACTTCAAGAAACATCGAAACCGCCCCCATCCCGGCCGCTCGCCGCATCGCCGCCCGCAGCAGCGCGAAGCCCAGACCGCGGCGGCGTTGCTCGCCTGCCACGGCGAGGGTCAGGATCTCCGCCTCGTCGGCCGCCACCCGGGCCAGAAGCATGCCGCCAGCCGGATGCACCAGCCCGAAGGTCCCCGGCAATTCCAGTTGCAGCAGCATGACGTCGCGCGACCACGCCTCGGCGGCACGAAACGCGGCGCGGTGAATTTCCGCCATGGCACTGGCATGCGCGAACGTCGCGACCTCGACGGCGCCTGGATCGTCGTTGGCGCCCGGCATCGGTTCCCGCACCCTCCGCGTCATCACCGGGCTTGACCTCGTGATCTGTCACGGCACGCGCGGCGCCAGGTGACCGGGTCGGGGCCTGGCGACCAGGCGGGCCACGGGGTCTGAGCCACTATCCTGGCGCCCACCAGAACCTACCCGCCCGCGGGGCTGGGAGGCGGCCGGAGACCGCCGGCGGGAAGTTTCGCTTCCGGCGGATCGACATACAGCGGCTGCGCGGCGCGCGGCGTCAGACGTCCCGCGTGGCGGCGTTCGGCGACCAGGGCAATGTGGCGGGCCATCGCGAAGCGGGCATCCGTCAGCATGACATTCACCCCGCGCGCCGCCAGCCGGGCCGCCACCCGCGGCGCGGCGCCACCCGCCACGGCGACCTTGCCCGCCGGATTGGGCAACGCCTCATCGGCCAGAGAAACGATCTCGCCGTCCCGTTCCAGGAAAATATGGCCGCGCCGGCTGTCCGTGACGGTCCACAATACTCGGTCGCCCAGATGCGGGAACGCGTCGGCGATGGCCTCACCGACCGTCACGCCAACCACCGGCAAGCCCAGACCGAGGCCGATCCCATGCGCCAGAGCGAGGCCCGCGCGGATGCCGGTGAACGACCCGGGCCCGACCGTCACCGCCACCAGGTCGATCCCAACCGCGCCGCCGGCTTCAGCTATCACGTCCCGCGCCATCACCGGCAGGATCGCCTCCTGTCCCTGCTTGCGCGTGTCGGCGCGGGAGGCGGCGACGGTGTCATCCACCACCACCGCCGCCGAGCACCGCGCCAACGCGGAATCCAGCACCAGAACACGCATGAAGATGCCTCAGGCGAGGATGCACGCTTCCTCGAAGTCCAGCCGCGGGGAGCGGTTGAACACGCCGCCCCAATCGCCATAGCCGATGTTGCACAGGAAGTTCGACCGCCAGCCGTTGGAGGCGAAGAACGCCTTGTCCACCGTGTCGTTGTCGAACCCGGACATCGCGCCGGTGTCCAGGCCCATCGCCCGCGCCGAGATGATCAAGTACGCGCCCTGCAGCGTGCCATTGCGGAACGCGGTGGTCGCGGCCAGCGAGTCGTTGCTGGTGAACCAGTTCTTCGCGTCCAGGTTATGCGGGAACAAAGTCGGCAGTTTTTCGTAGAATTTCGGATCGTAGGCGACGATCACGGTCAGCGGCGCCGACATCGTTTTTTCCGTGTTGCCGCTGGACAAAGCGGGCTTCAGCTTCTCCTTGCCCTCGGGCGTACGGATGAACACGAAGCGCGCCGGCGAGGAGTTAGCCGAGGTCGGGCCGAACTTCAGCAAATCGTAAAGCGCGTGGATTTGCTCGTCGGTGACGGGCTTGTCCTGCCATTTGTTGTGGGTGCGAGCTTCGCGGAACAACAGGTCGTGCGCGGCGGTCTCGAGCGTCATGGGAGCAACTCCGGGAGATAGGAAACGAGACGCCCATGGTGCGGTGCGAAGGCGCCAGCGGCAAGGGGCCAAACCCCAATCGTCATGTTCGGGCCTGGCCCTGATAGCGGGCACTGAGCGCCAAACGATTTTCGGAACTCCGGAACTTCGCGCCTCCTGCCGCGTTGGTTCGATGTCGTAAGTGTTTGCCCAACTGTCCAACGCCCGGCTCGCGTGTCCCGCTGCCCGGTGACGAGAGGCGATCCGACCGTGCGAGAAGGGACAACGATTTTGACCAGAATTGGCAACTGGATGATGGCGGGCGGCGCGGCCGCCGGCCTCATGACATCGATCATCGACGACGTATGGAAGGGCAGCGGTATCGACGGCACCGGCGGCGCGCTGCTGGTGATCGTCTCCTCGGCGCTCATCCTGGCCGCCTCCGTCCTTTTGGTGGTCGCCAGGCCGTTGCCGCGCCCCTTCGGCATCGTGATCGGCACGCTGCTGTTGTTTGGCATCGCCGGCACCGGGTTCGCCGGATATATGCTGGAATCCGATGTCCTGGCCGGCTTCATGGCGTTCGCCCTGATCGGCTGGTGCGTTCACCTCGCCCCCGGGACGCGGCCGGCCGCGCGCGATGTTCCTCGCGCCGCGGGAGCGATCGGATGAACCCTCGCGTCATGCTGCTCCCCGCCGCGCTGGCCGGCCTGATGGCGGCCGCGGCGCAAGCCCAGACGCCGGCGCGACCCGCCGCCCAAACCTGGCCCACGTTCAACGGCGACCTGGAAGCGCGGAAATACTCGACCGAGGCCGAGATCACCCCGGCGAATGTCAGCGGCCTGAAGGTCGCATGGGAAATGCACACGGGCGACGTGTCCGACGGCAGCGGCCAACTGCCGGCAACGGTCTGGTCGGCGACGCCGCTGTTCGTCAACGACACGCTTTACCTCAGCACGCCGTTCTATCGCATCTTCGCGCTGGAGCCAGATACCGGGAAGGTGAAATGGATCTACGACACCCACTCCAAAAAGGAAGCGCTGACGCAGCCCGATCTGAAAACCCGTGGCGCCGCTTACTGGCAGGCCGCGAACCCGGTCGAGGGCCAGGCCTGCCAGAAGATCGTCTACATCGGCACCATGGATGCCGCCCTGCACGCGGTCGATGCCGATACCGGCAAGCCTTGCTCCGGTTTTGGCCAGAACGGCGTTCTGAACGTCAATCAGTGGAACTCCATGAGCGCTACCTGGCCGCTGTCGGTCCTGCAGCCGCCCACCGTCTATAAGGATACGCTGTTCATCGGGTGGGCCGGCAAGGATTGGGCGCTGGCACAGGCGCCGGCCGGCTCGGTCTTCGCGGTCGACGCGCGGACGGGCGCGTTGAAATGGACGTTCAACGCCTTGCCGCCCGAGGTCGCTCCGCGCACCGGAACCGCCAACGTCTGGGCCAGCATGTCGATCGATCCGGAAAACAATCTGCTGTTCCTGCCTGTCAGTTCGCCTAGTCCGAATTATTACGGCGGCGACCGGAAAGAGGCACTGCCACTGGTGACCGCCGTCGTGGCGCTGAACCCGGATACCGGCGCGGTGGTCTGGAGCCGGCAACTCGTGCATCACGATTTGTGGGACTACGACACCAACTCCGCGCCCGTGCTGGTCGATATTCAACGCGGCGGCAAGACCGTTCCGGCGCTGGTGCAGTCGACCAAGCAGGGATTTATCTACGTCCTCAATCGCCTGACCGGCGAGCCAATTTATCCGATCGAGGAAACGCCGGTGCCGCGGTCCGACGTGGCCGGCGAACAAAGCGCCCCGACCCAGCCCGAGACCACGACGCCTGTTCCGACCGTGGCCTCCGAATGGCCTGGCGTCTCGACCATCGCGGATATCGCGAGTTTCGGATATTGCAGCCGCGAGGCCAACCGCCTGCGTAACGACGGCCGGTTCACGCCGCCCAGTTTGCAGGGGACTTTGACCTATCCCGCGACGGCGGGCGGGGTGGAATGGGGCGGCGGAGCGGTCGATCCGGCCACCGGGACTTATGTCGTCAACAGCTCCAGCGTCGTCGAAATCTATCGGCTTTTGACGCGCCGGGATTACGACGCGAAAACCATGGACGGCACGCCGAAGGGTTATTACCCCATGAGCGGCGCGCCGTACGGATTCCACTTGAACACCTTCGTCAACTGGCTTGGCATGCCGTGCTGGAATCCGCCGTACGGGACACTTTCCTCGTACGACCTGAATACCGGCAAGCTGCTGTGGAAGGAGCCGTTCGGGGAAGTCCAGAAATGGGGCTTCTACATGCCGCTGTCCTGGGGCTCGGTGACCATCGGCGCCCCGGTGATCACCAGGTCCGGGCTGATCTTCATCGGCGCGTCAATGGACTCGCGGGTGCGGGCGATCGACCGGCGGAGCGGCGAGGTGCTCTGGAGCGCCCGGGTCGATGCTCCGGCGGTATCGATGCCGGCGGTCTATCGCTATAAGGGGAAGGAGTATGTGGCGTTCGCCGTGGGCGGCAATACGATCCTGGAGCCAAAGGTGAGCGACCAGATGATCGCCTATGCGCTGCCCGGCCAGATCGGCGCCCGTTGAGGCCGCGACATTCCTCGCAAACGTGCTGTCAAGGACGTGCCCGGGCCGCGGGACGGAGGCCGCCATGGTCCGGCTCGAAACTCGCGCTTATCGGTGTTGCCTCCTCCGATGGTCCGGCAGGGCCAGCCCAGTACGAGAAAGGGAGGGCGAGTTGTCCCGCTCCGGTCAGGCCGGCCCAGGACGGGGGAGCGAGGGCGCCACGTCATGGTCCGGCTCGACCGGAACATCGGCGGCCGCGCACCTGCAGGAGCGAACTTCAGGAATAACGATGGTCCATCGACCCGGACCCTGACGGGTCCCGGTCCCTCGTCCCGCCTCAGAACTCGACCTGTTCCACCGCCACGACTTCCGGCACATAATGCCGCAGCATGTTCTCGATCCCGTGCTTCAGCGTCGCGCGAGACGACGGGCACCCGGAACACGAACCCTGCATGTGCAGCCGCACCACGCCGTCGCGGAAGCCGCGGAACACGATATCTCCGCCATCGCCCGCCACCGCCGGCCGCACCCGCGTATCCAGCAACTCCTTGATCTGTTCGACGATCTCGGCGTCCGCCGGATCGACGTCTTCCTCATCGAACAGGTCGTCGCCCGCCATCGAGGTGTCGATCACCGGCCGCTCCATCACGAAGTGGTCCATGATCGTCCCCAGCACCTGGGCTTTCAGCGTCTCCCACCCTACCGCGTCTGTCTTGGTGACCGTGATGAAGTCGCCGCCGAGAAACACCCGCGCGACGCCGTCCAGCTCGAACAACGCCGTCGCCAGCGGGGACCGCGCGGCCGAGGCGGCGGACGCGAAATCCGCGGTCGAGTGACCCATGACGTCCCGCCCGGGAAGGAATTTCAGAGTGGCGGGGTTCGGCGTGCCTTCGGTTTCGATGAACATGGTGCGCGCGTCCTGTTGACCTGGGGTCGGGAAACCGGACCGCAGCGGTCCGGGAACATGAGCGCTACATCGCCCCGGACGCGGCGCTTGGCAAGAGGGAAGTTGGCGCGGGACGGATCGAACCAGCGCAGGGCGAAGCGTTCCGCCTCGGTGGCCCAGGGGAGATGACACCATCGGCATCAGGATAAGCCGGAGGGGAGGACAATGTTCGCCTCTTCCCGTCATCCTCGGGCTCGACCCGAGGATCTCTCGACCCCGCCAAGGTCGTCAGAAGTCGGGCAATGTGCCCGCGCGGGCCGATCCTCGGGTCGAGCCCGAGGATGACGTTCGCGGGAAGGTTTTAGCCTTTCGCGGGAAGGTTTTAGCTTTCGGTGGCCCTATCCTGATGTCTATGGGGGATGGCCCCGGGGCGATGGTATGGCCCTTGCAACCTCCGGCCAGACGCAAACGGGGGCTCGCATGGAACAGGCTGTTCATCCGGTCGACGAAATCCTGCCTGCTCCGAGGCTGCTCACGCTCGGTTTACAGCACGTGCTGGTGATGTACGCCGGAGCCGTCGCGGTGCCCCTGATCCTCGGGCGGGCGTTGAAGCTGTCGCCCGAGGAAGTCGCCTTCCTGATCAGCGCCGACCTGTTCGCCTGCGGCCTGGCGACACTGGTGCAGACGGTCGGATTTCCCGGCGTCGGCATTCGCCTGCCGGTGATGATGGGTGTGACCTTCGCCTCGGTCGGGCCGATGCTGTCGATGGCCGCCGCGCCGGACGTCGGACTTCTGGGCATCTATGGCTCGGTGATCGCGGCCGGTTTGTTCGCCTTTCTGGTTGCCCCCTTCATCAGCAGGCTCTTGCCGCTTTTTCCGCCAGTTGTGACCGGCACGATCATCCTGGTCATCGGCATCTCCCTGATGCGCGTGGGCATCAACTGGGCCGGAGGCGGCCTGCCGACCATGATGAAGGTCGTCGATGGCGTGCGCGGCGATTTCCCCAACCCGGCGTACGGGCAATTGCCCGGCCTCGGCATCGCGCTGTTCGTGCTGTTGGTGATCCTCGGCCTGATCCGTTGGGGCCAGGGCTTCATCGCCAACGTCGCGGTGCTTCTGGGCATCGTCGCCGGCTCGATACTCGCCACGGCACTCGGCGTCATGCACTTCGAGAAAGTCGCCGCCGCGTCCTGGGCTGACATCGTCCTCCCGTTCCGCTTTGGCGTCCCGCAATTCCACCTGGTGCCGATCATCACCATGTGCATCGTCATGGTCGTGGTGATGATCGAGTCGGTCGGCATGTTCCTCGCCCTCGGCGAAATGACCGATCGCCCCATCGACCAGGCAGCCCTCACACGAGGCCTCCGCGCCGACGGTGTTGGCACCATGCTGGGCGGCATCTTCAACACGTTCCCCTATACGTCGTTCTCGCAGAACGTGGGACTTGTGGGCGTCACCGGCGTGCGGTCGCGCTGGGTCACCGCGACCGGCGGCTGCATCATGATCGCGCTCGGACTGCTGCCGAAGATGGCGGCGTTGGTGGAGGCGGTGCCGCAGGTCGTGCTCGGCGGCGCGGGCCTGGTGATGTTCGGCATGGTCGCGGCGACCGGCGCGCGCATCCTGACCAACGTCGATTTCAAAACCAACCACTTCAATCTGTTCGTGGTGGCGATCTCGACCGGGTTCGGCATGATCCCGATGGTGGCGCCCGGTTTCTTCCGCTACACGCCGGACGCGCTGCATCCGCTGCTGGAATCGGGGATCCTGCTGGCGGCGGTCGTCTCGGTGGTGCTGAACGCGTTCTTCAACGGCGTGAGCAGCCTGGAGAGCGCTCAGGCCGATGCGTCGCGTGTCGCCGCGGCGGCGGAACACGTGTAACCGCGACAGATCACCGCAGACATTCCCGCAGCCAGCGCATGGGGGCGGTGACCTTCCACGATCGCGACGCCCGTATCGCCGCGAGTTCCTGTTCCGCCCTGACCGCGCGCACCTGAGCCACCGTGTCGATCCCCCATGCGCCGGACGCCGCCAAACCGGAAAACGGTGTCGCCTTCGCGCCCAGAGCGAGGGACCGGGCCTCCGCCAGCAGTCGAGCGACGTGACCCAGAACGGGTCCGTCCGCCCAATCGGCCCCATGCTGCTCGGCGAGAAAGGCATCCGCCGCGGTATGGGCGCGCAGAATTTCCGAGCGTCGCGCGATCGGCGCGTCCGGCCGCCCGCCGTCGCCCGGATCCGCGTCGGCGAAGTCCAGATCCCGTCCGGTCAACCGCGCCAGTTCGATCTCGCATCGCAGCCGGTAGGAACGGTCGCGGATCAACGCGTCGCTGTCGATGATCAGGTCGATGTCTGGCGGAAGACAGGCCGCGACCGCGACCCAGAACGCCAGAAACCCGCGATACCAATGCTCCGGGTCGCCGCCGAGCAGGCTGGCCTCGCAGGCCTCGAGACCGGAGCGTGAAGACGTCAGATCGGGCAATCGGACGTCCAGATGACGCAGGCAGCGCCGCACCAGCGGCTGATTCTGGTGCAGCGCGAGCAACAGCAACGGCATCGCGAGGAAATACCCGTTCCCGTTCGCGATGAATTGCCGCGACGCCGACGCGTATTGAGCGAACGGGTCGCGCAGCACGACGATATGCACCGCGTCGGGGAAATTCCGCTGCATCCAACCGATGCGGCCGAGGGACCGACAGAATTTCAGCACCGGTTGTGTATCACGCTGCTCCGCCGCCCGCAGGAGGCCCCGCAGATAGGCGCGCGGTGCCGGCAACGTGGCGTCCTGGGCGGCGAAGAACCGCCGCGTGGCGAAATCCGTCCGGTAGCCTGGGACGCCGATCCTTCTGGGCCGCAACAGCGGGCGGAATTCCTCGAAATAGGGGCAGTCCAGACCTTTATGGCCCGACGGCCAGGTCTCGGCGCTGATCGCCATCGGGGCGCCTGGCTGAAGTTCGGCCAATCGCTCGGCCAGGGGTTCGTAATAACCAGTCGCCCCGTCCAATCCCCGGAACTGGTTCCAGATCCAGGTGCCGCGCGTGCGCCAGCCGCAATGCAGGAAGACCGGCGGATGGACCGAGGACAACAGACGATCGCCGTCCTCGGGACCCGTGCGGCCCGCCGGTATCGCGTGATCGGATAGCGCGACGTGGGTCATGGAATCGCGGAACATTTTGGACGACGATTCTCAACCACATTTCAGTGTCTCCCTGTGTGCGCGACTGTGACGAATGGAAACGTGGCCGGTACGGTATCGGACGGCGACCCGTGATCCTCGGGCTTGGCCCGAGGATCGCTCGATCCAGACCCGAGCCTGAGTTTCCGCGTCAGGACGCTGATCCAGATGCCCGGGTCGAGCCCTTGCAAGACGGTGGGGGTGGGCACTCGGACTCGGCCGTATTCGGACGCTGCGTGTCATCGCGGCCCTCGACCGCGCCGGCACCCCCCGCCGGCGCATCCGAAACGCCGCGGCATGAAGCCGGCACGACCAACGTCCGGGCGACGATCCCGCCAGGGATGCACCTCATTGTGGGCGGGTCCGAACGGGTGCGCCGCCTCATGAGGTGGCTCCAGGGCACCGTGCCGATCTCCGCGATGGGGCGCGAGCGGGCGGTCGCCGCCGCGCGGGATGGCGGCGCCGCGCAGGTGGGTCGCGACAAAGTCGCCATGGGCCCCGCGTTCGAGTTGGACGATCGCACGGTGTGCACCGGCCGGCACGACGACTCCTCTGCCTGGCGCGGCGAGCCATCCGCGTCCGAACCGTACATGCCCGCCGGCGGCGCTGACGTAGCTCTCGATCACCATCCGCCGCACATGGCCGCCAAAGAACGCGGCGGGATCCGCGCTAAGGACGTCGGGATCGACGGTCGTATCCGACAACCCGCCGTTCACCATCGTGCCGCGGACCGTGATGTTCGCCCCCGGCGCGACCCTGGCCCCGTTCGGCGGCTGAACCGAGAGATCGCCAATTCGCCAGCCGCCAGGCCCTGGCATCTGGCCCGGCGTCGCCGTTCCGCGCACCAGGACCGTCCCGGGCATGCCTGGGTCGATGCGACTGGCGGCGATGACACCGTCGGGCTCCCGCAGCCCGCTCACCGCGACCCAATCCCCGGAATGCACCGTTCGCGGACCTTCCGTGGCGCTATCGATTGTCACCGTCTGCCCCGCGACGACGAGCGTCTCGCCATCTGGACTCACCGATGTCACAGGGCCGGACACTTCGTGGCGCAGGTCGATGCTGACGGCATGCAATCCGTTGTCCTCGGTGGCGACAATCGTCGCCAGTTGTCCGAGCCGCGGCGTGGCGTCCGGGTCGGCCCTCCCATCGACCGTCACCGGGGTGCTCGGGGTGTAGGCGACCTCCAGACCATTCACGAAGACGCTGCCAAAGCCGGTGATGACGCCGACGATGCCGGTGCCGCCGATGCCTCGATCGCTGATCATCGGCCCAGAGGCGGGAGCGCCAGAGGGGGGAGCACCAGAGGGGGGACCACCAGTGCCACCGATGCCTCGGTCGGAAGCTGGCGCGCCGGCCAATGGGAGGCAAGCGGCCACCAGCGTCAACACCAGCCACACCAATCGGCGCGTCGCTTTCATGGCTGCTCCCCCGCGGAGTCGTTCTCCACGAACAGATACAGCCCAAGATTGAGTCGATGCCGTGGAGTCTCCGGCGCGCTCTTCAACTCGCGATCGTTGGTGTCCAGAAAATCCAGCGCCTGGCGGTTGAACTCGGTCAGCAGCCGCTGCCCGGCTTCCCGGCCCATGGCTTCCAATCGGGCCACGGTCGTTGGGCTCAGATTATCATAATGGGCGGCGCGCTCGAGGAACGGGGCTGGGCCCTCGGCCATCACGTTCGCGGTGGCGGCGGCCAGGTGGTCATGCAGATTGCGGCCAAAGTAAAACAGCTGCTCCGCGCTGCCGGGCCGCGGGACAAACGCCGCGGTGTCGAGGACGACGTGGTCGGCGGCGTCCACGGTGACGATGCCGTGGTTCAGCCAGTCATCCAGCACCGCGCGTGGCCGCACGTCCGAGGTCGCGGACTGCACGAGACTTTCGAACGACGGGCCGCCCTCGGCGCGCGGCAGACGCGGCAAAGCCCTGGGCTGCCCTTCGGCATCGACGAACTCGGCATCGCGCAGCCAGCGGGCGATGATCTGGCTGGTCAAAGTGATCACCGGCGGCACCGTGTCCGGTTCATGCGTTTCCGACCGCCAGCGGCGGATTTCCTTGCGGTGCACGCCGGTGAGCAAGCTGATCCGGCTGTCGGTCCGGGCGCGCGGCTCCGTCAACAGCTCATGCGCCGCGACCTCGACGTAGAGGCTGCGCAGCACGTCCGCCACCGCCGGAAACGTGACGCCGCGCCTGATCAGCAGCCGGACCAGGGGGCGCAGTAAGCGCCGCGCGGACCGCAGCAGCATGTTGGGCTGGAGAGTGAAAGACGGTGGTTGGGCCATTGGCTCGGATCAGCGGTGCGTTCGTCGGTCACTATAAATGAGTGTGGGATTTTTGCCCACAAGGATTGACGTGGGATTTTTTCCCACGTATATGAGCCTCATGATCGTTCCTGACCCCAGAGGAGGACCTGAACAGTGCCCGATGTGAAAGCAGCGATGACCGGTCACGAAGCCTGGGTTGTGCCGGGATGCGCGGAGCGCGGCGACGCGGAGAGCGCGTTCGCGTTTCGCCAGTTGCGGCACCAGGTCAAAAATGTTCTGCAACGAATTTTGCTGCGGGTCGCCGATGCCCAGAAGCTCAGGGCAACGGTTTGCAGCAGTTGGCTACTGGCCGATTTGCAGCGCCACATCCTGTCGTCGGCCGAGATATCCGACGCGCTGTTCGGCCTGACCCGTTCCCCGGTTTCGATGTCCGAACGGCTCCAGGCGCTGAGCGACAGCACGATCCGCATGCTCGCCGACGACATGCAGGTGATCCGGGCGGACGTGTCCGTCGCCGGAGAGTGTCCGGAACCACTGAGGCAGCTGGTGTTGCGGGTCGCCCATGAATTCGTCGGCAACGCCGTGAAGCACGGCATGCGCGCGCGCGTCGCCGGCGAGATCTCCGTTCATCTGACGACTGGGTTGGATGGCCGGACGGCGCTCGTCGTCACCGATGACGGCTGGGGCTTCGAGGGGAGCCCGGATGCCGGCGACGGGCTGACAATAGCAAGCGATCTGGCGGCCTCCGCGGGGGGCACGGTCAGTTTGCGGCGCACCCGCGTGACGGTGGCCGCGCTCGAATTGCCCTCGACACGGGCAATGCCCGGCTTTGGTGAACAAAGCACGGGATCATGACGTGGAAAACCATGAAACAGGAGGTTGAAAATGAAATCGTCGATCAAGAAAGCGTTGTTTGTCGTTCTGGCTCTGATGCTGAGTGGCTGCGTCGTCGCCCCGGTCGGGCCTGGCCCAGGCTGGTGCTTCTACCACCCGTATCGTTGCGGCCGCTGATGCGGCGCGCCCGATTGTCATCCAGTCCTTGCCAGGCCGGATCGGGGTGTGCGTTCGGCTCGTTACGAAATCCTTCAGGAGTAGAAATCATGAAGAACATCTCTTCCCGCGCGCGGGTCGCCACCTGCGCGGCCATCATCGCCGCTTTCTCAGTGAGCATGTTGACGCCAACGCCGGCGGCGGCGTGGTGGGCTCGTCCCGGCTGGGGTTGGCACGCCGGATGGCATTACGGCTGGCGCGGCTGCTGTTGGGGGCCACGCGTCGCCGTCGGTATCGCCCCGCCTGTCATCGCCGTTTCACCTCCGGTCGTCTATGCACCGCCGTTCGTTGGTCCCAGTCGGGTTTGGGTTCCCGCGCACTGGGATGGTCCCGACCGGGTCCCCGGACATTGGGGATGATGCAGGACGTCAGTCGCCCGCGTCGCACGCCGTCCGCGCGTGGCCGGCGTCGCGGCGCGGTGGCCGGGTCCGTCGGCGGGCCCGACGCCATCGTTCAGCCGGCTAACTTCTCCTCCTTGATCACCGATAAATCGTCGCCGTCCCTCACTCCCCCCGCACCAACCGATGCTGTTTCCGTCCCGCCGACAGCTTGATCGCCCCGTCCCGCGCATCCCGCGCCGAGATCACCTGACCCTCCTCGGTCACCGGCGCGTCGTTGACCCGCGCGCCGCCGCCCCGGATCAACCGTCGAGCCTCCCCATTCGACGCCGCCAGCCCCGCCAAAGCGAACAGCCGGAACGCCGGGATCCCCGCTTCCAACTCGCCAGCCGGAACCGTGACACCCGGCAGCGTCTCCGCCGCCTCGCCTTCCTCGAACGCCCGCCGAGCCGTCTCCGCCGCCGCGTCCGCCGCCGCCTGGCCGTGCGCCAAAGCCGTCGCCGCCGTGGCCAGGAGCTTTTTCGCCTCGTTGATCTCCGCGCCCGGCAGCGCCTCCAGCCGAGCGATCTCCGGCAGCGGAATATCCGTGAACAGCCGCAGGAACCGCCCCACGTCGGCGTCCTCGGTATTGCGCCAGAACTGCCAGTAATCGTACGCCGACACCCGATCGCTCGTCAGCCACACCGCCCCGGCCGCCGTCTTCCCCATCTTGGCGCCGGACGCGGTCGAGATCAGCGGCGTCGTCAATCCGAACACATGCTTCGCGTCACTGCGCCGCGTCAGTTCCATTCCAGAAACGATGTTGCCCCATTGATCGGAGCCGCCGATCTGCAGCATCACGCCATGCCGGCGGCGCAGCTCGCGAAAATCGTAACTCTGCAGAATCATGTAATTAAATTCGAGGAACGTCATCGGCTGTTCGCGATCCAGCCGCAACTTCACCGACTCAAACGTCAGCATCCGGTTGACGGTGAAATGCGTCCCCACGTCGCGCAGCAGGCCGATGTAGGACAACGCGTCCAGCCACTCCGCGTTATTGGCCATCATCGCGTCCGAGGGCCCATCGCCAAACCGCAGGAACGGCCCGAAGCAGCGCCTGATGCCCGCCATGTTGGCGGCGATCGCCTCGTCGGTCAGCATCTGCCGCGACTCGTCCTTGCCCGAGGGATCGCCGATCCGCGTGGTCCCGCCGCCCATCAGCACCACCGGCTTGTGCCCATGCTTCTGCAAAAGTCGAAGAATCATGATCTGCACCAGGCTGCCCACATGCAGGCTGTCCGCCGTGCAATCGAAGCCGATATACGCCGCGATCGGTCCGGCCTTCATCACCTCGGCCAGAGCGGCCTGGTCGGTGCATTGGAAGATAAAGCCGCGCGCGGCGGCTTCGGGCAGAAAGTCGCCGGTGGAATCGCCACCGGACTCGGCCATGGCCATGATACGGAACCCGTGCTGGAGTGATACCGCCGCTGATTACCGCGGCACGGCCGGGAGAGGAACATGCCGCGCACCATTGGGCTCATGAGCGGCACGTCGCTGGATGGCGTCGATGCCGCCTGGCTGGACACCGACGGCGAGTCGGTGACGGAGATCGGCCCCACCCTGACCATCGCCTACGACGACGTCCTGCGGCGGGACCTACGCGCGATTCTGGACCTCGCCCCTGGCCTCGCGCCGAACGAGCCGACGCTGGCCAGCGCCGAGGCTCGGCTGACCGCCTATCACGTCCAGGCGGTGAAAGCGCTGGAGCGGACCGCCGACCTGATCGGCTTTCACGGCCAGACCATCCTGCATCAGCC
>PLSZ01000643.1 GCA_003164305.1 Acetobacteraceae bacterium
TGCCGACCTCGGTGTAGACGCGCAGCCCAGGATCGGTCTGGTAGATGGCGACCGTCTCGCACTCCATGCCTTCGCGAACGCGGAGATAGACGTTCTCCCCGGTGGCGTTGCCGAGGGCGGCCAGGNNGCCGAGGACGGCCCAGCGGGCGCCGAGTTGCCACAGCGAATGGGACGCGTCCTGGATGACGAAGTTGCGGCCTTGCATCGTGCTCAGCAATTGCAGCGCGGCGGTCTTGCCGCAACCGGCCGCGTCGGCCAGCACCGCGAGGGGAACGGGGCCGGTGCGGGCCAGCGTCTCCAGCAGGCTAAGGGCGCGATTGACCGCGGTGGTGCTGTGCTCCCGTGCGAGTTCCTTCTCTCGCGCGGCCAGATCGACCGCTGGTTGCGGGGCGGGAAGCCGGGTCTCCGGGGCTGGGGTCTGGGCAGCGGCGATCGGGGCGGGGGATCTGCTGGATGGCGCCGCTGGCTTCGCCGCCGCCTTGCTGGCGGCCGGCCGTTTCACGGCGAGTTTCAGGCCAGGGGACTTCCCAAGGGACTTCGGGGCCAGCCGTTTCGGCGGGAGCGGTTTCGCCGAGGACGTCCTGGCGGCCGCGGTTTTGGCCGTGGCCTGCTTAGGCGACGTCGGTTTCAGCGGCCTTGGAGCCGCTTTCCGGGCGGATGCGGTTCGCGCGGCCGGCTTCTTCGCGGCGATTTTTTTCGCGGCGGGCGTCCTGGTGCCGATCGCGCGGTCGCGAGCGGAACCGCGTGCCGTCGGCGTACGCGTTCGGGCGGCGACTTTGGTCAGTCCGCCGCGCCCTGTTTTCACTTTGACCGTCCGTGCCGGAGCGGTTTTCGCCCGGGCCTTCGCCGCCACCTTGGTCCGCGGAGCCGCCGAGCGCGCCGGTTTCGCTTTCACGGCTTTCGCCGTCGCGGACCGGGATGTCTTCACCGACCCTTTCGCCGCATTCCCCGCCTTCCGTGCGATTGCCGCGACCGTCGGCCGGCGTGGGGGCTTGCTACGTTGGGTTGATGCCATGGGGACTACTCTCGTCACGGTTGAAGCGTGGTGAACAGGCCGGTGCCAGACTATACAAGAACGGCTGCCGCCGCCACCGGGACCTGTGGATACCGGAGAGTAGCGGGGCGTTCCAGCCCACGCCACAGCCGACCAACCGGTCACAAGGCATTCTCGCAGGTGCGGTAGTTAACTGAAAACTAATGACTTCCGCGAAGCGCGTGGCTGGCATGCCGGGAATGTTCAACAGGGTTGCGTCCGGCGCTTGTCCCCGGCGGACGGCTGCGGTAAAGCGCCGCGTTCACGGTGGCCGTGCGAGGCCGGGGCTCGACAGGGTTCGGGGCTCGGATGCCAGGGTTTCGGTGCCAGGGTTCGGACGTAGGGCTTCGGGTTCATAAGGGATAAGGTCCGCCAGGGCCGCGTTCCGGTTGGACCGGAGCCGATTGGCTTTGGCGCGCCGCGGGCGTGGTGGAATTGGCANNAGACACGCCAGATTTAGGTTCTGGTGGCGCAAGCCGTGGGGGTTCAAATCCCTCCGCCCGCACCATCGGCGCGACCACTGGTAAGGCTCCTGGCACGACCACCGGTCGCACCTGGCGTGGGCGGCGACGTCACAGACAGTATATGGAACGGATTGGCAGATGCAGGTTACCGAGACACTTTCCGACGGCCTCAAGCGCGCTTTCGCGGTCGTCGTGCCCGCGGCGGACATCGAGACCCGCCGCGCGTCGCGACTCTCCGAGCTCGCGAAACAGGTCAATCTGCCCGGTTTCCGGCCTGGCAAGGTGCCGATGCCGATCGTGCGCCAGCGTTTTGGCGGCGCGGTGGCGGCCGAGGTGCTGGAACAGACGATCAACGAGACCACCCAGCAGCTGCTGTCGGAGCGCGATCTGCGGCCGGCGGTGATGCCGAAGCTGGAAATGGTGACGCAGGAGCCGACGGCGATCGGTCCGGCCAAGGATCTGGAGTTCAAGCTGGAGCTCGAGCTGCTCCCGGAAATTCCCATGCCGGACTTTTCCACCTTCACGCTGACCCGCCACGTCGCCAAGGTGCCGGCGGAAGAGGTCGATAAAGCGGTCGCCGACATCGCCGAACGCAACCGCGATCTGGTCGATCTCTCGGCCGAGGACCTGGCCGAGCGCGGCGAAAACCCCGGCGCCGCGAAGGGCGACGTGCTGACCGTCGATTATCTGGGCAAGATCGACGGGGTGGCGTTTCAGGGCGGCACCGCGACCGACACGGACATCGATATCGGCGGCTCGGGATTCATCCCCGGGTTTGTCGAGGGGATCGAGGGCATGCGCCCCGGTGAGTCGAAGACGATCGAGGTGACGTTCCCATCCGACTACCAGGCCGCCAACCTGGCGGGCAAGCTGGCGACGTTCGAGATCACCGCGAAAAAGCTGCGTAAGCCGGTGCCCGCGCCGATCGACGATACTCTGGCGGAAAAGCTCGGCTTCGACTCGCTGGAAAACCTGCGGGAAACCTTGGAGTCGATGCGCGGCCGCCGGCTGGAAGGCCTGACCCGCATGCGGTTGAAGCGTGACCTGCTGGATCTGTTGGCGGAAGCCGCCACGTTCGGGCCGCCGGAGGTGCTGGTCGAGCAGGAGTTCGCGCAGATCTGGAAGAACCTGGAGGACAGCCGGACCAACGGCACGATGGACGAGGACGACAAGGCGAAGACCGAGGACCAGCTGCGCGCCGATTACCGCGCGATCGCCGATCGCCGGGTGCGTCTGGGCTTGCTGCTGGGTGAGATCGGGCGGGTGAACAACATCATCGTGACGCCCGAGGAGGTGAACGCGGCCATTCGCCGGGAAGCCGCGCGCTATCCTGGGCAGGAGGCGCAGATGATCGAGTTCTACCGCAGCTACCCCGCCGCGACGGATGCTCTGCGGGGGCCGATCTTCGAGGATAAGGTGATCGATTACGTGCTGGACTCCGCCACGGTGACGGACGCGGAGATTTCGGTCGAGGAGCTGGAGAAGGATCCGGAGGAGCCGAAGGCGGCGGCGCCGGCCGAGACGCAGGCGATTGAGGCGCCGGACGAGACTCCGGCGACCGAGGCTTCGGCGCCGGCCGCCGAGCCGGCGGACGGCGGAGGGAGTGAGCCGACGGCCGCCTGAGGGAGGGAAGCGCGAGGGCTCCGCTCTCGGACCCGGCAGGGGCATTGCCCAATAGGCATCGGGGTAAGGCCGGAGGATGCCAAGATCGTCCGCCGAACGTCATCCTCGGGCTCGACCCGAGGATCGGCTTGCCTAGGCACCTTGTCCAACTTTTGACTGCGCTGGCGGATCCACGGATCTTTGGATGGTGCCAGAGGATGACGTGGGGAACGAGGCCCGAGCATCACACGGGGAAAAGTCGGACGTTTTGCTCCTCCGTGATGTCCATCGGAGTTCATGGCGAAGCCCCGGCGCCCCCAGCCATACGGCCAGCCCACGACAAGACGCTGGAATTTCTCGTCAACCGGTCTATTTTAGTCCCACGCCGTGTTTTCGTCCCGGTGCCCTCTTCGCTGAAAGTGAACCCATGTCAGATCGTGACCCGGTCGAGATTTACGGCAACAACCTGGTGCCGATGGTGGTCGAGCAGACCGCCCGCGGCGAACGGGCCTTCGACATCTATTCGCGCCTTTTGAAGGAGCGGATCATCTTTCTGACCGGCGCCGTCTATGATCAGGTCAGTGCCCTGATCTGCGCGCAGCTGCTGTTCCTGGAGTCGGAGAACCCCAGCAAGGACATCTCCTTCTATATCAACAGTCCCGGCGGCGTGGTTTCGGCCGGCCTGGCGATCTACGACANNACGATACGATGCAATACATCCGCAGCCCGGTGAGCACGGTGTGCATTGGGCAGGCCGCCTCGATGGGCAGTCTGTTGCTGGCGGCCGGCGCCAAGAACAAGCGTTACGCTCTGCCCAACGCCCGGGTCATGGTGCACCAGCCGTCGGGCGGCGCGCAGGGTCAGGCGACCGACATCGAAATCCAGGCGCGCGAGATTCTGCATCTCCGCAAGCGGCTGAATGAGATCTACGTGCACCATACCGGTCAGCCAATCGAGGCGATCGAGCGCCGGCTGGAGCGCGATTCGTACATGTCGGCCATGGAAGCCAAGGAATTCGGCATCGTCGATGAGGTGGTCGAAAGCCGCCCAGGAACGACGCCCGAGGCGAGCGCCGGCTGAAACCGGGCACCGATTCCGCTCGCGGGGGAAGACCGGGAGGCGTCAGAACGCGCCGCCCGGTCGCTTTTTCACCGTGAAAGCCACGGACTTTTCATCTTTTGCAAGGATTTCCGTGGTTGTATGACAATCAGATAATCGGCACCGTGACATCTTCATGGCACGGAATGGGCTCCGTCCTTGTCGCCGCCCGCGAGGCGAGTCTAGTATCCAACGGTGTGGTGCCCCCGCTTCCGGGGGAGGAGTGCGCATGAGCAAGTCCGGCGATTCAAAGAACACCCTGTATTGCTCGTTCTGCGGCAAGTCGCAGCACGAGGTGCGCAAGCTCATCGCCGGTCCGACCGTGTTCATCTGCGATGAATGCGTCGAACTTTGCATGGACATCATCCGCGAGGAGCACAAGACGCACCTCGTGAAGTCGCGCGATGGCGTGCCGACGCCGCGGGAAATCTGCAAGGTGTTGGACGACTACGTGATCGGGCAGGACCACGCCAAGAAGGTCCTCGCGGT
>PLSZ01000015.1:0-1539 GCA_003164305.1 Acetobacteraceae bacterium
ATGTTTCGGACGCCTGGTATAAGTGCGTAATTGCCTGGCGGCCCGGTACTCGGATCACCGCTGCTCGCCTTTACCCCGGTCTTGCTCCACCGCGCGCTGATGGCGCAGAACCCGGCCCCATGTCCGACATCGCCATCCGCTCCACCCCAGGCCGCGCCCTCGACGTCCTCGATCGCGTCGCTCTCGGCGCCGTCCTGCTCACGCCGCTGCTGCTCCTGCACGCCCATGGCATCGCCGAGGGCGCGATCGCCATCGCCGATCTGTGTTTCCTCGCCCGTTCCGCCATCACCCGCGATTGGGCATGGGCGCGCACCCCCTGGCTGCTGATCGGCTGGACCTGGTGGGGCTGGCTGGTCATATGCTCCCTCCCGATCCCCGCGCTGCACATTGGCGAGGGCGGCGGCCGGTCGCTGACCCAGGCACTCGTGCTCGTCCGCTTCCTGATCCTCGTCGCCGCCATGGAGCATGCGATCTTCCGCGCCGCTGACGCCCGCCGCTGGCTGTATTGGGTCGTCGCCGCGTCCGCCGCCTACATCGCGCTCCACGTGCTGTGTCAGTTCATCACCGGCTACAACTTCTACGGCGAACCCGGCGGCGGCGACGGAGAAATGACCGGTCCCTTCGGCAAACCCCGCGCCGGCCCGCCCTTCGCCCGCATCCTGCTTCCCGCCATCATTCCCTGGGCCGCCGCCATCCTGAGCCGGCCCGGCAAACGCTCCCTCATCCAGGCCTGGCTCGTGCTGATCGGTGGAGCGGCCGTCGCCCTGTTGATCGGCCAGCGCATGCCGTTCCTGCTGGTTTGCCTCGGCCTGGTCGTCGTCGGACTCCTGCTGCCGAGGCTGCGCTGGGGCGTGCTGGCCTCGGGCCTCGCGCTGGTGGGACTGCTGATCGCCTCCCCGATCATCGCGCCCAAGGCGCATTACCGGCTGGTCGCCAAGTTCTCCGACCAGATGGAGCACTTCGCCACGACGCAATACGGCGAACTCTACGCCCGCGCGACCGAGATCGCGGTCCAGAACCCCATCACCGGCCTCGGCGCCGAGGGTTTTCGGACTGGCTGCTTCAGTCGCCAATACTTCCGCCCCAGCTTCGACGGCACCGTCCCGGACGGAGGCGGCGCCAAAATCTGCTGGAACCATCCGCACAATTATTACCTGGAAGCGCTGGTCAACGGCGGGGTCCCCGGCCTGATCCTGTTCTGCGCCCTGGCAATCGCGTGGTTACTGGCTTTGGGCAAAGGCCTCTGGCGACAGCCCGACCCGTTGCGCGTGGCCTTATTCGCCGCGGCGNNCGCCCTGTTCGCCGCGGCGGTGATCCAGCTTTGGCCGATCGCCTCCACCACCGGCTTCACCGCCATGCCGGTCGGTGGGTGGTCGTTCCTGCTTCTGGGCTGGGGCCTCGCCGAAGCCCGTTGGCCGAATGCACCGCACGCCCCTATATAGGGCCCAACCTTCCTGATTGAGCGGAGCGCGTGCCCCATGGCTGACGTCAAGCAAGAACTGGTGCCGGTGACGGTGCTGACCGGCTACCTCGGCGCCG
>PLSZ01000015.1:1688-3355 GCA_003164305.1 Acetobacteraceae bacterium
TCGCGCAGACCTTCTTCGTCGATGAAGGCGTCAAGGCCCGCACCCGCCTGGACGCGATCGTCACCGTCGTGGACGCGAAACATCTGCCCGCCCGCCTCGCCGACAGCCACGAGGCCGAGGACCAGATCGCCTTCGCCGACGTCATCGTCCTCAACAAGACCGATCTGGTCACACCCGATGAACTGGACGCCGTCGAAGCCCGCATCAGGTCCATCAACCGCCACGCGATCATTCACCGCACGCAACGGGCCGCTCTGCCGATCGATCAGGTGCTGCAACGCGGCGCCTTCGATTTGTCGCGCATTCTGGAGATGGAGCCGGACTTCCTCGACGGCGACGACGACCATGAGCACAACGAAGACATCACCTCCATGAGCTTCGAGGTGACGAAACCGATCGACCCGGAGAAGTTCAACGCCTGGATCGGCGCGCTGCTGCAGGAACAAGGTCCGGACTTGCTGCGCACCAAAGGCATCCTGGCCTACGAAAACGAGCCGCGCCGTTTCGCGTTCCAGGCCGTGCACATGATCGCCGACGGCGACTTCATCAGCGAGTGGAAGGACGGCGATCCGCGCACCAGCCGCATCGTGTTCATCGGCCGCAATCTGAACCGCCCGAAACTGCGCCGCGGATTTGAGGGCTGCGCCGCGGATTGAGTGATAGTCGCGGATTGAGCGATAGTCGCGGGGCGGCTGGCATCGCGTCCACCGTCCACTTTTCACCGTCATCCCGGGCTCCCTGACCGTCATCCCGGGCTTGACCCGGGATCGATCGCCGGAGCCTCGTGGTTGACAATGACCCCGGGTCGGGCCCCGCATGACGTTGACACAGCCGTGGCCCCAACGTTGACGCGAAAGCCCACGCCGATTACCGCCCGAAGCCGCATCGTATCCTGAACGGATCAACATGAGTCAGACCAAAAAAGCCGACTTCCTCGTCGATACCCGCGGCGTGCATCGCATGCTCGATGCGTTCGTGGTGGCGGCGCGGTTCTCCCGAGATGGCCGCACCTTGGCCTTCGCCCTGGGCGACGGCACCGCGCGGCTCGTTCGGGTCGCGGAACCAGAGGGACAATGGCACTCGCTACCCGTGCACGACGGCGCCGCACTCTGCTTCGCGCCAGACGTCAACGCGGGCGGCTTCGTCTCGGGCGGCGACGACGGCAGGCTGCGGCGGATTTCTGCGACCGGTGACGTCACCGACCTCGCCAGTTTCGGCATGAAATGGGTCGAGCAGCTCGCGACCCATGCTTTGGACAAAGGCAAAGGCCTGATCGCGGCGGGCGTCGGCAAGGTCGTGCATTTGTTCGACGAGACCGGCCATAAGCTGAAGGAGTGGACCCATCCGTCCACTGTCACCGGCCTGGTGTTCGACGCCAAAGGCAAGCGCGTCGCGGCGTCGCACTACAACGGCGCGACAATCTGGTTCGTGGCCGCGAAGACCGACACGCCGCGCCGCCTGGAGTGGAAAGGCAGCCACATCGCTTTGGCCATCCACCCAGAAGGCGAAGCCGTGGTGACCGCGATGCAAGAAAACTCCTTGCACGGCTGGCGGCTACCGGATGGCCAGCACATGCGCATGAGCGGCTATCCGACCAAGACCACCTCGCTGTCGTTCTCCAAAGGCGGCAAATGGCTGGCGAGCAGCGGCTCCGACGCGATGATCCT
>PLSZ01000123.1 GCA_003164305.1 Acetobacteraceae bacterium
TGATGCCTATGCGGTCGAGCCGGGCCATGACGATCAGGGCGATCGAGAGTCAATGTTTCGGACGGCTGGTATCAGACGACCGGCGTACTCGGACGACCACGCGCCCGGATCGCCGAAACAGGATTTCATGCACTCCCGCGAAGCAGACAATTCGCGTCACCCGCGGGCGCGAGTCAGGTGTATGAATGCTGGTGAAGGTCGATCCATCCCCGTCGAGGAGACCGCGATCATGCTGCCAACGCTGTTTGTCACTCATGGTGCCCCCGATCTTGCCCTGCACGACGTGCCCGCCAGGCGATTCCTTGAGGGATTGGGAGCCAGCCTTCCCCGGCCCAAAGCAATCGTATCGGTGACCGCGCACTGGGAGACGCGGGAGCCCATGACAGGGGCGGCCGCTCACCCCGCGACCATCCATGACTTCGGCGGTTTCGACCGGCGGTTGTTCCAGATCCGCTATCCCGCCGCTGGCGATCCGGCGCTGGCGGAGCGTGTCCGCAACCTGTTGCGCACTGCCGGCCTGCCCGCCTCGATCGACAAAACCCGAGGCCTGGATCACGGCGTTTGGGTGCCGCTGCTGCTGATGTATCCCGACGCGACGATCCCGGTCGTTCCGCTCTCGATCCAGCCTGATCTCGGTCCGGAGCATCATTTTCTGGTCGGACGGGCGCTTCAGTCATTGCGGGGCGAAGACATTCTGGTGCTCGCGTCGGGTTCGTTCACGCACGACCTCCGCCGCTTCCGAGGTCAGCCCATCGATACCGAGACTCCCGCCGACGTGGCCGCGTTCGCCGAGTGGTTCGGCGCCGCGCTGACCGCGGGACGCCTGACCGATCTGCTGGACTACCGCGGCCGGGCACCGCACGCGAAGGACAATCATCCGACGGACGAACATCTGCTGCCGCTGTTCGTCGCGTTGGGCGCCGCCGGCCCGGACTTCCACGCCGAGCGCCTGCACACCAGCAGCACGTACGGCTTTCTGCGCATGGACGCATTCGCTTTCAACTGACCCGTTGGCACAGCGGCGCCGCTGTGATTCCGGGCGCGAAACAGGGGTGAGAGGCACGGTCGCCTCTCACCCGCGTCCTGTTATGCGCCCAGGCTTCCGGCCAGCAAGGCGCTGACCCTGCGCGCGAAGCCGCTGGCGTCTTTCAGGGGCTCGCCTTCCTGCACTTTCGCCAGATCCAGCAAGGTTTCGGCGACGGTCTTCACCAGTTCCTTGTCNNGGCCGCGCCGGCATCATCGCCCGTCCCGCGCGCCGCATCAGGCGCTGCACTGCCAGGTCCGGCCCCTTGTCGTCCGCCGCCAGCACCACGGCGCTGTCGGTCAGCCGGCCCGTGGCGCGCACATCCGCCACATCGTCGCCCAACGCGTCCTTTATCGCCGCCAACAGGATCGAGATATCCGGCAGCGAGTCATCCTTGCCGAATTCCGCCGCCGCCTGCGTGACCGCGACAAGCTTCTTGTCTTCAAAGCCATCGATCCGTTCCGGCCAGAAATTGTCGATCGGATCGGACATCAACAGCACTTCGATGTTCTTCGCGCGGAAGCCCTCCAACTGCGGCGAGGCTTTCATCGCGTCGATATTGTCGCCGGTGAAGAAGTAGATCGACTCCTGACCCGGTTGCATCCGCGACACATAATCCGCCAGCGAAACGACACCTTCCTGGGAAGACGAATGAAAGCGCGTCAACGGCAGGATTTCGTTACGATGCTCGGAATCCTCCCACAGGCCTTCTTTGACGATCGCGCCGAAATTGTCCCAGAACTTCGCGTAGTCCTCGGCGTCCTTGGCGCGGCTCTTCAGTTCGCCCAGAACCCGGGAGATCAGCGCCTTACGGATTCGGCCGAGCACCGGTGTCGTTTGCAGCATTTCGCGCGACACGTTCAGCGGCAGGTCTTCGGTGTCCACCACGCCGCTGACGAAACGCAACCAATGCGGCAGCAGATCGGCCTTGTCGGTGATGAACATGCGCCGGACGTGCAACCGGACGTGCGACTCGCGATCGCCCTCGACCACGTCGAAAGGTTTCATGCCCGGGATGAAAAGTAGCCCGTAATATTCCAGCGTCCCTTCGGCACGCCAATGCAACGTCGCCCATGGTTCGTCGAAGAAATGCCCGAGGTGGCGATAGAACTCTTTGAGGTTTTGCTCGGACACGTCCGCCTTGGACTTGCGCCACAACGCGGTGCCTTCGTTGGCCGCCTCATCCTTGCCGTCGCGCGCCACGGTGATCGGCAGCGTCACGTGATCGGCCCATTTGCGGATGATCGTCTCCAGCCGCATCGGCTCCAGGAACTCTTCCGCGTCGGCCTTGATGTGTAGCACCACATCGGTGCCCGCCGTTTCGCGTTCCGCCGGCGCCAGAGTGAACTCGCCCGCGCCTTCCGACGCCCAGGTGAACGCCTCTTCGGAACCGGCTTTTCGAGACGTGACCTCGACCCGGTCCGCGACCATGAACGCCGAGTAAAATCCGACGCCGAACTGCCCGATCAGGCTTGGCCGGTCCTCGGGGTTCGAGGACGCCAGCTTCTCGCCGAACGCCTTGGTGCCGGAGCGGGCGATGGTGCCCAGNNGTCATGCCGATGCCGTCGTCGGCGATCAGCAGCGTGCGCGCCTGCTTGTCGGGCACGATGCGGATCTTCGCCTCGGCCGGCGGCGCGAGTTTCGGATCGGTCAACGCCTCGAACCGGCGGCGGTCGGACGCGTCGGCGGCGTTGGCCACCAACTCGCGTAAGAATATTTCGCGCTCGGAGTAGAGCGAGTGGACGACGAGGTCCAAAAGGCGGCCGACCTCGGCGCCAAAACTGTGTTTTTCCAATGTGGTATCTGACATCAGGCCCTCCTTGCCGCGGGCCGATATGCGCATGTCCGGCGGCGGATTCAAGGACCGTTGGGTCAACGAACTGACGTTTGAAGCGGTTGTTAACGCACCTCGAGATGGATCGTTCCGGCCGGGGGTGCCGGCGGCGCGGCCAGCAGCGCCGAGATCGCGCTGAGCCCGGATAGCACCGCGAAACACGCCAACGAGGTCTCATATCCGCCGGTCGCGTCCCGCAGCACGCCGGACAGCAACGGACCCGCCGCCTGCGCCAGCACCTGCCCGGTCAAGGCGACACCGCGGATCGAGCCATAGTTGCTACGCCCGAAATAATCCGCCCATGCGATCGGCAGCATGACGAGCAAGCCGCCCACCCCAAGACCGAAAAACGTCGCGGCGAAATACCCCGCGCCGGCGGAACGCACCGGTTGATACAAACTGGCGCCCGCGCATAGCAACAGCCCGGTCAGCACCAGCCGCCAACGCGAGGTCAGACGTCTCGGCAACATCCCGAATCCGAAACTGCCGATCCCCGACATCAGCGAGAAGTAACTCACCACCGACGCCGCGACGGGCGAACTCAGGCCGCGTTCGATCAGGAACGGCGCCTGATGCAGGCTGACCCCCGCCTGCACCGGATACGCCAACAACGTAAACAACGTCAGCAACCAAAAGCTTTTCGTCCTTACCGCCTGCGCTCGCGTGAACACCGGATCGCGGCGGAACCCGCCCGCTTCGCCTACGGCGATGGCGCGCGTGCCATCGGGCATCAGGCCAGCGTCCTCGGGCGCGCGCACCATGAGCAAAAAAGCCGGCACGAACCCGACCACCAGCACCGTCCCGCCGACCGCCAGCCAGCCGGCGCGCCAGCCACCGTTCAACATCGCCAGCGAGGCGATCATCGGCAACACGACCAACCCGGTCATCTGGCCCACCGACGCGATCGCGTTGGCCACCGACCGGCGGGCGACGAACCAGGAATTGACCGCGCCATAAATCCCCAGATCGAACGGTCCGGCGAAGTTCATGCGCGCCACGCAAAACAGCACGTAAAACATCGGCAGCGACCATGTCAGCGACAGCGCCATATTGGCGAGCCCCGTGGTCAGCACGGCGACACACAACACCAGCCGCGCGCCCTCCCGATCCAGCAGTCGTCCCAGACGGGGTGCCGCGATCGCCGCCAGGATGCCTCCCAACGACACAGCCCCGGAAATCGCGGTGCGCGACCAGCCGAATTCGGTGGTCATCGGTGACACGAATACCGAGAGCGTGGCCACCGCGCCGCCCTGGCGGGACAGGCCGGCACAACAGGCGCAGCCCAGAATGATCCAGCCATAGAAGAACGGGAGTCGGGGGATCAGCCAACGGGCGAGCGGCGGGGCGTTCATAACGCTCAGGCTTACAGGCGGAACCCTGCGATCGCCAACCTGGCGCGGGTCAGGCGTCCGGCCAGAAATCGTCGTCGATCGCCTGGTCGAAGCTGAATGGGCTGGTGTCGGGGAAGGTCTCGGCGGCGAGGCCGGTTTCGCGTTCGGCCTCGATCAGGGCATCCCCATAGGCATCCGCCATCGCCACATCCAACTGGGACTTCAAACTGGGATTCTCCCGCAGATGACGTCGCAGACCGCGGCGCTGTGCCTTGATCGTCAGACGCCAGCTGTTGCCACGAAACGCGGACTGAAACCGCCATTTCAACAGATGCAACAGCAGCACCGTCAGGCGGCTCAACAGCTCACGTTTCTCGCTGCGACCCATGCTTTCGATCTCTTCGGCGATGTTGTCGAGGTCGGCGCGGTCAAGTTTCCGGGAACGCAGCAACTTTGACTGCTGGACGGTCCAGGCGTGAAAATCCTGCTCGTAGAGTGAATTACCCATCGCACGATGATCCTGTTCGCCAGTCGATAAGGGCGGAAGTCCTCGCAAATATGACCTTCGGACGCATCCTACAAGCAGGTGCCCACGGTACCTCCGGTCTGTGAACAAATCGTTCACGGGCCCCCACCCGCGCCCCCCGGGTCGCCAGCCCGCGTCGTCCGCTCTATAACGCGGCGAAACCAGGAGGGTCATCATGGCATTGCCGCAACGCGCGCTTGGCACCGGCGGATTGTCCGTCACCACCGTTGGTCTGGGGCTGATGTCCCTGTCCGGTGTCTACGGCGAAGCGGACGACGCGAAGTCCGAGGAACTGATCCGTTACGCGATTGATCTGGGCGTCAATCACCTGGACTCGTCGGACATGTACGGCTGGGGCCATAACGAAAGCCTGCTCGGCCGCGCCATCAAAGGTCGCCGCGACAAAATCGTGCTGGCGACCAAGTTCGGCCAGGTGCAACGGCCCGGCCAATCGAACGGTGTCAACGGCCGCCCCGAATACGTGCAACAGGCCTGCGAGGCGAGCCTGAAGCGCCTCAACGAAGACGTCATCGACCTTTACTACCAGCATCGCGTCGACCCCAACGTCCCGGTCGAGGAAACCGTCGGCGCCATGAAGCGTCTGGTCGAGCAAGGCAAAGTGCGTTTCCTCGGCATGTCCGAGGCCGCGCCCGACCGCGTCCGCCGCGCCAACGCGGTACATCCGATCGCCGCCGTGCAGACCGAATATTCATTGCTCTACCGCTCCGACGCCGAGGAAACCCGCGAAATCACCCGTTCCCTGGGCATTGGGTTCGTTGCGTACTCGCCCCTCGGCCGCGGCTTCCTGACCGGCGCGATCAAGACGTTCGACGACGTCGATGGCAGGCGCGCGGCGCATCCGCGATTCCAGAAGGAAAACTTCGACCAGAACCGCGCATTGGTGGTTAAGATCGAAGAGATCGCCGCGGAGAAAAAATGCACGCCGGCGCAGTTGGTTCTGGCCTGGCTGCTGGCGCAAGGCGATGACGTCGTCGCCATCCCCGGCACCCGCTACCCCGCGCGGCTCGATGAAAATCTTGGCGCGCTGAAAGTCTCGCTGTCCGCCGAGGACGTGGCACGCATCAGCGCCGCCGTGCCGAAGGGAGCGGCCGCCGGAACACGCTACCCCGCCGGTGGCATGGGCGGCGTGTTCATCTGACCCGTCCGAGGCGGTCCCTACCAGGGTGGCGTCCCGGCTACCGATCAGTATACTCCCTCTCCGACCAACGCTGAGAGGGAGCGAACATGAGTTTGAAGGGTGCGGGATACATCGTGGGGGCATGGGAGCATCCCACGCGCAAGGCGACCGATAAATCGGTCACTTTGCTGCACGCGGAATGCGCCAAGGGCGCGCTGGACGACGCCGGCCTGACCAAGGACGATGTCGACGCGTATTATTGCGCCGGCGACGCGCCTGGCCTCGGTCCGATGTCGATGATCGACTACATGGGGCTGAAGGTGCGCCACATGGACTCGACCGATGTCGGCGGCTCGTCCTACCAGGTCGCGGTCGGTCACGCGCTGGAAGCGATCGCCACCGGCCGGGCCAATGTCTGCCTGATCACCCTGGCGGGCCGTCCGCGCAGCGAAGGCATGGCGACCGGCACCGCGCCGCGCGCCGGCAGTCCCGCTCAGCCGGAAATGCAATTCGAGTATCCGTACGGGCCTGCCACCGCGAACATGTACGCGATGTGCGCCATGCGGCATATGCACGAATACGGAACGACCAGCGAGCAGCTCGCCTGGATCAAGGTCGCCGCGTCGCATCACGCGCAGTATAACCCGCACGCGATGCTGCGCGACGTCGTCACGGTCGAGGACGTTGTCAATTCCCCGATGGTCGCCAGCCCGCTGCATCGCCTGGATTGCTGCGTCATCAGCGACGGCGGCGGCGCGTTGATCGTGACGAAACCGGAGATCGCGAAAAACCTGAAGCGCCCGCTGGTGAAAGTCATCGGTGTCGGTGAGGCGCCAAAGAACCAGATGGGTGGCGACGTCGATCTGACCTACTCCGCCGCGCGCTGGTCGGGTCCGCCGGCGTGGGAGATGGCGGGCATTAAGCCGTCCGACATTAAATACGCCTCGATCTACGACAGCTTCACCATCACCGTGCTGATGCAGTTGGAAGATCTCGGCTTCTGCGAGAAGGGCCAGGGCGGCAAATTCGTCTCCGACGGCAACCTGATTTCCGGCGTCGGCAAGCTGCCGTTCAACACCGATGGCGGCGGCTTGTGCTCCAACCATCCGGCCAATCGCGGCGGCATCACGAAAATCATCGAGGCGGTGCGGCAGTTGCGCGGCGAAGCGCATCCGGCGGTGCAGGTGCCAAACTGCGACCTGGCGATCGCGCACGGGACCGGCGGTTCGCTCGGCACGCGGCATGTTGGCAGCACTGTCATTCTGGAGAGGGAGTAACCGGCCATGGCAATCGCCGCCCAAAGAAAAATCCCGTTCGTCGGCACGGTCGACACCAATCCCGAAACGAAGCCGTTCTTCGACGGTTGCGCCGCGGGCAAGCTGGTATTGTCGCGTTGCGTGGAAACCAAGAAGTTCATTTGGTATCCGCGCGGCATCTCGCCGTTCACGCTCGGCCCGGTCGAGTGGAAGGAAGTGTCCGGCAAAGGCAAGATCTACACCTACAGCGTGATGGAGCGGGCCAATCCGCCTTATTGCATCGCCTACGTCGAACTCGACGAAGGTCCGAAGATGATGACCAACATCGTCGATATCGACTTCAAGGACGTGAAGATCGGCATGAACGTGAAGCTGAAGTTCATCCAGACCGAGGGCGATGGTCCGCCGATGCCATTCTTCGCCCCGGCCTGACGTTTTCCGACGACGTTTTTTTGACGGCGCCAGCCCCGTGCTGGCGCCGTTTGCTGTTGACCCCACGTCATGACCGGGCCTGACCCCATGGCATCAAGTTAAGCGCCGGCCAGAGCACGATCTTCGCTGCATCGCATCCTCGGCCCTATCGTCATCCTCGACCTCCGTTATCGTCATCCTCGNNTCCTCGGGCTCGACCCGAGGATCGCTCGCATCACCCCCGTGGCCGATTTTTAACCCTCGGCGCGCGTCCACGGATGCTCGGGTCAAGCCCGAGCATGACGGCGGGGGGAATCTCGAGCCTGTCGCGGCACTTGTCTTGATGCCTACAGGGCTTGACCCGCCTATCTCGCGCGGCACAGTGCTTGCCTCGTTCGCGGAGTATCCAAAGCGACGACAACGAAAGGGCCGCCTGTTGGACCAGATCACCGTCACCGCCGATCCCATCGTCGTCGAAATCGCCCGCGGCGCCCTGAAAGCCATCCAGCACGAAATGGAAGCGCTGATCGAGCGCACCGCCATGTCGCCCTTCATCCGCGAGAAAAAAGATTTCCACGCCGCCTTGTTCAACCGCGCCGGCAAACTGATCGCCGGCCGCGGCCTGCCAACCTCCAGCAACCTGATAGAGCCCATCTGGGAACACTACCCCGAAGCGACGATGCGGCCCGGCGACATTTACTGGTACAACGATTGTTACGCTTCCAAGGGCGCCGTTTCCCACACGCCCGATCAGGTCTTCATCGCTCCCGTCTTCGCTGACAACCACGTTCTCGCCTACGCCCATTCCTGGGCTCATTTCAACGACGTCGGCGGCATGCGGCCCGGATCGCTTTCCGCCGACTGCACCGACATCTTTCAGGAGGGCATCATCGTCCCTCCCGTGCTGGTCGCCCGCGACGGCGTCATGCGCGAGGAACTTCTCCGGGTTTTCTACCGAAACTCTCGCTTTCCGGCGATGGTGCGCGGCGATACCCGCGCTTCGCTCGCCGCGATCCGCCTTGGCGAACGGCGCCTGCTGGAACTGATCGCCCGCTTCGGAGCGGCGAAACTGGATGCCGCGTTCGATGCGCTGCTGGAGCGGACCGCCCGCACCGCCAAGGACAAATTGCGCGCGCTGGTGCCGAACGGCGAATACCGCTTCACCGAAACGATTGACGATGACGGCCACGACAGCGGCCCGATCCGCATCCGCTACCGGTTCGAGGTCACGCCGGACCGCACCGTGCTCGATTTCACCGAAAGCGACGATCAGGTGCGCGGCCCGTTGAATTTCCTGATGAATGAATCGACCCCGAAACTGGCATTGACCGGGTATTTTCTCGGCGGCTCCAGCGACGGCATGATGAACGACGGCGCGCTGGACCTGATCGACGAAATACGCGTGAGACCCGGTTCGATCGTGCAACCAAACTTTCCGGCCGCGCTTGGCCTGCGCGGCGTCACCATGATGCGCAACGTCGCCGGTCTTCTGGGCGTGCTGAACGTCGCGACCGGCGGCAAAGCAATGGCCGCGCACAGTGCTTACGTCATCTGGTACATCCGCGGCCTCGACGACAACGGCGAGACGTATTTGATGTCCGACGGCGTCGGCGTCGGCTATGGCGCGCGTCCGCGCGCCGACGGCAACGACGCGATCTATCTCGTCGCGCAGGAGAATTATCCCGTTGAATTCATGGACTCCGTCTTCCCGGTGCGTGTCCGTTCGTACGAGATCAACCAGGATACCGGCGGCCCAGGCCGTTGGCGCGGTGGCTGCGGCATGGTGCGGGAGGTCGAAGTCCTGGCCGAGGAAGGCATGGTTTCCTTACGTATCGATTCAGTAAATTTTCCCCCGTGGGGCGTGTCCGGCGGCCAATGCGCGCGACCAGGCCGCTGCGTCATCAATCCGGGACGCCCCGATGAACGCGTGCTCGGTCCCTTGAGCGACGGCAACATCGTCCACCGAGGCGACGTGATCCGTGTGGAGACCGGCGGTGGCGGCGGTTGGGGCCATCCTTATGACCGCGAACCGGAGCGGGTTTTGGAAGACGTACTCAGCCATTTCGTCAGCCGGTCCAGCGCAGAAGCCGACTACGGCGTCGTCCTGACAGCCGACGGCAGCGCGATCGACGAAACAGCGACGCAAGGCCGCCGCGCCAACCGTCCAGAGTCAAAATTGTTTCATCAAAACGGCTACCACGCGGCGTTGGGCTGACCCGCATGAGCGACGGCATCGTTATCGGCATCGACACCGGCGGCACCTTCACCGACGTCACCATCCTGGATCGCCGCGACGGCACGATCCGCACCGCGAAAACCCCCACCACCCCGCACGATCCCTCGCAAGGTTTCGCGCAAGCCGCGCGCGACGGCATCGCGGCCCTGGGAGGCAAAGCCGCGGACGTCTCCCGCGTTCTGCACGGCACCACGGTCGCCACCAACCTCATTCTGGAGTCGAAAGGTCCCGCCGTCGCGATGCTGGTGACGGCCGGCTTCCGCTCGGTGCTGGAAATCGGCCGCCAGGACATCCCGCGCGAGGGCAGCCTGTTCGAATGGGTGAAGCCGAAGCGTCCGGTTCCCCCAAGGCTGATCTGGGAAATTCCCGGCCGCGTCGATCATCGCGGCAACGAAATCGAGCCGCTGGACGAAACCGCGATCCGCGACGCCGCCCGCGCCATCGCCGCACAGGGCATCACCGCGATCGCCGTGGTGTTCATCCACTGCTACGCCAATCCCGCGCATGAACAGCGCGCCGCCGAGATCATCGCGGCCGTTCATCCAAGCGCGCTCGTTTCGCTCTCGTTCGACGTGCTGCCGGTGTTCCGCGAGTATGAGCGCGCGATGACCACCGTGCTGAACGTTTACGTCATGCCGGCGATTTCTTCCTATGTCGGGCAACTCGAACAGCGCCTGACCGATCAGGACATCGCCGCGCCCTTGCTGCTGATGAAATCCAGCGGTGGTGTTACCAGCGCGCGCACCGTGCGGCGCACGCCGGTGGAAACCGTGCTGTCTGGTCCGGCGGCGGGCGTCGTCGGTATGAACTTCATCGGCCAGGCCAGCGGGTTTTCTGATCTCATCGGCATCGATATTGGTGGCACGTCCGCCGACATCAGCCTGATCCACCACGGGCAGCCCGGCATGACCACCGCCGGGAAAATCGCCGATTGGCCGGTGGGACGACCGATGATCGACATCGCGACCATCGGCGCTGGCGGTGGCTCGATCGCGCGCGTCTCCGCGGCCGGCGCGCTGACGGTCGGTCCGCACAGCGCCGGAGCCGTTCCCGGCCCGGTGTGTTACGGCAAAGGCGGCACTGAACCGACCGTCACCGACGCGCATTTGGTACTGGGTCATCTGCCACCGTACCTGCTTGACGGATCGTTCCACCTGGACACTGAAGCCGCGCGAGGCGCCGTGGCGCGCCGTGTCGCCGAACCACTCGGCATGACGATCGAGGAAGCCGCCCGCGGCATCCTGGCCATTGTCGATCACAACATGATGGGCGCCATTCGCGTCGTCTCCGTCGAACGAGGCCACGACCCGCGCGACTTCGTTCTGGTGCCATTTGGTGGAGCCGGTCCGCTGCACGGCGGTTCGTTGGCGCGGTTGATGGGCATCGGCACGATCCTGATTCCGCCCGCCCCCGGCGTGCTATCCGCGCTTGGCCTGCTGGTCTCGAACTTAAAAGCCGAATTCACCCGCACCAGCCTGCAACGCGCCGGAGCGATCGACGTCTTCCGCCTCGGCGCCGTGTTTTCCGGATTGAACGCCGAAGCAATCGCGTGGCTCGATCAGGAAGCCGTGCCCGCCAATGCCCGCCGCGTCACCTGGTACGCGAGTCTCCGCTACCAGCATCAAGGTTTCGAACTCGTGGTGCCATGGGACGGCACAGCGGTCAGCGACGCCTCTGTCGCCGGCACCATCGCCGCGTTCCACCGCCTGCACGAACAACTTTACACCTTCGCGCAAGAAGACACCCCGGTCGAAATCGTCACCTTGCGGGTCGATGCCGAAGGCGCCTTCGCCCCGCCCACACTGCCGCCGCTGCCAAAAGGCGGCGCACCCGACTCGGCTATCACTGGCGAAATGACCATCGCTTCGTCGAATGGCCCCTTGCGCGCCCAAGTCTACGACCGGATCCGCCTCGGCACCGGCGACCGGATCTCCGGCCCCGCGGTATTGACCCAACTCGACGCGACCACACTTCTATTGCCTGGCCAGACCGCCGAGGTCCACCCGCTCGGCGCGCTGATCGTGAAAGAGGCACCATGACCACCCTGCTCAGCGACTACCGCCCGCCCGCGTTCGTGATCAGCTCCGTCGATCTTGCCTTCGACCTCGATCCGCGCGCGACCAAGGTCACCTCGCGCCTGGCCCTGCATCGCAACCCGTTGGGTGGCTCCAACGAACCGTTGCGCCTGAACGGCGACGCGCTGACCCTGGTCCGCATCGCCCGCGACGGCGTCGCGCTGCCGGAAGACGCCTACCAAATCGACGCCGGTGTTCTGACCATCGCCGACATGCCGAACGAATGCATGTTGGAGATCGAAACGAAAACCGCGCCCGCCGAGAACACCGAATTGTCCGGGCTCTACCTTTCCGGCGGCGGCTATTTCACCCAGTGCGAGGCGGAAGGTTTTCGCCGCATCACCTGGTTCCCTGACCGCCCCGATGTCATGTCGCGCTACACCGTCTCCATCACGGCGGATAAGGCCCTCGTCCCGATCATGCTGTCGAACGGCAATCCCGGCCCGGTCGAAGATTTAGGCAACGGCCGGCACCGGGTTGTCTGGACCGATCCGCATCCGAAACCATGCTATCTGTTCGCTCTGGTCGCCGGCGATCTCGTCTCCATCAAAGACGAATTCACCACCGCGTCCGGCCGCCACGTCGATCTCGGCATCTATGTCCGCCGCGGCGACGAGGACAAATGCGCCCATGCGATGCGCTCCTTGAAAACATCGATGCGCTGGGACGAAGAAGCGTTCGGGCTGGAATATGACCTCGACGTCTTCAACATCGCCGCCGTGTCCGACTTCAACATGGGCGCGATGGAGAACAAAGGCCTCAACGTCTTCAACACAAAATACGTGCTGGCCAAGCCGGACACCGCGACCGACGGCGACTACCAGGGCATCGAGTCGGTGATCGCGCACGAATATTTCCACAATTGGACGGGAGATCGGGTGACCTGCCGCGATTGGTTCCAGTTGTCGCTCAAAGAAGGCCTGACCGTGTACCGCGATCAGGAGTTCTCCGCCGATCAGGGCAGCCGCGCGGTCAAACGCATCGGCGACGTTCGGGGCCTGCGCGCCGCGCAGTTTCGCGAAGACGGCGGCCCGATGGCGCACCCGGTGCAACCGAAATCCTATCTCGCCATCGACAACTTCTACACCGCGACCGTCTACAGCAAAGGCGCCGAAGTCATCCGCATGATGGCCACCATCATCGGCCGTGACGCGTTTCGCAAAGGCATGGACCTGTATTTCGAGCGCCATGACAACAGCGCGGTGACCATCGAGGACTTCGTCGCCGCCATGGCCGACGCGTCGGGCGTCAACCTCGATAAATTCAGGTTGTGGTATCATCAGGCCGGCACGCCCGAGGTGAGCGTTGATGACTCTTACGACGCCGCGCGCAAACAATACCGTCTGACCATCCGGCAAAGCACCAAACCCACGCCAGGACAACCGGACAAGCAACCGGTGGTCATTCCGGTGGCGATGGGGTTGCTCGACGGCAACGGCCAGGAACTCGACACCAGACTCGCGGGCGAGACCGCGGCGACACAGGGCACCCGCGTGCTGCTGGCCGACGCGGCCGAAACTACCTTCACGTTCGAGGATGTCGCCAGTCCGCCAACCCCCTCATTGTTCCGCGGCTTTTCCGCGCCGGTCAAACTCTCTGGCATCACGCCCGAGCGGTCGCGATTCCTCGCCGCGCATGACACCGATCCATTCGTGCGCTGGGATTCCGGGCAACAATACGCGACGCGCGTGTTGCTGGATCTGATCCCGGCCTGGAACCGCGGCGATGCGCTGACCGTCGATCCCGGTTTGATCGAGGCAATGTCGGAAACCCTGGACCAGGCCGACAAAGATCCTGCTTTCGTGGCTGAGGCACTTTATTTGCCGGGCGAAGCGTTCCTCGCCGACCAGATGGAGATCGCCGACGTCGATGCGATCCACGCGGTACGCGACATCGCGCGGATCGCGATCGGCGACGCGTTGCGCGACAAACTGCGTGCCACTTACGACCGTTACACCGACACCGGGCCGTACAGCATCGACGGCGCCGTGATCGGCAAACGCTCGTTACGCAACGCCTGCCTCAGCTATTTATCCGCGAGCGGCGATCCGTCCCTGGCGAAACGGCAATTCGACACCGCCGGCAACATGACCGACTCTCTCGCCGCGTTGGGCGTCCTGTCCGGCATCGACTGTCCGGAACGCGAGGCCGCGCTGGCCGCCTTCCATGCCAAATGGCACGACGATCCGCTTGTGCTGGACAAGTGGTTTTCGATCCAGGCCATTTCGCCGCTGGCCAACACCGTCGCGAACGTGCGCGCGCTGTCAAAACACCCGGATTTCGACCTGCGCAATCCCAACCGTATCCGTGCCTTGGTCGGCGCCTTCGCCAGCGCCAATCAGGTCCGCTTCCACGACGCGAAAGGCGAGGGTTACCGGTTTCTGGCCGACATCGTCATCGCGCTCGATCCCGCCAACCCCCAGGTCGCCGCCCGCATCGTCGGCCCACTGGGCCAATGGCGCCGCATGGACGCCAAACGTCAGTCCCTGATGAAAGCCGAACTGAGCCGCGTCGTCGCGCTCCGCGGCCTGTCGAAAAACACCTACGAGGTCGTGTCCAAAAGTCTGGATCATTGAAAGCAAGCTCCGCGACCTTGGCGCACTCCGCGATCTCCGCGATGCCGCGGACCATCGCGCGAGTTCAGGCGGTCATGGAAAGCACCGGACGCTCGTGCCAGCGGAGAGGCACCATTTATCACTGAGATAGCGGAGTGCGCCAAGGTCGCGGAGCTGCCTTTCCAACAATCAAATGCAAGGGAGCCTTACCCATGACCAGTTTCTCAGCCCGCGTCTGGCAGCGCACGACACCGCTACGTGAGGCGATCCACGCTCTCCCATTCAACACTCACCTCGCCGCCGGCACCCTCAAACGCGATATTTTCCAGTTCTACATCGTGCAGGACGCACTCTACCTCGACCAGTACGCCCGCGCTCTCGCGCTCGCCGGCGCCCGCGGTCCCGACGGCGCCACGCTGCGCGCCTTCGGCCACTACGCGATCGAAGCCATCGCCGTCGAACAGGCCCTCCACGAGCGCTATTTAACAGAATTCGGCGTCAACCCCGAAAGCCTTGCCACGGCCGAGCCATCCCCCGATTGTCTGGGCTACACCAGCTTCCTCATGGCCACGGCCTATCACGAACCGTGGGAAGTTCTGGTAGCCGCTTTACTGCCATGCTTTTGGCTGTACTGGGACGTCGGCACCTCGATCGCCAAAACCGCCGCGCCGGATAATCCGTATCGCGCGTGGATCGATACCTATGCCGACGAAAGCTTCGGCGAAGCGGTGCACGCCGTCATCGCCGCCACCGACCGGGCCGCGGCGACCACGAACGCCAATCTTCGCGACCGCATGGCCACCGCTTTCATCCGGTCCTGCCAGTATGAGTGGTTTTTCTGGGACGGCGCGTGGCACCAGCGCTCCTGGCCGGCTTGCCCATAGTGACGGACCTCATCCGCTCCGGCCGCAAACCGTGCAGGTCGCGCAGATCGCGCAACAACGACGCTTCGGATACCGCACGCAGATCCAGCACCAGCGCGCCGGCGCCAACCTCCCGCGCCAAACGGCCGGTATGCAGGGAGATCACGTTGCCTTCCAACGGCGGATGCATCGCGATCGACTGAATCGCCTGATACAGATCCAACATTCCCGCCTGACCGACACACCGCGCCGCGAGCGCCACCGGCTTCCCGTCCAGGCACACGATCCGCGCCAGAATATGCGCCAGCAGCGCCCGCGACAGCATCGTGTCGGTTTCCCCTGGCCGAGCCAGCGCGATTTCCACCAGCAGCCATGGTTCCCCCGCCGTCGTCCGCCGCCTGACACCCAGTACGCCGGCATAGCGCCCGGTCGTCCGATCGCTGGCCAGCACGACATGCGTCAAGGCGTCCAGTTCGCACCATCGCGAATAATTCATCGGCGTGCCCGCGTCCGCGAGATCTTCGTAAACGCTCGGCCAATTGATTTCCGCCAAAGCGCGCCGATCCTGCAAATAGGTCAGCCTGAGCCGCGATCCCGCCAGTAAGTATTGCATCATCTGTGCCCCCCACCCAGGTTCTCCTGGGCCTTTTCACTGATAGCCTGGCACATCCACTGTGCCAGGAACTGTGATCTACATCACACCAGGGTTAATTTCACGTTGACCCGATCAGCCCGCGGCCCGAGGTGACAGGCCCATTGTGCTTCCTCTACTCTCAACCTGCAAATGCCGAATCCGGGAAGAATGGGGAACCAGCCATGCCGCGCCGTCTGATCGATATCTCCGTCCCGCTGAAAGCCGGAATTAAAAGCGATCCGCCGCACATGCTGCCCCAGATCGAGTATTTGGATCACCACCAGACGGCGCCCGCGATGGCCGAGTATATGGGTGTCCGCGTCGACCAACTGCCGGACGGCGAATACGCCGCCGTGGAAAAAGTCCAGATCAGCACCCATAATGGTACGCATCTCGACGCGCCGTATCACTTTTTCTCCAGCATGAACCACGCGCTGAAACCAGGCGGGGAACCGTCCTGGCGTATCGATGAGGTCCCGTTGGAATGGTGCTTCCAACCCGGCGTCAAACTGGATTTCCGTCACATGAAAGCCGGCTATGTCGCGACCCCCGGCGATGTGGAGGCCGAGTTGAAGCGCATCGGTCACACCATCCGTCCCTTGGAGATCGTGTTGGTCAACACCGCCGCCGGCGCGAAATACGGGCAGGACGATTACGTCGATTCCGGTTGCGGCATGGGCAAAGCGGCCACCATGTGGCTGCTGGAACGCGGCGTCCGTTTGGTCGGCACCGATGGCTGGAGCTGGGACGCGCCATTCTCCATCACCCGGGAGCGCATCAAGGCAACCGGTGACGCCGGCCTGATCTGGGAAGGCCATCGCGCGGGCCGAGAAATCGGGTACTCGCATCTGGAGAAGCTGCATAATCTCGAGGTGCTGCCCGCCGACGGCTTCGACGTTGTGTGTTTCCCGGTTAAAGTACACCGTGCCTCGGCGGGCTGGACCCGCGCCGTCGCGATCATTAACGACCCGGCATGATCCCGCCGCTGCCGGAGCTTCGCTTCCTCCCCATCCCCGCCGCTTCCCGCGCGCGATACCTGGGTGATCGTTTCAGTTTCATGGAGGCTGGAGCGCCGGACGCGCCGCCGCTGTTGCTGTTGCACGGCGTCGGCGCCAATTCGATGCACTGGCGCTTCCAGTTCGCCGGCCTCAGCGACCGCTTCCATGTCATCGCCTGGAATGCCCCCGGCTATATGCTGAGCGACAATCTGGCGAAAGACTCACCCGAAGGCGGCGATTACGCCGATGCCGTGGTGGATTTCATGGCGGCCGCCGGTATCGCGCATTGCGACGCGCTGGCGAACTCGTTCGGCTCTCGTATCGCTCAATGCGTGGCCTGGTTTCATCCAGGACGGATCGCCCGCATGGTATTGACCGGCACGGCGATCGGCCAACGCGATATGACGGACGAAGCGCGCGCGAAATTGCTCGCGGCGAGGCAAATTCAGATGGCGGGCGGTGGATATGGCTTTGGCGAAAGGGTCGCGGCGCTGGTCGGACCCGCTGCGTCAACCGAAACGATCGCGCTGATCCGGCACGTGCTTCAGGCGACCAATCCCGAAGGATTCCTGCGCGCGTCGCGGTTCTTGGCGTCGAACACCTACACACCGGATTTCGCGGCGCGGTTGACCATGCCGATATTGCTGATCCAGGGCGATGCCGACCGCGTGACGCCGATGGAAACCAACGCCGCGCTGCTGGCTCGGGCCGTGCCGCATGCGCGGTTGGAGATTCTGCCGGGCGTCGGCCACTTGCCGGAAGTGGAACGATGGCGGGAGGTCAACGAACTCACACGAAATTTTCTCACGGTCCCTCGTGCGTGATCCGTTCCGATAGGTGGGCCGCGACAATGCCAAACACCGTGATCGTCGCTTCGTTCAATATGGTGTGCCCATCCGGTTGCAGGTACAGCCATTGTTCCATATGGCCACCGAACGGTGACTTCATCGCATAGGTCAGGTGAAACAGATTTCCGTAAGCCTCCCCCGTCACGTCGCCGGAGGCGTCGGTCAATGTCCCGGCGTAATGATGCGCATCGATGCGCCGCAACACCCAGGTGCGCATCGTCGGTGGCCCTTGCCCCATGTCGACGCGCTGGTCCAGGCGGAAGCTTCCATCTGACAGTGCCTGGCCCGTGCCGATGACATAAAACCGCCGCGTCGGCGCGCCGGAGCGATTTTCCAGCACTCCGCTGGAACTTGTCTGACCGGCGAAGAAACTTTCCGGATGCATCTCCGGCGAGGCGTCCTCGAACGCCGATGGAGGCAGCGCCGACCCGCGGCCGCCCAGGGCGGCCAGCAACAAGAGACCGACAAGCAATTTCATGGCCGCCGTCCTGGTTCCGAATGCACGGACAATCGCTCGCGCGCCGAACTGTTCCACCCCTCCACGATCCATCCTACGATGCCCGGTAGCGACAGCGGGAGACACGCATGCTCAAGGACCGTTACGGGCTCCCGGTTTCCACCGCCTCGGCGAGCGCGCGCGACGCCTATGTCGAAGGCTGTGACCTGATCCTGTCCGGCAATCCTGGCGCCGAGCCAGCCTTCGAGCGCGCCATCGCCGCCGATCCCGGGTTCGCCATCGCGCATGCCGGCAAAGCCCGCGCCTACCAGATCCGCGGCGAGATGCCGGTCGCGCGCCAGGCGATCGCGGACGCCAACGCCGCGGCGGCCAACCTGCCGGAACGCGAAGCCAGCCACATGGCGTTTCACAACCTCGTGCTGACCGGACAGGGCGACGCGGCGGTCGCGGCGGCGAAACAGCACCTGAAAAGCTGGCCGCGCGACGCCATGGTGCTGAGCCCCTGCACGTCGGTCTTCGGCCTGATCGGCTTTTCCGGCCGCGCCGGCCGGGAGCGCGAGCAGGTGGATCTGCTGGATGGCCTCGCCGATCATTACGGCGACGATTGGTGGTTCAATTCGCAACACGCCTTCGCGTTGCTGGAATCCGGCCAGCGTGACGCCGCCCGTCCGAAGATCGAATCCGCCATGTCGAGCAATCCGCGCAACGCGCATGGCACGCATATTCGCGCGCATCTTTATTACGAGGACGGCGAACAAGATGCCTCCCGCGCTTACCTGAAAGCCTGGCTGCCGGTCTACCCGCGCGAGGGTCAACTTCATTGCCACATCAGTTGGCACATCGCGCTGTGCGAACTGGAAGCCGGCGACGTAACGGAAGCATTCCGGATTTATAACGAAAACATCGCGCCAGATGCGATCTGGGGTCCGCCGCTGAACGCCTTGACCGACGCCGCCGCGTTTCTGTGGCGCGCGGAACTCGCTGGTCAGCCACGCGACCCGGCGCGCTGGCGCGTCGTGCATGATTTCGCCCACAAGATGTTTCCTCACGCCGGCGTCGCTTTCGCCGATACGCACGCCGCGTTGGCCGATGCCGTCGCCGGCGATGGCGCCGCTCTGGAGTCCCGCGTCCGCGAGATGCTCGATCTGACGCGTCAGGGCCGCTATCCCTCCGGGCCCGTCGTTCCGTCTCTGGTCCACGCGTTCAACGCGTTCCTGCACCGGGATTACGCCGCCGCCATCGACGCGATCGAACCGGTCCTGGCACAACACGAGCGCATCGGCGGCAGTCGCGCGCAGCGTGATCTTGTCGAGTTCACCTTGCTCCAGGCGTATATTCAGGCCGGCCGTCTGGAGGACGCGCGTAACAAATTGCGTGAATGGCGCACCGGCAAAACCGCGCTTCCCATCGAGGGTCTCCCCGCGGTGCATTGACCCGCTCGTCGTGGTAAGCCGCCCGCGTCGATCGAGCAGAACGCCGGGGGAAACAATGATCCGCCTTACCAAACGTCACTTTCTGACGGCCGCCGCGGCTTTCGGCATCGCTCCGGCGCTGGCTCAGGAGCAGGCGCTGCGCGACGCGGCGCTGAAAGAAGGCGAACTCACCTGGTATTCCGGTCAGGTCCAGGCCGAGACCGGGGAGGCCGTGGGCAAAGCGTTCACGCAACGCTACCCGGGAATCAAGGTGAACGTGGTACGCAGCACCTCGCAGGTCGCGTATCAGCGGCTGTCGCAGGACATGCAGGCGGGCGTCGCGCAGTGCGATATTTTCAGCTCCACCGATTACGGTCACTACAATGTTCTGAAGCGCGACGGATCGCTGATGCCATACCGTCCGAAAAGCGCCGACGGCCTGATCGCCATGGCGCGCGATCCCGATCCCGACAACATGTTTCAGATATTGTATATCGGCCTGTATCTCATCGCCTACAACAATCAAAAGGTCGCGCCGGCCGATGCGCCCAAAAGCTGGACCGACCTGCTGGACCCGAAATGGAAAGGCCAGATCGCGACCGGTCATCCCGGCTACTCCGGCGCGGTCGGCGTCATGGGTGTGACGCTCAGCCGCATGTATGGCTGGAAGTATTTCGAGTCACTGGAAAAGAACAAGCCGCAAATCGGCCGCTCGGCCGACGACCCGGTGACATTGCTGAACGCGGGAGAACGAACCGTCGGCATGGGCGTGTCGCTGGCGGCCCCTTTGCTCAGCGCGTCGCGCGGCAATCCGTTGACCATCGTTTATCCGGCCGATGGCACGCTCGCGGTCTACTCGCCGACCGCCATTCCGAAAAACGCCCCGCATCCGAACGCCGCCAAACTGTTCATGGAATTCGCCTGCGGACCCGAATACGCGGAGGTGATGCGCAAGTTCTTCATCATGCCGTTGCGGCCCGAAGTGCCACCACCCGAGGGCGCGCTGCCTTTCGATAAGATCAAACTGATCGGTTCCACGCCCGCGCAAATCGAGGACGGCGTTCCCGAGGTCAAGGAACAGTGGCGCGATACGTTCGGCGTCTGATGCCCAGATCGTTCCGTCTCCCCGAACCCGCCATGCTGGTCTGGGTGTCGTTGATCGCCGCCCTGCTGCTGCTGATCGCGTTCCCGTTGTGCAAGCTGCTGCTGGTCAGCCTTTACACCCGCACGGGAGTCTTCACATTCGGCAACTACATCGCCGCCTATGGCCGCGCGCGTTACGTCGAGTCGCTGGTTAACTCATTGTTATTGGCGACCGAAACCTCCCTCATCTCCGTCGTTTTCGCCACCCCCATGGCCTGGGCGATTTCCCGCACCAACATGCCTGCCAAAGGCCTCGTCTGGGCTCTCGTCTTCGGCGCGTTCATTCTGCCACCGTATCTCGGCGCGATCGGCTGGATCCTGCTGGCCGGTCCCAACGCCGGATTCGTCAATGTCGTGTGGCGATGGTTCACGGGCGCCACCGATCCTCTTGTCAATGTCTACACCTTTCAGGGCCTCGCCTTCGTCATGGCGTTTCAGTCGTTTCCGTTGATCTTCATATTCGTGAAATCGGCGCTGGACCTGGTGTCCTCCGAACTGGAAGACGCCGCGAATATTCTCGGCGCCGGCACCTGGAAGACGATGTGGAAGGTCACACTGCCGATGGCGTTTCCGTCCATCGTCGGCGGCGCCATCATCGTGTTCCTCGAGACCGTCGCGCTGTTCGGCACCCCCGCTTTGATCGGCATTCCGGCGCGCATCAACACCGCCACAACGCAACTCTGGCAGTTTTTCGAGTCACCGGTCCGCGTCGAAGTCGCCGCCGCCTATTCCATTCCCCTCCTGCTGATCACGTTGGCGATGGTCGGCGCGCAACGCTGGTTTCTGCACCGGAAAGGCTTCATCGCGCAGACCGGCAAAGGCGGCGAACGCCGGCCGATCGAATTCGGCGCCGGACGTTTCGTGCTGTTGGCCTGGTGTCTCGCGATCGGTCTCGTGTCCGTCGTGATGCCCGCCCTGGTGTTGCTGGAGGCGTCGTTCGCCCGCGCCTGGGGCCGCGGTCCGTCACTGTCCAACCTGACCATCGCCAATTACCGCTTCCTGATCTTCGAGCATGAGACGGCGTTGTCTTCGATCTGGAACACCTTGTGGTACTCCGGCGCGTCCGCGACCCTGGCCGCGGTGCTGGCGCTGCTGGTGGCTTACATCATCAGCCGGAGACTGGTTCGTTTCGCCCCCGTGCTCGGCTTCCTGGCGATGGCGCCGTTCGTCATTCCCGGCATCGTCATGGCGATCGGGTTTTACGCGGCCTTCGCCCGCCCGCCATTCGCGCTGTATGGCACCGCCGCCATCATCATCCTGGCGTTCACCGCGCGGTTTCTGCCGATCGCGTTCGCCAGTTCCTCCGCCGCGATGAGCACCCTGCATCCGGAAATGGAGGAAGCCGCGCGCATCCTCGGCTGCGGCCGCTTGCGGACGATCGCCCGCATCACCGCGCCACTGTTGAAGAAGTCGCTGATGGGCGGCTGGCTGGTCGTCTTCATCGTCGCCACCCGAGAGCTATCGGCCGCGATCTTCCTGGTCGGACCGAACACGCGCACGATGGCGGTACTGCTCTACGACCTCAGCGAGGCCGGCAACTTCGAGGTCGTGGCCGCTCTGGGCTTTATCCTGCTGGCGATCACCATGGTTCTGGTCGCCATCGGAATGATGGCGATCGGCCGCGATTTCATGCTGCGGCGGACCTGAGCAGGGTTGCGCGGGCTGGAACACGGGCCAAGGTTTATAGATCTCAGGGGCGCGAACCCGGCTTATACCAACCGGCCAAAGAAATGACGTACCNNCCGCCGTGGAGGACAATGACCGCCTTTTCCCGTCATCCTCGGGCTCGACCCGAGGATCTCTCGACCCCGCCAAGGACGTTAAAAGTCGGGCAAGTTGCCTGAGAGGGCCGATCCTCGGGTCGAGCCGGAGGATGACGTTCGGGAGCCCGAGGATG
>PLSZ01000299.1 GCA_003164305.1 Acetobacteraceae bacterium
CGTTTCAAACCCGTCATCCCCCGGCTCGACCGGGGGATCAGCCAACGCACAATCCTGGTTTGGATGATGGCCCGGTCGATCCCCCGACCAGGTCGGGGGAGGATCATGACGGGGAGGCGTACGCGCCGGGGGATCAGCCGACGCACAATCCCGGCTCGGGAGATGGCCCGGTCCAGCCGGGCCATGACGGGGAAGGCCGCTTCGCCATGCTCTCCCGCGCGCTGCTGCCGGCGAAAGCGCTCGGCGCCTGGCAGGACGCGCCGCTCCCGCCGCCAACTGGCCTGCGGCGGCTGAAACCGCGTGACTCGCAGGAGGAAGCCGAGGCGATCGCCATGATCCTGCGTCAGGCCGTGGAAACGCCGGGCCGCACCGCCGCCCTGGTCACGCCGGATCGCGAACTCGCCGGCCGGGTGTCCGCCGCGCTGCCGCGTCACGGCATCATCGCCGACGACAGCGCGGGCGAGGCGCTGATCGACACGCCGCCCGCCGTGTTCCTCCGCCTGCTGGCCCATGCGTTGACCGAGGCATTGGCGCCAGTGCCGCTGCTGTCGCTGCTGAAGCATCCGCTGGCCGCCGCCGGCATGGAGGCCGCCGCCTGCCGCCAGCACGCCCGCGCGCTGGAGATCGCCGCGCTGCGGGGGCCTCGGCCGATGCCGGGCCTCGCGGGACTGCGCCGTGCAATCGAAAAGTCCGGCGCCGAACTGCAAGCGTTCCTGACTCGTGTCGAGGCTTGCCTGGAACCCGCGTTGCGTGTCCTGGCCAGCGTGGAATTCGCTCCGGCCGATGCGCTGAGCGCGTTGCTCGCCGCCGCCGAAAACCTCGCGGCGACCGATGAGGAACCAGGTGCCGTCCGCCTCTGGGCTGAGGAAGAAGGCGACGCCCTGTCCACCACCCTGACCGCCGCGTTGGCCGCGCTGCCGTATCTGCCGGATCAACCCGGAAATGTGATGCCGGGCCTGCTCGACGCGCTGCTGCGGGGCCAGGTCGTGCGCAGCCGGCGCGCGCTGCGAGGCCGCGGCGGCACCGAGCATCCCCGCGTGTTCATTTGGGGACCGCTGGAGGCGCGGCTGCAATCCGTCGATGTGATGGTGCTCGGCGGTCTGGTCGAGACCGTCTGGCCGCCGGCCCCCGAGCCAGGCCCGTGGCTGTCCCGGCCGATGCGCGCGACCGTCGGTCTGCCTTCGCCCGAGGCGGAAATCGGCCTCGCCGCGCATGATTTCCTGGCCGCCGCCGTCTCCGCGCCCGAGGTGATCCTGTCCTGCCCCGACCGCCGCGACGGCGCGCCAGCCGTGCCGGCGCGCTGGCTGACGCGGCTGGACGCTTTGCTGGGCGGAGCGAACACGCCTCTGGAACAGCACCCCGCCGTCGAATGGGCTCGGGCGCAGGATCATCCGGTCGGTGGTCCAAAACCGGTCCGCCCGCCGCGCCCGTGCCCGCCGGTCGCGGTGCGGCCGTCGCGGCTGAGCGTCACCGAGATCGAGACCTGGCTGCGCGACCCTTATGCGATTTACGCGAAGCACATTCTGCGGCTGCCGGCGCTGAACCCGCTGGATCAGGAGACCGACGCCGCCGATTACGGCACCATAGTCCACGCCGGCCTGCATTTGTTTCTGCGCGAGCACGGCACCGCGTGGCCGGCGGACGCGGATCGGCGGATGCGGGACGCGATGCGGCGGGCGCTGGCGGAATCCTTCGCCCGCGCCGCCGTCGTCGCCTGGTGGGAGCCGCGGCTGGACCGCATCGCCGCCTGGGTCGCGGAGACCGAGCAACGACGCCGGGATGCTGTCCGGTTGCTGTCCATCGATACCGAAAAGTCCGGTCTTGTCGATATCCAGCGCCCCGGAAGGCGTTTCCGGCTGACCGCGCGGGCCGACCGGATCGAGCGGCGGGAAGACGGGTCGCTGGCGTTCCTCGACTACAAGACCGGTGTGGTCCCATCGCAAAAGCTGGTCGCGGAAGGACTGGCGCCACAGTTGACGCTGGAAGCGGCGATGGCTCTGGCGGGTGGCTTCGGTCCGGAGTTGCGGGCGGAAACGGCGGAACTGACCTATTGGCAACTGACCGGCGGCTATGAACCTGGCAAGGCGACGCCGCTGTTCAAGGACAAGGACGCCGAACGCGCCGCGGCGATCGACAAAGCGATCCGCGGTGTCGAAAGCCTGATCGACCAGTATGACGAGCCGGATCGTTGTTATTTCGCGCAACCGCATCCGTCGTGGAGGCCGCGCTTCTCCGATCACGACCAACTGGCGCGGGTCGCCGAATGGTCCGCCGCGGCTGAGGATGAAGAGGTGTGAGCGCTTCCGTTTCGCCACGCGCCGAAGCGGAGGCCAACCAGCTCGCCGCCTCCGATCCTGCGGTCTCGGCGTTCGTCGCCGCCTCCGCCGGGTCGGGCAAGACGCGGCTGCTGACCGACCGGTTGCTGCGGTTGATGGTCGGCGGCGCGAAGCCCGAGCGCATTCTGTGCCTGACCTTCACCAAAGCCGCCGCCGCCGAGATGGCCGTCCGCCTGCAACGCCGGTTGGGCCAATGGGTCACGACGCCGGACGACGCTTTGCGCGAGGAACTGCGCAAACTGGCGATCGAGCCGTCCAAGGAGACGATGGACCGGGCGCGGTCGTTGTTCGCGCATGTGCTGGATCTGCCGGGCGGCATGCGGATCGGCACAATTCACGCCTTTTGCCAGTCGCTGCTGCGCCGGTTTCCTTTGGAAGCGGAGATCTCGCCGCATTTCCAACTCGCCGAGGACCGCGACGCCGATGAGGCGATGACCGAAGCGCGCGAGGACATGCTGGCCTCGGTGCGCCCTCGCGGTCAGGCGACCACGCTGTCCGATCTGGAGGTCGCGCTGCGCGATCTGGCGGGCGTCGCCACGCTGGCGCAGTTCGGCAAACTGGTGAAGGCGCTGAAAAGCCACCGCGAGCGTTGGCGACGGGCGCAAGCCGCCGGACCGGCCCTGGCGGCGGCGCGGCGACGGCTTCTCGGCGTGACGGAACGCGACCGCGACGCCGTCATCACGCGCGCGGTCCGCGGCGCCGATGAGCCGGCATTGCGCGCCGCCGCCCGCGAAATCGAGGCGAACGGCGCGACAAAAGTGGCGGAAAACGCCCGCGAAATCCTCGGCTGGCTCGGCCTGGACCCGGCGCGCCGCGCCGCCGAATGGTCAGTTTGGCGTCGCTGCTTCGTGAAAGCAGACGGCCAGCCCTACGCGTCGCAATCCTTGGTCAACGTCGCACTGGGCCGCACAAACCCCGACCTGCTGCCGCCGCTGCTCGCGGAAGCGGACCGGGTCCTGGCCATCGACGACGAGGCCGCCGCGGCCGATACCGCCGCGCTGTCGGAGGCGCTGTGCACCCTCGCCGGGCCGCTGCTGGATCGATACGAAAGCCGTAAGGCCGCCTCTGGCCTGCTGGAATACGACGACCTGATCGGCCGCAGCACCGCCTTGCTGAAAGATCCGGGCGCCGATTGGGTGCTGTACAAGCTCGACGGCGGGCTGGATCATCTGCTGCTGGACGAGGTGCAGGATACCGCGCCGGAACAATGGGACATCGCGCACAGCCTGACCCAGGAGTTCTTCGCCGGCGAAGGCGCGCGCGAGGCAACGCGCACGGTGTTCGCGGTGGGCGACCGCAAGCAGTCGATCTTCTCGTTCCAGGGCGCCGACGTCGCCGGGTTCGAGGCAGCCCGCGCCCGGTTGGGCCAACGGGTGCATGACGCCGGCCGCGACTGGCGCGACGAGGAGCTGAACGTCTCGTTCCGGTCGACCTCCCCGGTCCTGGCGCTGGTGGATGCCGTGTTCGCCGACCCGGCCCCCGCCGCCGGCGTGGTACTGACCGGAGAAACTCTGTCGCATCGCGCCGACCGCGCCGGTCACGCAGGACGCGTCGAACTTTGGCCCCTCGCCGAAGCGCCGCCGCCGGAACCGCCCGCGCCCTGGACCGCGCCCGAGCGGTATCAACGCGCCACCTCCGCGCTCCAGTTGCTGGCGGACGATCTGGCGGGCTGGATCCGCGACCAGACCGACGGCTCGGTGCTGCTGGAAAGCAAGGGGCGGCCGTTGCAGCCCAGGGACGTCATGATCCTGGTGCGCCGCCGTGACGCGTTGCCGGCCGCATTGGTGCGGTCGCTGAAGTCGCTCGGCGTGCCGGTCGCCGGATTGGACCGCATGGTGCTGACCGGGCAACCCGCCGTACAGGATCTGATGGTGCTCTGCGACGCGTTGTTGCTGCCACAGGACGACCTGAGTTTCGCCAGTTTTCTGACCAGCCCCTTGGGCGGCCTCGACGACAACGACCTGATGGCGCTGGCGATCGGCCGGACCAGACCGTTGTGGGACGTCCTGCGCGAGCGGCACGCCGAAACCCCCGCCTGGTCGCGCGCCTGGACCTTCTTCAGCACATTACTGGGCCGTGTCGATTACGTCTCGCCACACGCCTTGCTCGCCGAGGTACTGGGCACTCAGGACGGCCGCGCGCGCCTGCTGGCGAGGCTGGGGGCCGAAGCGGCGGAACCGATCGACGAATTGCTCAACGCCGCGTTGCGCTATGCCAAAGTGCATCCGCCGTCGCTACAGGGGTTCCTGCAGTGGCTGCGGCGCTCAGGCGCGGAAATCAAGCGCGAGGCGGAGGCGGCCGGTGGTCAGGTGCGCATCCTGACGGTGCACGGCGCGAAAGGCTTGCAGGCGCCCCTGGTGATCCTGCCGGACACGACCTCCCTGCCGAAGGACGAGGACGAACTGTTGTGGGGTGAGGATCCTCTGACAGGGCTCGAGGTCCCGATCTGGACGCCACGCAAAGAATTTCACTGCGCCGGAACGAAACGCATCCGGGACGAGGCGACGCGGCTGCGGCGCGAGGAGCATAACCGGCTGTTGTATGTCGCGTTGACCCGCGCCGAGGACCGGCTGGTGGTGTGCGGCTGGAAGCCCAAAAGCCGCCCGAACGACGCGTGCTGGTATAACGCGATCGCTCAGGGGTTCACCCGGCTGGTGGAAGTGGCGGAAGGCGACGTGGCGCATTTCAGTTCGCCGCAAACCGCTCCGATCGAACGCGAGCCCTCCGTCGCCGTGGCCACCGGAGCGTCGCGGCCGCCGCCGTTTCTGGGTGTGCCGCCGGCGCCGGAGCCCTCTCGGCCACGGCCGCTGGCGCCGAGTCGGCCCGAGGGTGTGGAATTCGGGCCGCTCCCGCCGAGCGTGTCCCCCCTGGCGCGGGTGGAGGAAGGCGCGGACCAGTTCCAACGCGGGCAATGGATCCACAGCCTGTTGCAGCATCTGCCGGCGCTGCCCGAGGCCGATTGGCACACCGCCGCGCTCCGCTTTCTCAGCAAGCCGGCCAATCGCCTGACGCCGGGCACAGCGGCGGAAATCGCGAATGAGGTCGTGGCCATCCTGAAGCATCCGGCATTGGCTCCACTGTTCGGCCCGGGAAGCCGGGCTGAAGTGCCGCTGACGGGCGTGGTCGGGGATGTTGTCGTGGGTGGACTGGTCGATCGCCTGGTGGTGTTGCCCGATCGCGTGCTGCTGGGGGATTTCAAGACCAACCGGCGAACGCCGGCGACCGCGGAGGCCACGCCGGTCGCCTATTTACGGCAAATGGCCAGCTACCGCGCGGTGCTGCGGGGGATCTTTCCAGACCGCCCGGTGAAGTGCGCGCTGATCTGGACGCGCGAGGCACGAGTCATGGTGCTGCCGGACGCGCTGCTGGATCCTCACGCGCCGGGAGAAAGCGTCAGGGCGTAAACGCGCCGCCCCCACGTCATGGTCCGGCTCGACCGGACCATGACGTGGGGGGTGAACGCTCTGTTCCCCCGGTGCCTCCTCCCGGCGCGTCTTGACCCCGTCCCGCCGCGCGACCACCTTTTGGCCAACCACGGAGTCCTCCCATGAGCACCAACACCAAGCCCGTCACGGACCAAAGTTTCGCCGTCGATGTCATCGAAGCCAGCAAGACCGGTCCCGTCCTCGTCGATTTCTGGGCCGAGTGGTGCGGCCCCTGCAAGATGATCGGACCCGCGCTGGAAGAACTCGCGGGCGAGTTCGGCGATAAGCTGACGGTCGCCAAAGTCGATATCGACAACAACCCGATGTCGCCGACCAACTACGCGGTGCGCGGCATTCCGACGCTGATTCTGTTCAAGGACGGCAAGCCCGCCTCGACGCAGGTGGGCGCGCTGCCCAAAAGCCGGTTGAAAGACTGGATTACCTCCCAGCTCTGAGCCACCCGCCGATTTCGGCGATTTGGGCGGCCGTGTTCCTCCGGAGCACGGCCGCTTTCGTTTTGGCGCGGACGTAGGCCGCGCCACTTCGGTTGGGGCCGGACGCGAGGAAAAAATGTCGATCCGGGTCGATAGCAGATGTTTTCTTCTCCCGTGCGACCGTGTATGGGGTTTTGGAGAAAACATTACCCCAGATTGGACATCTCGTCATGGCCGCCGACAAGGACCTCGACCGCTTCGACCGGGAAATTCTCCGGCTCATCTCCGAGGACGCATCCCTGTCGCTCGCCGAGATCGCGGGCAAGGTCGGGTTGACCCCAACGCCATGCTGGAAGCGCATTCGTCGCATGGAACAGGAGGGTATCATTCTGCGCCGGGTGGCGGTGCTCGATCCGGTGAAAATTGGGCTGCCGGTCTCGGTCTTCGTGGAGATCGAGACGGCCGATCATTCCAGTGACTGGCTGACCAAATTCGCCGACGTGATCGCGCGAACCCCCGAAATCGTCGATGCCTGGCGGATGTCGGGAGATGTCGATTATTTGTTGCATGTGGTGGTCGCCGACATCGCCTCGTATGACTCGTTTTATCGGAAACTCATCGCGTCCGTGCCTTTGCGTAACGTCAGCAGCCGGTTCAGCATGGAGCGAATGAAGGCCGCCGCGTTGCCGATTTAGCGTGGTTTCGGGATCGTCCGCGCCGCGAACGCCACTGCGTGCACAAGTCTTTGAAATTTCTGATCATATTAGGTCTATTTTAAGGATATTCCGATCCAATGGCGCCTGTTTCAACCGGAGGGGCCACCGTGACGGTCAGTCGACTGATCAATCGAAATGTTGTCGCCGAGCGCGGCCGGACCAGCATGCGCCTGGAGCCGGAGTTGTGGGAGGCATTGCTGGAAATTTGCGGCCGCGAGGGCCAGGATATGAGCGCCCTGGTGCGCAAGGTCGAGCAGAACGGCCACGCGGGCGGGCGGACCAGCGCGGTGCGCGTGTTCGTCATGTCGTATTTTCGCGATGCCGCGACCGAGGCGGGGCACATCGCGTCGGGCCATGGCGCGTTGTCGATGAACCGGCACGCGGAACAGGCCCGATCCGCGGCCTGAGTCAGCGGCGCTGGCTCAGGGGATACGGTCAAACGCGATCATTCCGCCGCGTCCTGGCCTTTGTACAGAGCCGGCCAGCGGCGCTGTACCAGCGGTCCGGTATCGGCATAAGCGAGGCAGGTGTTGAGGATTTTCGGCGGGCCGCCCATTTTTTCGGTGACGCGGGCATCGACCTTGTCGCTGCCGGGCGCCTCATCGATGCCCTCGGCGCGCATTTCCCGGCGGACCTTGGCGGGATTGATGGTCTGAAACGCGGTGGTGGCCATTTGCTGCAGCAGTTCTCGCAAGTGGGTGCAGCCCATCGTGCCGCCAACGAGATGATTGGCGTCGCGCAGAAAGCCCGCTTTGATGGTCAGACCGATCAGGCGCGAAAAATTCGGCGCCGCCGAGGGACACATCTGATACGGCGTCTTGTCGCTGACGGCTTCGACGCCGACGACCTGCATGGTGTCGTCGATGGTCAGCCGCAGCCACATGTCGTGAATGGGTTCGCCCGCCGGGATGTAGCCGCGGTCGTAATTCGTCTGGCCAAAGGTTTTGATGTCGGTCAGATGGGCTTCGATGTCGTACATGCCATCGGCGCGGCGGTAGCCGTTGATCTCGATCGCGCGCGCGTGGATCGCCTCGCGCGGTTGCGGCGCCGTCAACGGCATGTCGAACTCCTTTATATTGCAATGCACCATGAAGCACCGGCGAGGCCGATTACAACGGCCGTCAGGGCATGGCTGGCCCGCTTTGAGTCGTATGGACGCGTTGGCTCGGCGGTCGCGTCCCGCGGCGGGCCATGGGACACGACCGTCGTCGCCCGCGGATGGCGCGGAAACCGCCGAGGAATTCCCTCGACATTGCCTCCCCGGGTGGCGAGTTCCCCAATCGGAGCATTCTCCCCCGATGGCTAAGACCTCCGGTTGTCGAATTCCAAAGGGGGCGATATCTTCTGGGAAGCGATTTTCCCAGGTTACCGCTATCCCACGGGCACCGGCTCAAGGGGAAATTCGGTTGACGCGGTCCGTTGATCCGGCGGTAAATCAGGGGCATTGATCCGGATCAATGCCCAGGGTTCGGGGACCGCGTGAGTCGGGCTATGAAACCGGGTTCTTCCGGATCCCGCCCGGGTGATGCCGGACAAGAAAGAGGCGCGCGCCGCATGAACGCTTTCCACGCCCACTGCCAGAAAGTCCTGGAAGACATCCGGGGTCAGGGGCGGTATCGCGTTTTCACGCCATTGCGGAAGAACTCCGAGGAGTTTCCCTGGTATCGCCGCCCCGACGGTTCCCGCGTCCTCGTCTGGTCGTCCAACGACT
>PLSZ01000178.1 GCA_003164305.1 Acetobacteraceae bacterium
CTAGGGGCCGTCCACACATGACCGGGTGATCTGTCAAGGCAAACCGCATGTCGGGAGAGATGGGCGGGACGGGCCCCGGAGAAGGCATGCCGCGGCATCCAGGCTCCGCCCTCTCGTGGCGAAACCCCCGTCTACCAGCCGCGCACGCCGCCAGGCCGGCGCACGTCGGCGCCGCCTTCCAGCATGCCGGTTTCCTCGTTCTTCACCACGGCGCAGACGCAACCGGCTTTCCATTCCCACTCGCGCCACCAGTTCACATCGTGGCCGAGACGACCAAGTTCCTCAGCGGTTTCATCGGTGAACCGCCGCTCCAGGCTCATCCGCCGCGGCGTGTAAGTGTGCGGATCGGATGATCCGGGGAAGCTGGAGGACGCGAAGCGCGGCTGCTCGATCGCCTGCTGCGGCGTCATTTCGAAGACCGCCATGTTGAGGAACACCTGCAACATCGCCTGCGGTTGCACGTCGTTGCCCGGCGTGCCGAATGGCATCGTCCATTTTCCTTCTCGCCGCGCGATCGCCGGGCTTGGCGTCAAACGCGGCCGTTTGCCGGGGGCCAGACAGGCGGGATGCGCCGGATCGGTCCACGACTGCATGCCGCGCGACGAGGGCGCGATGCCGGTCCCCGGTATGACCGGCGTATTCAGCGCGCCATCGCTCGGCGTGGCGGAAAACGCGTTGCCGTGGCGATCGATCACGCAAACGTATGACGTGTCGGGCTCCGGCTCGGCGTATTCCTTGTCGGCGGTGGCGCCAGGCAGGCCGCGCGGTGTCAGGCCAAGCTCATCCGGCGTCCCGGCAGGCGGCATTTCCGGCCACGCCCGCGCCGGGTCGATCCGGGCGCGGCGCATGGCGGTGTAAGCGTCGCTCAAGAGCGCGTCGATCGGCACGTCGATGAATTTCGGATCGCCGTAATACGCGTGGCGGTCGGCGAAGGCGAGTTTCAGCGCCTCGATCAGCGTATGGATATAGGCTGTCGTGTTGTGGCCTTGCGCCTTGAGGTCGATGCCGTCGAGGATGCGCAACGTTTGCAGCAGCACCGGCCCCTGGCACCACGGGCGGCAACCGTGCACCGTGATGTCACCGAAACGAACCTCCAGAGGTGTTTCGACATCGACATGGAATTCCTCAAGGTCGTCCTCGCGGATCCAGCCGTCGTTCGCCTTGTGGTACGCGACGATCTTCCGGGCGATATCGCCGCGGTAAAACGCGTCGCGCGCGGCGCGCAGGCCCGCGACGCGATCGCCTTTGGCGGCCTTCTCCTGATCCGCCATGTATTGGATGGAATTCGCCAGGTCGGTTTGCAGGAAACGCTGGCCCGGCACCGGCGGCTTGCCATTGGGGAGATAGATCGCGGCGTTCTGCGGCCATTGGCTGATCGAGGCGACGCTTTCGCCGATGATCTCGGCCGAGATCGACTGCGCGCCGAAGCCCTCGCGGCCCAGTCGGATGGCGGTCGCGGCGACGTCGGCGAATGACATGGTGCCGAAACGTTCCAGCGCGGTGATCCAACTGTCCGGCGCGGCGGGGATCACGCAGCGCTTGATGTTGGACAAGATGCGGCCGTTCTGATGCTCGCGGAACCAGGCCGCGGAGGCGAGTTTCGGCCACGGGCCAAGGCCGCTGATCGACACCGTTTCGCCGCTTTCCGCGAGATGGATCATGATCGGCGCCACGCCGCCAAAATGCACGTATTCGCATTGCAGCACGCCCAGAGCGATCCCCGCGGCGACCCCGGCGTCGATCGCGTTGCCGCCGGCTTCCAAAATCTCGAAGCCGGTTTGCGCGGCCAGATAATTCGCCGATGCCACCATGTGTCTGGTGCCGAAAACGCGCGGGTGGTGGGTTGGCATGCGGTGTTGGTTCGACATGGAACGTTTCCTTATTCCGCCGGTACGATATCCGCGGGCAGCACGTGGCCGTCGGTGCGCGGGGTGTGATGGATGCGACTGGTCATCGCCTCGATATTGAACTGATGATGCAACGGCACGGTGGCATGGTCGCGGACCTCGATGTCCGTTGCCTGGATCAGCAGCTTTTCGCGGCTGGCGCGGTCCATCGTGGTCAGCGCCTGATCCAGGACGGTATCGAATTCGGGGTTGCCGTAGCTGCCGCGGTTGAACGCGCCGCGGCCGCGCGTAGCATCGGCGGTTTCAAACTGGCTGATCAGCACGATGCTTGGCTCGGGCGTGTCGAAGGTCCAGAAGGTGGTGAAGAAGCTGAACTCTTTCTTGTTGGCGCGCGGCACCCAGACGGCGTGCGGCATGACCTCGGGGGTTGTGGCGATGCCCACATGTGTCAACATCTGCGCGATCGTCTGACAGATGGTCGCGTCGTTGACGAAACGATCATTCTGGCAGTCCACCATCAGGTGGAACCCGGTGGGATAGCCAGCTTCGGTCAGCAACCGCTTCGCCTCGTTGGGATCGTAACGAACCGGTGGCAGGTTCGGGTCGTATCCGTACTGACCCGGCCGCATCAGTTGATTGTCCGGCGCGGCCTGACCGTTCATCACTCGGTCGCGGATGGCGTCGCGATCGACGGCGAGATCGACGGCTTCTCTCACCCGGATGTCGTGGAACGGATTGGCTGGCAATGGCTGGCCGTCGTTGCCGGTGATCTTCGGCGACGGCTGCTCGCGCTTGTCGAACACGAAGCCGACGATATCGGCGGACAGGCCGGAGACCACGACGAAGCGCTTGTCGGCACGCAACCGGTCGATGTCCTGCACCGATACGGTATCGATCAGATCAGCGTCGCCCGCTAGCAACGTCGCCAGCCGGGTGGATGCGTTTTTCACATAGCGGAACGTCACGGTGTCCCATGCCGGCTTGCTGCCCCAGTAATGTTCGTTACGTTGCATGACCAGACGGTCGCCGCGCGCCCACGAAATCAGCCGATAAGGCCCGGTGCCGATGGCCGCTGGGCCGGAATTGAAGTCGGCGGTGCCGGCGTTCTCTCCATGAGCGCGAGAAACGATCCCGACCGAGGCCATGTATTCAGGCAGCAACGGAAACGGGCCATGCGTGGTCAGGCGCAGGTGCCGCGGGCCGGTCACCTCGATGCTGGCGATGCCTTTCACATACTCGGAAAAATTCGCGACGGTGGTCGGCACGGCGGAGACACGGTTCAGCGAGAACGCGACGTCCTCGGCGGTGAACGCGCCGCCGTCGGAAAACGTGACGTCCGGCCGCAGCGTGATGTCCCACGTCGTGTCGTTCTCCAGCGTCCACGCGGTGGCGAGACCAGGTGCCAGGCGGCCGTTGGCGTCGATGACGGTCAGCGTCTCGAACAGGTTCGGCATGAACGCTTTGTTGCCGCCGAAATTATGCACGTGGGGATCGATGGAATCCGGCTCCACCGCCAGCGCGAGGCGAAGGTCGGCGGCATGAGCGGGCCCGAGACTGGTCAGCAGCAGCATCGTCAGAATGAGAAATTGTCGCCGCACGCCGCGCCTCATGGTGTCGATAGGGGATGCTGCATCGCGGTCATCAATTCCGTCAATCGGCGGCACCCGCGACTACCCAACGCCCGCGTTCGGCGCGATGATGTCCGAAACCCATCGCGATGGGAGGAGAGGAGATGGCGCGCGTCGCCTTTACGGCGAACATTCAGCGCCACGTGGCGTGCCGCGAAACCGACGCCGCGGGCGGCAGCGTCCGCGAAGTGCTGGACAACCTCTTCGCCGCGCTCCCGCGTGCCCGAGGCTACGTGCTCGACGATCAGGCCGCCTTGCGCAAGCACATGACAATCTTCATCGACGGCGAGATGATCCACGACCGGGTGCGCCTGTCCGATCCCGTCGGTGAAACCAGCCATGTCTACATTTTCCAGGCCTTGTCGGGAGGTTGATCATGAGCGAGCGGTTGTTTGTTTCGACGCGCAAGGGGCTGTTCCATGTTGTCCGCGCGAGGAACGGGTGGGTCATCGACGACCATGTTGATTTTCTGGGCGACAATGTCAGCCTCACGCTGACCGACCGGCGCGACGGGCGGCATTTCGCGGCCCTCGATCACGGTCACTTCGGCGTCAAGCTGCACCGCTCGACCGACACGGGGTGGGAAGAAATCGCGACCCCGGCCTATCCGCCGAAACCCGAGGGACTGGAAGAAAACGACATGTGGGGCCGCCCGCTCGAGTGGAGCACGGCGCGCATCTGGGCTTTGCAGACGGGCGGGACGAATGAGCCGGGTGTTCTGTGGTGCGGCACGATCCCGGGCGGGCTGTTCCGTTCCGTCGATCATGGCGACAGTTGGACGTTGGTCCGCTCCCTCTGGGACCATCCAAAACGCCGTCAATGGATGGGTGGGGGCGCCGATGTCCCCGGTTTGCACTCCATCGTCGTCGATCCGCGCGACTCCCGGCGCGTCTGGATCGCGGTCTCCACCGGTGGCATCTGGTTCACCGAAGATGGCGGCGCCAGTTGGGTCCAGCGTGGGGAAGGGATGCGCGCCGACCACGTCCCGCCGGAACTCACGCACGATCCGATCGCCCAGGATGTGCATTGTCTGGCGCAGTGTCAGGCGATGCCCGAGAGGATGTGGGTGCAGCATCACAACGGGATTTTCGTGTCCTCCGACGGGGGTCGGAATTTTTCGGAAATCACCGGCGTCGAACCCTCGGTGTTCGGTTTCCCGGTCGTCGTGCATCCGAAGGATCCGGATACCGCGTGGTTCGTTCCAGGGATCAAGGATGAAAAGCGCATACCGCGCGACGGCCGCCTGGTGGTGACGCGGACGCGGGACGGCGGCCGGAGTTTCGAGACATTGCACGTCGGACTGCCGGCCACGCACGCCTATGACGTCGTCTACCGCCACGCGCTGGCGATCGACGACACCGGCGAGGTTCTGTCGTTCGGCTCCACCACGGGCGGTCTTTGGGTCAGTGAAAACGCGGGCGATCGTTGGACCATGGTCACGCACACCTTGCCGCCGGTTTACGCGGTTCGGTTCGCCTGATCGGCGGCGGGCGTCAGGTATCCGCCATGGCGTCGCGGCCGGCCTTCGAACCATCCAGCGACTCGTTGAACGTCTGTTCCAGCACCGTCAGGTCCGCGTCGCGCAACGTTTCCCCTGCTTTCAAACGCGCTTCGAGTTCGCCCGCGCGTCCGGCCAGAACAGTCGCGTAAACCGAACCGGCCGCGCCGCGGATCGAGTGGACCTCACGCACGATATCCGCCCCGGCCAGTCCCGAAGACCGCAGCCGCGCCAGCCGCGTTCGTACGTCGCCGGCGAAGATCGAGAGCATTTCTTCCAGATCTTCGCGGCCGATATCCTGCGACAGTTCCGCATGAGCGTTGGTATCAGAACTCGCGCCGCGTCGAGGGCGTGGCGGCTCGGCGGCCACCCGCGGGACAACTTTGGACAACGCCGTCAGCAGGGCCTTCACCAGCAGGTCCCGGGTGACCGGCTTGGTCACGAACTGGTCCATGCCGGCTTCAAAGCAAAGTTTCATGTCCTCGGGCAACGCGCTGGCGGTCAACGCGATGATCGGAACGGTGGCCAGGGCGCCGCCGCGCGAGCGGATCACGCGGGTGGCGGTGACGCCGTCCATCTCCGGCATCTGCATGTCCATGCAGATCACGTCGTATACGAAACGACATGCCGCTTCCACCGCTTCGGCGCCGTTGGCGGCCATGTCCAGTTGGATATCCAGGCCCTTCAGCATCTGGCGGGCGACGAACTGGTTGGTGGCGTTGTCCTCGGCGAACAGCACGCGGGGGCTGCGGCCCAGGGTTTCCCGAATCGTGCTCCAGGCGATGGTTTGGCCAGGTGCCCGCGGGGCTTCGTCCGCCGGTAGCGCGACGATCGGCAGTTTCAGGCCAATGCGAAAGGTGGTGCCCAGACCGGGCGAGGATTTGACGCTGATGGAGCCGCCCATCTGATCGATCAGGCGCTTGCTGATCGCCAGCCCCAGACCGGTGCCGCCGAACCGGCGAGCGATCGAGGGATCCGCCTGCATGAACTCCCCGAACAAACTGCCGACACGATCCGGCGCGATGCCGATGCCGGTGTCCGTGACCGACCATTCCATCTCGGCGATGGCCTCGGTGTGCGCCAGGCACTCCGCCCGGACCGAGACGTCGCCGGATGTGGTGAACTTGATCGCGTTCGACACGAGGTTGATCAGAACCTGCCGAATACGCCCGGCGTCACCCATCACGCCCGCCGGCAGTCAGGGACCGGTGGAGACCATCAGCCGCAATCCGCCGGCGGTCGCCCGCGCGCCGAGCAGGCTGACGACGCCATTGGCCAGCGTCGCGGGCGAAAACGGCACCGGCTCGAACGTCATCTTGCTGGCGTCCAATTTCGAAAAATCGAGAATATCGTTCAGGATGCGCAGCAGATCGGCGCCGGAATCGCGGATCGCCTCGACCACGACGCGTTGCGGCGCGCTCAGGTCGTCGTCCAGCAAGGTGCCCGCGAGGCCGAGCACGCCGTTCATCGGTGTGCGGATTTCGTGACTCATCATCGCCAGGAAGGACGACCTGGCGGTGTTGGCGGCCCGCGCGGCGATCGAGGCTATCTCGCGGGCCCGCCACCAGCGCGCGATCACGAACGCGGCGAGCAGCACGACGCAGGTGAACGCGGCCGCCATCATCATCATCAGGTCCGCGGTACGCCGCCAGCCGGCCAGCACCGCCTGCTCGGTGCGGCTGGCCATGATCGACAGGCCGTAATTCGGCAACGCGCGCGCCGACCGGATCATCGTCTCATGCGTCGCCGGGTCGCGATCGCGGATGATCCCGCCGGCGGCGAGCGCCCGCTGGATCGGCAGCATGCTTGAAGGCTGGCTCCGGTCATGGAACGGGAAGCCGGCGATCAGCGCGCCGTCGTCGCGCATCAGGGACACCGAACTGCCCTCGCCGAGCGAGGTGGCGCCGAAGAAATTCTCAAAATATCGCAGCGAAATCGTGCCGAGCACCATGCCGAGGAACTGCCCGTTCGGATCGTCCAGCCGCCGCGCGAGGTAGATGACCCAGTTGCCGTCGCCGCGGTTCTGTACGGGCTCACCGACGAAGGATTCCAGGCTCGGGTCGTTCTTCAGCGCCTTATAGTAGTCGCGGTCCGCGACGTTGACCGCCGGAATGGGCCAGTAGCGGGAGAAATTGAGCAGCGTGCCGCGGTCGTCGATCATGGTGACCGCGTCGACTTCCGCCAGCCCGGTGATCTTCTCGCGCAGGAAAATGTGCGTGTCGTAATCGCTGACGATCCGGTGATACGATTCGGTGTCGTTGATCCCCTTGCCCCCGAGATAATCACCGACCCGCGACAGTACGAGGTCGAGCGACTGAAACGAACGGTCGGTTTGTTCCGCCAGCAGCAACGTGTGGCGCGCGAGGTCCGCCTCGGCGTTTTGCAGCGCGTCTTCCCGCAGATGACCCAGAATGACGATGTTGGTGCCGACGGCGCAGGCGATGATGAGGACGGCGATCAGCCCGATGGTGGCGCCCAGGCGCCATCTGCCGGCCAGCAGCGCCAGGTGACGGCTCCAAAGACGTGTCGGCGCCACGCCGCGCGGCTCGCTTGCTTTGCCTGGCGATCCGGTCAATGCGCCGCCTCCGTCCGGGTCATCAACGGCATCCATTTCGCGATCTCGCTTTTGACCAACGCGGCCAATGCCTCAGGCGAACGTTCCGCCGGTTCGGGGATCTCGCTGCCGAGGCCCAGAAGTACCTTGCGCACCGAGGGGTCATCCAACGCGACCTCCAACGCCGCGTTCAACCGCTCCACCACCGGGCCCGGCGTCGCCCTGGGCGCGAACAGCGCGTTCCAGGCGGAGACATCGAAGCCCGCCAACCCCGCCTCATCCGCGGTCGGCACGTCGGGCAGGGAGGCGTTGCGGCCGGTCGAGGCGATCGCGAACACCCGGATCGCGGCGGACCGGTATTGGGGCACCACGGCGACGACCTGGTCGCACATGTAGTCGACTTTCCCGGCGACCAGCGCCGTCATCGCCGGACCGGATCCCTGATACGCCGCCAGCTTTGGACTGAGGCCAAGGACGGCATTGAACAACTCGCACGTGACATACGACACCGAGCCCATGCCGGCGTGCGCCATGGTCAGTTCCGCAGCGTGCTGGGTGGCGTAATCGATGAACTCCTTCAGGTCATGCGCGGGAAACGTCTTCCGGGCGACGATCAGCATCGGCATCCGCAACACCAGCCCGATCGGCGCGAAATCCGTGGAGGGATTGTACGGCAGCTTCGGATACAGCGCGACCGCGGCGGCATGGGTCCCCATGTGTCCAAGCATGATCGTGTATCCGTCGGGGGCCGCTCGCATCGTGCGGATCGCGGCGGTGGTGCCGCCGGCCCCGATCACGTTCTCGATCACGATCTGCTGACCGAGGGTATGCGACATGCTGTCCTGCACCAGATGCGCCACCATGTCGGTGGGACCGCCCGCCGCGAAGGGGACGATCAGAGTGATTTGCCGCGCGGGGTAGCCGGATTGTGCGAAAGCGGCGCCGGTGAACAGCATCAGCCAGGCGAGTAGCGCCGTGAAAATGATACGGAGCCCGGCCCGTTCGGTCGTTTTGGTGGCGCGGGAAGAGCGAATGGGACCGCGGGACGCCATCGGAAATACCAGCCAGGATGATATGGTCGTCATCATGGGGGAGAGGCGTTAAGGAGGCGTTAACGGTGACGCCTCCGCGGCGTGTCACAGTGTAACGCGAGGCCGTCACGCCGTTTCGCGGGCGGCTATTACCGCGAAGCGTTGAACTGGCACACGCGATAACGTCGTGGTCCGGCTCGACCAGACCATCGCTCTCTCCATCGTGTTGTCGCGGATGGCCCGATCACGCTGGCTATGACGTTGTGCTAATGTCTGCCTCACGATTCAGCAAAAGTAGGCACTAGCGCGCGCATATCCGTTGCGTAGTCAATTTGAACGCGTCCTGACGCCCGGTCGCGCGGGCCAGCACGCCGTTGGCGCGGCGTAACGCATGCAACATCCGATTGCGCGCGCGCGTGGCATCGACGGTCAGGACGAGCGCGGCGTCGGAGTGTTCCGGCGTGGCGGCCAGCGCTCGGATAGCGCCGACGCTGGCCCAGGATGGGACGGGCAAAGCAGGATCGTGGGAGAAACGATCGCCGGAGGTGTAGTCCATCGGGATCAGCGCCCGCGACACATGCATCAATGCGCGATCGATGATGTCCGGCCCGGCCGTTTTCGTCGCCTTGTTCAGCGCCTCCGCCAGATCGCGGGTCGTTTCAGCGGCAACGATCAGGCTGTCCAGCGGAAAGCGCGAACCCAGCGCGCCGGCGAGGCGTCCTAGTTCGGCCAGCAGGTCGCTCGCGTGCGCCGCGAAATCCAACGGCAAGGTGCGGTCGGTCAGCAGCCGCCACGCCGCGTGGACGTAGATGCGGGTGTCGCGCACCTGGTTGGCCTCGTCGATGTTCTCCAGCAGATCGCGCGGCGTGTGCCACCACCAGCAATGCGGGCCGATCGCGCTCGGCGGCGGCTCGCTGATGTCGCCGAACAAAGCGGGCAGGCCGAGGCCGTTGAAGGATTGGTCGGCACCGCGGCTCATGCGTTTGCCAAGCAGCGTCTGGCCCGATTGCGTTGCGATCGCTTCGGCGGCGACCGCGAACAGCGGCGCCATCGAGCCGACGTTGCTCAGAATGTCCGCGCCGCGGGCGCCGGGGGAGTCGATGTTCAGGTGCACGGCGCAGCGTTGATCGAGTTCGTCCCAGTGCTGATCGACATACCAGGTGGAGCCGGAATACCGGCCGTGCGAATGTCCCGACCAGAAACACAGCCGCAGCCCGCGCCGCCATTGCTCACGCTTCGACGCGCAGAGCCGCGCGACCTCCATCATCGCGACATTGGCGCTGCCGTTGTCCATGACGCCGTAATACCAGGTGTCGTGATGACCGGAGAACAAAATGAACGGAGCCTCCGGATCTGGCGCATCCATGTCGGCTTGCAGAATGGGAGTCTTCCGCCAGCCGGTATCGACCTCGGCGCGCAGCACGACACGAGGTTGCTCGCCGCGGCGGATACGCTCCCGCAACGGATCGCCGGCGCTGGGGAGAATGCTGCACACGACGGTGGCGGGCAGTTGCTCCAGCGTGACGGAGGACGGATTGCCCCAGACGGGCGAGATGCACATCTCGTGCAGATGCTCATGCGGACTGATATGCAGTTGGCCCGCCGCACCGGCCAGCGAGGCGCGGCGCGACACCGGCGGCGTCGCGATGCCGTCCACGAGAACGATGCAACCCCGCAGGTCGCGGCCGGCGAAATCGGCGTCTTCGCCTTTGCCGACGTAAACCAGTCGCCCGCTCAGCCCGTCGTCGCCGGAGGGGCGGGAGAACGAATGCGTGATGCCCGGCACCGTCGCGTTGTCCACCGTGACGGTCGAGGCACCGGGCAGGCTGATATAGGCGTCGTGCTCCAGCATCCGCGTGCGAAAGCCGAGACTGTCCAGTTGGCCCTGGATGTGACGCAGGCTGGTCGCCTCGTCCGGGGTACCGGAGAGTTTCACCCATTGGGCCAATGTCGCGAGTTGGCTCATCATGCGCGGCCCATCGACCGCGGCGCAAAGTGCATCCAGTTCGCTCATGTCATTTCACCATGTGCACGAGGGCGGCCACCGTCGCGTCCTGCGGGAAGCCGCCATAGGAAATCCCTTTGCGCATGCCCCAGGCGGTGATCTGGAACAGCATTGGAATCGCCGCGACATCCCGCCCCAACGCCAGATCGTACGCCTGAGCGATGATCGCGGCGCGCTTCCCATCGTCGAGCGTCACGCCCGCTGTCGCCAGCAACTTGTCCAGCGCGGGATTGGAATAACGACCGTAATTCCCGGCGCCGATTCCCTTGCTCGCGTCGAACGTGCCCAGAAGATAGACGAGTTGCGATAACGGCTCGCTGGTGTCGGTGGAATTGCCGCTGAGCAATACGCTGAACTCCAGCTTCACGGCGCGCGGAAAATACACCGCTTTCGGCAACGTGTTGACGACGATCTTCAGGCCGAGGCGGCTCCACATCTGCCCGACCGCCTGGGTTATCGCGCCGTCGTTGATGTAACGGTCGTTGGTCGAGGAGACGGTCAGGCCGAACCCGTTGGGATAGCCCGCCTCGGCCAGCAGTTTCTTCGCGCCGTCGAGGTCGTAGGCTTCCGGCTTCAGGTTCGGATCGGTGCCGGGCACGCCGTCCGGCATGAACTGCGACGCGGGCACGCCCTGGCCTTGCATGACGCGAGAGACCAGCGCGTTCCGGTCCAACGCCTTCGACATGGCACGCCGCACCCGCACGTCCTTCAACGGGTTCTTCGTCATCGGCTTGCCGTCGCTGTCGGTGATCAGCGGCGACACATCGCGATCGACATCGACGGTCCAGAAGAAGCAACGATTGCTCTGCATGGTGGAAACGACCAGCGTGGGATTGGCGCGTACGTTGGCGAGATCGTTGCCTGGCACGGAGGCGATCATATCGACATCGCCACTGAGCAGGGCGGCGGTACGCGCGGCGTCGTTGGTGATCGCGCGGTAAGTCACCCGCTCCCAATCCGGTTTGGGACCGAAATAACCGTCGAAGCGCTGTAGGGTGATGTGATCGCCCGGCACCCACTCGGCCAGTTTGTAAGGACCGGTGCCGATCGCGGCCTTGCCGGAGTTGTAGTCGGCCGACGTCGCGCCCGCTCCGTTCTTGCGCGAAACGATCCACACGTTCTGCAACTCGTTGAGCAGGATCGGGTCGGGACCGTCGGTCTCGACGATGACGGTCAGCGGGTCGGGGGACGAGGTTTTGGTGACGTGCTTCAGGTATTGCAGGAAACTGCCGGGCGCGTTGGGAACGTTACGCGCGCGCTCATACGTGAACACCACATCGTCCCCGGTGAACGGCGTGCCGTCGTGGAACACCACGCCGGGACGCAACTTAAATTCCCAGTGCGTGTCGTCGATGGTGCGCCAACTGACGGCCAGGTCGGGGACCACCTTCATGTCGGCGTCCTGGGTGACGAGGCCGCTATAAATGCCTTTGTGGATCTCGGTGTTCGAAGTCAAATGGAAGAAATGCGGGTCGAGCGTGGTCACCTCCGAGGCAACTCCGATGCGCAGATCGGCGGCGCTCGCCAGCGTGGTGGTGAATGCGAGGCAAACAGCCAGAATGGCCGCGCTTAGTTTGTGCATGCCCGGAATCCCTGCTTAGGTTTATCCCTGAGTTGAACACAGGGCGAGCAGTCGGGCGAGTCCCCCGCGCGCTAATCCGTCGTGGCTTTGCCGCGTTGCCATTCCAGGATCGGCGGCCAAGGGCCAACGCGGTGTTGCTCGGGCGGGAAGGGGCCGATGAACGGTGGATAACCGGCGTCCACCGGCTTGCGCGATCGGTTTGGAAAGTCCGCCTCCAACCCCGATTTGTGTGGGCGAGGCTGAGCGGTGATGAAGGCGATGACGTCGAACGTATCGCCAACGGACACGACGGGCGCGTCGAATGTCGTGCCAAATGGCATGTTCGCGTGCATGAACTGCGCCGCCGTGATCGCGCGCGCCATGCCGGCGCCGTCGTTGAAACTGTCGGGACCCCACAGCGGCGGGAAACGATAGCGGCGGCCGGTCGAGGCGGCCTCGGATGGCTCCAACCGCTGACCTTGCCCGTCGGCGCCGTGGCAGACAGCGCAGACCGTGGTGAAGACCTGGCGTCCATGCACCGGATCGCCGGCACGGGCGGGCAACGGAACCGGCGGGGCACCTCGGCCGTCGAGCGGTTGGCCAACTCGCTCGGTGCCGCTGAGGAACCGGATATAGGTCAGCATCGCCTTCATTTCGGGACCGTCCACCGGCAGCGCGCGGCCGTTCATGCTGCGCTCCATGCAGCCGTTAATGCGTTCCTCAAGCGTGCGGATTTCGTTCTCGCGAGCGATGAATTGCGGAAACAGGCCCCAGACGCCGGCCAGCGGCAGGCCAAACCTCTGAGTGCCCGCCTGAAGATGGCACGATTGGCAGTCCAACCCGTTGCCGGCGAAGCGCATGGCCGGGTCGCGCGCGTCGGGGCCAATCAGGGACGACGTCTTCATAATAAGATCGCGGCCGCGGCGCACCATTCGGCCAAGCGCGTCATCGGGGAGTTTGTCGGTGTCGGGAACGGTCCAGGCCGCCTGCTGTGCGAATGCCGGCCGCGGCGCGTGTCCGGACAGGGCAGCGCCGGCGAGCAGAAGAGCGAGGAAAGCGCGGGACGGATGCCGCATGGACCCATTATCGTTGTGATGCCGGCGCTGATTAAACCGGACGCGGCGACCGAACGCCAGTCCACGCTCCCTGGTTCATATCGCGGTTGCGAAGAGACGCGCCCAGGGCCTAACCTTGGGTCAGCCGTGCCGTATTCGACATTCTGTCTGGCGAAGCCCGGTTGGAACTGTCGAAAAGGGATCGATCATGAAACGCCGCGGCTTTCTCGCCTCAACCGCGACCGCGCTGGCGCTGCCCGCGGTGGTCCGGGCGCAGGCTCAATCCACGTTGAAGTTCATTCCGCAGATCGATCTGGCGTTTCTCGATCCGCATTGGACCACCGCGTATATCTCCCGCAATCACGGCTACATGGTGTTCGACACGCTGTTCGGGCAGGACGGCGATTTCAAATACTCGCCGCAGATGCTGGCGGGTTTCACGGTCGAGAACGACGGCAAACTGTGGAACCTGACCCTGCGCGACGGCCTGCTGTGGCACGACGGGGAGAAGGTGCTGGCCCGCGATTGCACCGCCTCGATCCAGCGCTGGAGCAAGCGGGACGCGATCGGCGGCGCGCTGATGGCGGCGACTGACGAGCTGTCGGCGCCCGACGACCGCACCATCCGCTTCCGCCTGAAAAAGCCCTTCGCGCTGCTGCCCGCCGCTTTGGGCAAGTCGCCCTCGCCAATGTGCGCGATGATGCCGGAGCGCCTCGCCAACACCGACCCGTTCAAGCAGATTTCCGAAATTGTCGGCAGCGGGCCGTTCCGCTACGTGATGAATGAGCGTGTGCCCGGCTCGACCAACGTCTACGCGAAGTTCGACAAGTACAAGCCGCGCGACGGTGGCACTCCGGACTGGACCGCCGGACCGAAAGTCGTGCATTTCGATCGCGTGGTTTGGACGACGATGCCGGACGACGGCACCAAGTCGGCGGCGTTGCAAAATGGCGAACAGGACTGGTGGGAAAACCCCTCCAGCGACCTGCTGCCGCTGCTGGGCAAGAACGCGAAGATCAAGGTGGCGACGCTGGATCCCACCGGCCTCGTGCAAATGATGCGGCCCAATCACCTGCAGCCGCCATTCAACAATCCGGCGGTGCGCCGCGCCTTCATGTGGGCGATCGATCAGGCCGAGTTCATGCAGTCCATCGTCGGCAACGATCCCGCCATGTACTACACGCCTCTGGGCATGTTCTGTCCCCATACGCCGATGGCGAGCGACGATGGGCTGGAGCCGCTGAAAGGCCCTCGCGATTATGCCAAGGTCAAGGAAACAATCAAACAGGCGGGCTATGCCGGCGAGAAGACGGTGCTGATGGTGCCCACCGACTACGTCGCGTTAAAGGCGCAGGGCGACGTGATGGCGGACGTCATGGCGCGGGTCGGTTTCAACGTCGACTATATCGCCACGGACTGGGGCACCATGTTGCAACGACGCAACAAGAAAGATCCCATCGAGCAAGGCGGCTGGAGCGGCTTCATCACCGGGTGGGCGGGCACCGATCACCTCAGTCCGCCGGCGCACATCGCGTTGCGCGGCAACGGCGACAGCCCGAGTTCGTGGCCGGGGTGGTGCGTCAGTNNATGCAGGTCCAGGCGATGAACGACGTGCCGTATTTTCCGTTAGGTCAGTATCAGTCGCCGACCGCGTACCGGTCGGACCTGACGGGCGTGCTGAACGGGTTCGCGACGTTCTGGAACGTGCGGCGGGGATAACTCGTTTCTGACAGGGAATGACGTGCCGCGCCTTGCGGCGATGCGCCAACGCGGGCAATCAGGAGGCGTCCAAGAGAGCCTCCCCCGGGGGAAATCCTCCAATGTCCGCCCATGCGCACC
>PLSZ01000064.1 GCA_003164305.1 Acetobacteraceae bacterium
ATCGGCATGGCGCGCAAGGCCGTCTCTGGCCCGCTGTCGTTCATGAAAGGCAAGTTGCCGCGTTATCTGACGCGCGATGAGCATCTGGCGCTTGGCGTCACCATCGCCTGGCTGCCCGGTTTCACGCATCACGTCGGTTGGGCCGCATTGTCGGATTTCATGGCGGATTTCTCCCAGCGAGGCGTCGCCGCGTGGGAAGACTTCGTCGAAAGCCGCAAGGACCGCCCTTACACGATTCCGGAAATGCCCGCCGGTGGCGAAGGACTCGAAAAGCAACGCGTGCTCGAGGAAAAGTATCTCTCGCGGTCCGTGTCGGCGAAGTATGAAAAAAGCCCCGGTGGCGAATTAACCTGAGAGGAGAGAGATATGGCACGCGGTGGATATAAATTTTTCGATACGGATGCGCATGTCGGCCCCTACATCGACGTTCTGGAACCGTATTTAACAGCGGACGACAAAACCCGGCTGGCGGGGTGGGAGCAATATCGTACCACCAACAAGAACGGGCACGTGTCCTATAACAAAGGCCAGCGGATTTATCAGCGGCGGCTGTATACCGAATCGGTGGACACGCAACCCGCCGGCTATATGGCGGGCTTTACCGGCGTGAACCGCAAGAAGCCGATCAATCCGGATGTCGATCGTTCCTCCGCCGCGCGCATCGCCGACATGGATTACGAAGGCGCCGACGTGAACTTCATGCTACCGTCCGGTTGGTTCGGCACCTTCACCGCCGGAGACGACGTTCCGCTGGAAATGGGCATGTATCAGGCGTTCCATCGCTGGATGAACGATTACTGTTCCCCGTATCCCGATCGCCTCGGCGGCGTGCTGCTGGTCAGCGCCCGAGATGTCGAAGGCAGCGTCAAGGAAATGCGCCGCGCCGGGAAGGACAAATGGGCATGGGGCGTGCTGGTCTACGCGCCATACGGCACGCCGATTGACCTGCCGTCGCTCGATCCGATCTGGGCCGAGGCACAGGAACTCGATCTGTCCGCCGTGCTGCACACCTTCACCGTGATGCCGCCTTACGCGCCAGGCGGCCTCGACACATGGGACAATCTGTGGCTGCAACGATCCGCCGCGCATCCGTGGTGCGGCATGCGCAACATGGCCGCGCTGATCGGCAGCGGATTGCTGGATCGTTTCCCTCGGCTGCGGCTTGGCTGTCTGGAAGCGGGCCATGGCTGGCTGCCGTTCTGGATGGCGCGCCTGGATGAGCACATGCACACCATTCGCGCCGCGTTGCCCGCCAATCTGAAGCATACGCCCAGTGAATACGTTATGAGCGGCCGCTATTACCAGAGCATCGAAGTGTCGGAGGGCGAGAAAGTCACCAACATGGTCGCCGATATCGTCGGCGAGAACGTGTTGATGTACGCATCGGATTACCCGCATGGTGAAAGCGCTTTTCCGGAGTCGACCAACATCGTTCTGGGTTGGAACAACACGCCCTCGGAACGGAAGCAAAAGATGTTCTGGGACAATCCGGTGCGCTTCTATACGCGCAGCGGGCTGTAACCGATGCGCCGGCGGGTTCTCCTCGCCAGCCCCGCGATTCTGGGCTTCGCGCGTCAGGCCAACGCGGCCGACCGGATCAAGGTCGGCATGCTGAAGCCGAACATTGTCACCGCGATCTATTGGATCGCGGTCAAAACCAAATCGTTCCAGAACCTGGGCCTGGACATCGCGGAGAACCCGTTTCCCTCAGGCCAAACCGCCGCCGGCATCGAGCAATTGATGCGCGGCGGAATCGACTTTTACCTGGGCGCGAGCGGGGAGGTCGCGCACGCCGACTCCCGCTATATCGAAGCCGGCAAACCGTCACCGATCGCGTTGATTGAGGGCGGCATCGCCGGCGGCTCGTTCCTGGTGATGCGCAACGACCTGAAAGGCAAGACTCTCGACGAACTGCGTGGTCAGAACCTGCGCATCGGTATTTCGAATCCCTCATCTTATCACTTGATTCTGCTGCGCGCCTACCTGAGGGAACACGGTCAGACCACGGACGATTTCGCCTGGCGGTTCCTGACCGTCGGCGGTCCCGAGATGCTTCCGGCCATGGTCAGCCACCAACTCGACGGCTTCATGCACGACGCGCTGACCACCACCCTCGCGCTGCGTTCCAACATCGGCTTCGTCTTCATGAGCAGCGACCGCGGCGACATGGGCGCGCGCGCCAAACTGCTGCCCGGCACCGGCGTCTGCGCCAACCGAGACTTCGTTCGCAAAAATTCGGACGTGACGAAACGCTTCACCCAGGCACTGCGGGACGCCAGCGCCGCATACTCCGCCGCGCCAAAAGCCGAGATGGTGGCGATCATGTCCGAATGGTCGCGCCAGGATCCCGCCGTGATCGACGACATGTACGAACGGTTCGACCCACGCGTCGGCCTCACCGAGGCCGCGGCACAAACCTGGTGGGACATTCTGGGTCAGGCCATGCTGGCGCGCGGCGAGATCTCCCCTAAACTCACCCTCAACGACGTATTCGACCTGGATTTCGTGCGGCGAGAGTGATGAATTCCATCCAGAAAATCGAAGGCGCGATCACGCCTCAGGCCGACCGCTCGCCCGAGGATTTCGCCCGAACCCTCCGCGCGGCGCATCGTCGTTTGCAATGGCGCCGGTTGTGGCGCGGCGGGACCGGCGTGCTGGCGATCCTGTTCGCCTGGCAACTGATGTCGCAACTGCTGGATCTTGAATTGCTGTTGCCGCCGCCGCTGACGGTGCTGCGCAACGTCGTCCTGACATTGGCGATTGACGAACCCCATTGGCTGTATGGCCCGAACATCTACGTCCACCTGGAGCACAGTTTCTTGCGCGCCATGGCCGGCTTCGGCTCCGCCGCCATCATCGCCATTCCCATGGGGCTTGTTCTCGGCCGTGTCGTTACGCTGCGCGAATTCATCCTGCCGAGCATCAAAGGCATCTACCCCATCCCCGGAATCGCCTGGATCCCTCTCGCCATTCTCTGGTTCGGATTGGGCGATGCCGCGGTGATCTTCGTCGTCTTCGCGACCACGTTCTTTCCGATGTTCTTCAGCACCGAAGCCGGCGCCCGCCAGATCAGTCCCGTGATCATCGACGCGGGCCGCTGCTTCGGCGCCCGCGGCGTGACGTTGTTCTTCCGCGTTATCCTGCCCGCGACCGTTCCCTACATCATCACCGGCCTGCGCATCAGTCTGGGCGGCGCATGGCGCATGATCGTGGCCGGAGAGATGCTCGCCTCACAGGACGGCATCGGTTATGTCCTGATGGAATCACGATTTCAGTTCAAGGCCGTGGACCTGATGACGGCGATGATCCTGATCGCCATCGTCGGCTATGCCACTGAAAAGCTGATCGTCGATACGATCGAGAAACGCACGCTGGAAAAATGGGAAGTCCAGCCGTCGTGACCCGGTAATCGGATCACGACGTCCGGAAAACCGTTACTCCGCCGCCATCGCCACCTTCTCGGCCGGCACCTTCGCCTTCCGCGACGCGAGCTTCGCCTGGGCCGCCGCGCGCCGCTCATCGAACTTCGCCAGCCGGCGTTGGGGATTCGGATGCACGACGTTCTCCGCCTGACCTGGCTCCTTCTGCGCGCCAGCCCACCCGTGCGCGGCGATGTCGAAGATGATGCCTGACAGATCGAGGTGCTTCACCTCATACCCATCAGGATTGTTCGGATCGCCCATGATCCATTCGGCGCCCGTGCCACGCACGATCTTGCCTTGTTCCACCACGTCATCGACCCAAAAGCCGATGTGATGGATGCCGACATAATCCTTGCCGGTGCCCTGCGCCGCCTCGTCGGTCTTGAATTTCAGGATCGCGAGGTTGACGACGCCGTCGGTCAGGAACACGCCCTCGGCGAGCGGCCCGTCGAGTTCGGTCACTTCCTGCAACCCCAGAGCGTCCTTATAGAATTCCGCGGTCTCCCACGGGTCCTCGACGCTCAGCGCGACGTGACGGATACGGCCTTTGGTTTGCGACATTTGGGTCAGCCTCCTGATTTCTCCGGCACGCATGGTAGCCGAAATTCGGTCCGCCGCCTATATCGGTCTGCATGTCCGACACTCCCGCCTTTCTGGACGGCGGTCGCCCCCCGGTGCCCGATCTCGTGGTGCCGCGCGGCGTGACCCCGTTCTTCCTGCCGCGCCGGCCCGTCCGAGGCCGCCTGGTGCGCCTTGGCCCCCTGGCTGACGCGTTACTCAGCCGGCACGACAACCATCCCGTGGTGGTCACGCTGACCGGCCAGGCGTTGGCGCTCGCCGCCGCGTTATCGACCGCGTTGAAGTTCCAGGGCTCATTCAGCTTGCAGGCGAAGGGCGACGGTCCGGTCCGGCTGCTGCTGGCCGACTGTACCGACGCCGGCGAACTGCGTGGCTACGCGCAAATGGACAGTGCCAGGCTGGAGGCGTTGCTCGCCGCCGATCCCTCGCCGGGTGCCGACGCGCTGCTTGGCCAGGGCTTCCTGGCGTTCACTGTCGATCCCGGCACCGAGGCCGAGCGCCATCAGGGCATCGTCGCGATCGCCGGCGCGTCGCTGGCCGAAATGGCGCTGCATTACTTCAGCACCAGCGAGCAACTCCGCTGCATGGTCCATCTGGCCTGCCAGCACACGCCGGACGGCTGGCGCGCCGCCGCTTTCGTGCTGGAAAAAATCGCCGGCGCCGGTGGCATCGACCCCGAAATGAGCGAAGAGGCGCAGGAAGAGGAATGGCGCACGGCCACGATCCTCGCCGGGACTTTGACCGACGCCGAGCTGCTGGACGACAACCTGGAGCCGGAACGATTGCTGCTGCGCCTGTTCCACGCGGAAGGCGTCGCGGTCGACCGCGCCCGAGCATTATCGTTCGGCTGCCGTTGCTCCCGCGCCCGGCTGGCGAACATTCTGGAGGGTTTCTCCAGCGACGATCTGGATCACATGGCGGTCGGCGGCGACATCGTCATGACCTGTGAGTTTTGCAACTACGACTTCCATTTCGAGCGCGACGGCGTGCGCGGCAAGGAAGGCTGATCCGCGATGTCGCTTCGCTTCTCCCGCCGCGCCGCGTTGTTGCTGCCATTGTTGTTGGCGGCGTGCGGTGACGACGATGAAGCGCCCGCGCCGGTCGCGCGCCACGACTTCCCGCCATTGCGCTATGGCTACCTGCCGCCGATCAACCTGAACGTGCAGCGCGTGGAAACCGCCGACGGGTTCGTTCCTGGCTCCGGAGACAATGAACTGATCGGCGCGTCACCCGTCGAGCCCGTGGAAACCTTGTTCGCCATGGCGCGCGACCGGTTGAAACCAGTGGCGACCAGCGGGATCGCGACATTTCGTGTGCTCAACGCGTCCATCGTCCGGCATCGCGATGAACTGAATGGGCAGTTGGCTGTTCGCATCGATGTGCGCAATGACGATGGCACCGACACGGGATTCGCCGAGGCCCGGGTGACCGCGAATCATACCGGACCCGTGACAGATCAACGCGCGGTCCTGTACGACATGATGAAATCCATGATGGATAACATGAATGTCGAACTGGAATATCAACTGCGCAACAAATTGAAATCCTGGGTGGTCGATACGCCGGCGGACGCCGCATCGCCGGCCACTCCGCCCCCGACCGCGCCGGCGCCACCACCGACGATGCCGCTGCCGCCGGCTCCGCCGTTGGAGCCGGATTTGACCAACTAACGCGTGCGGTTGATCGCCACCAGACCAATTTGATCGGCGATGCGGAACAATCCGGCTGCCAGCACGACAAATAGCCACCACCACAGAATTTCCCGGCCCAGCCAAAAGGCGAAGGTCGGAAGCGGTCCGCCGTAGGGGCCCAATGGACCGAAGGTCAGATCGAACAGCAACGCCGGGAAGGAGCCCCACATCAGCGGGATCGTCAGCACCGCCGTCCATCGCACCAGCGGCGGAAGACCACGGTCATGCCGCCACGCCAACAACGCGGGCAGCGCGAACAGCACGAATATCTCCCGATACGCGATGCTGGTGCCCGCGACGAAACACCCGCAAAACAGCAACGCACCCGTCGTCAGGCAGATATTTTCCCGCGGAGTGAGCCGGCGAACCGTCATCGAGAACGCGGCGTCTCGCGCCTGACGCAAAGCAATGAGCAGCGCGGTCAACAGCACCATGGCGAACAGCCCCGCCACGGCAGCCCGCCTGGGCAGCACCTCATCCAAGTGCAAACCCGTCGCCAGCCACACGTGCCGCGCCACCCAATCGATGACGACGAAGAGACCTTCAGGAAGTTTGCGGCCGCCCGGTCCGTCGGTGCTGTACTCGGGGCCCGGAATGTTCGGGAACATCGCGATCCATTGATCGTGCCACAGCCAGATCGCCGCCACGCCGGTTGCCGTCGCGATCAACGCCAGACCGACGGCGAGCCAACGCCGCTCCCGCGCGATCAGCGCCACCAGAAACACCGGATACAGCTTCAGCAACGCGGCGCAGGTCACGGCGGCATAGCCGGCCACGCGGAATGGCAGCCCGTGTTGCGCCATGCCGATCGCGAACGCGGCCAGAATGAAAATCGCGAGATCGACATTGCCGCGTTCGACCCCGTAAGCGCTCGCGGATGAAGCGATGGCAACGCACAGCAAAGCGATGTCCCATCCCCGGGCAATGGGCGGCAGCACCGCCAACGAAACGACGAAAATCGCATCGAGACTCAGCGCGAACGGAACCGTCGCATGCTGGCCGGACGGCAAGAACCACAGACGCAGCCACAGTGGTGGATACGCGAAAGCGCGATGGTACAGCTCGCACGGATTGCTGACGTAAACATCGACGCCCTGGCGCCAGCAATCCAACTGGCTGACGATATAAGCGGAGTCGGCGAACGGCGCCGCCAATGACTCCGGCACCCAGATGTGCATCGCGCGAAGGTAGGACTCTGGATCGGTGACGTATAACGCGGTGGCGCCGAACAACAGCGTCAGTCCGAAGATGACACTCAGCGTCCGGCTGTCGCCCAGAATCGCCGGTGGGAATGATCGCGAATCCGTAACAATCAGCGCCTGCTCAGATGCCATTCGCCCGCCACACCATCAGCGCCGACTTGCCGAGCCTAAATCCGGCGAGCGGATCGACGATCCGTGACGCCCGAACCATCACCCGGTCCCAGAGCGCGATCTGCCGCTCGGACGGCGCCGATTGCCGCAGCATCGCCCGATTGGCCAAGGAGGCGAAGAAGCCAACGCTGTCCATCAACCGGCACATTTCCGTGCGAAACCTGGCGGGCTTCAGCGCGCGCAACTGATTCAGGCTGTACCGCCGATAATGTCCGACCGCGGTGTCGAACGGACTGAACAAAAACTGGTGCGCGGGCGCGAGCACGATCAGGCACCCTCCCGGCGCCAGCAGCCGCGTCGCTCGCGCGATTTCCTCGCGGTCGTCGGCGATATGTTCCAGCACGTCCATGTACAAAATCGTGTCAAATCGTTCTGACCCGGGGACGGACTCAAGCGTCCCGTTCATGACGATGCACCGATCCGCTTCGATCGTCGCGGCGAGACGCGCGTCGGGCTCCAGCGCCACCCATTCGGTGACCGCCGGGTTCGTCAAGGCGCGAATGTTGCCGCCGATTCCGGCGCCCACGTCCAACACCCGCCCCCGAATGAACGGCGCGAGCGAGGCGCCCACGTAGGCTTTCCAGTTCCTCGCTTTGGCGAACAATTCAAGTTCGTCGCCGACGTAAGTAGCAGTCATTCCGCCGCCAGACGCCGAGACGAAACCTGATGATCGCAGGTCAGTTCGGAGACGCTTCGAATGTAGACCGGTGCGTCGGCGATGGGGACGATGGGCCGCGCCGACCGGCCCGCCAGCACCATGAGGCTGGTCGCGACGATCGTCAGCATCGCCTGAAACAAAATGATCACCAGATCGCCGAAGACGGTCGTGGCCCAACCTGGAATGGCCAGCGATGTCCCGAGACGCACCGCCAGGACAAACCCGATCGCCAGGAACGACATCACCAAAACCGCGCCAGCTCCCAACAGAACCCGGACGAAGATGAAATCGGTGTACACCGACATCGCGCTGAGCCCGTGGATCACCAGCGCCGAAAAATTCATTTTCGATTGGCCCGCCAGCCGCGTTCCTCGCACCGTGTGCACCGGCGTCATCCGCGCCCGGGACCGGATGATCGCCGCCGGCAGGTTGTTCCAAAGTTCCGGCATATGCACCAACCGCCGCACCGCCGAGATCGGCAGCACGGAGAAATTGCCGAACGAAATGCCCTGGCCGGTCAGCATGCGGAAGAAGAATTTGTAAGCAACGTAACCCGCCTTGAACATTGGCGACTCGGACCGTTTGCCGCGATGCGCCAGAATCACGTGGCCCGGCGATAAGCGGCTGGCCTCCAGCAGCGACGGGATTTCCTCCGGCCGATCTTCGCCGTCGCTGTCCATGACGATGACCCCGTCGAGGTCTTTGCGCGATGACAGGGTGACCAGTCCGACGGCGATCGCGCGCTGATGACCCAAATTGAGCGCCAGATGAACCACCCGGATGGCATCGATCCCTGCCTCCTGAGGGATCATCCCCGGTTCAAAATCCTCCACCGACCCATCGTCGACCGCGACGATCTCAATCCATTCGGTATCCCGCGCCGCGGCGATACGCTTCACCAGCATGGCGAACGACGGCCAATCATCCAGCACCGGTGTGACGATCGCCACCCGCTGCATGGCATGACCTGGGCGGGCTCCACGGCTTTGGAACCCCCCGCCGCCAACCGGCTGGATGATGCTGTTCAACGGAGTAAACTTTCAGGGGCGTTTCAATTGACTGGAGTGGCTGCCATTCCGACCGCACTATGCCAGCAATTTATTTCGCCCAGGTTTTACCCTCGCGGCTATTCGGTCTGGATGGTGGTGCCTCGATTGTTGATCATCGCCAACAATTCCCGCCGTGTCGCCGCGTTGTCGCGGAACGCGCCGAGCATCCGGCTGGTCACCATGGTCACACCCGGCTTATGCACGCCGCGCGTGGTCATGCACTGATGCGCCGCCTCGATCACCACCGCGACACCGCGCGGACGCAACACATCCTGGATCGTGTTGGCGATTTGCGCCGTCAACTTCTCCTGAATTTGCAGACGACGCGCGTACGCCTCCACCACCCGGGCCAGTTTGCTGATTCCGACGACACGCCGGTGCGGCAAATATCCGACGTGCACGCGGCCGAGGATCGGCGCCATGTGATGCTCGCACGTGCTTTCCAGCCTGATGTCGCGCAGCAAAACGATCTCATCGTAGCCGTCGGTTTCCTCGAACGTGCGTTCAAGCAGCGACACCGGATCGGTCGCGTAGCCGGAAAACCATTCGTCATAGCCACGAGTCACGCGCTTGGGCGTATCCAGCAACCCTTCCCGATTGGGGTCGTCGCCAGCCCATCGCAGTAATGTCCGAACCGCCGCTTCCGCCTCTTCCCGACTTGGCTTTTCGTCAGGCGAGCGCCGATCGGAGGCCGCGTCCCCATTGTCTCTCACCGCGGAGATCCCTTTCCAAAATTCAGGCCGGAACTTGCCGGTCAGTGAATCCTACCGCTTTGATGGGGACTGTCCAGACTAAACGCCGGAATAGCGACATCGAAGTTCTCGCCCGAGCCTGGCACGACCATATGATACGCGCCCACCATGAACCCCGACGGCGTGTCCAGCGGTGTGCCGGAGGTATATTCGAACGATTGCCCAGGATTCAGGACTGGTTGTTCGCCGACGACACCTGGGCCGTGCACGTGCTGCGTCCGGCCACGCGCGTCGGTGATCTGCCACGTTCGCCGCAACAGCCGAACCGTGTCGGTGCCATGGTTTTCAATCCGGACCCGATATGCCCAAACGAAGCGATTGTCGTCCGGACTTGATTGGTCCGCGAGAAAAAATGAACGCACTGTCACGGTCACGCCCCGCGTGGTCAGGGCGTAATCTTCTTGCATTCGGTCTTTGCCGCCCGATCCGGCGCGGCCACTCCTGGGGCCGTTCTCTGACATTGAGCCTTCCCCGCTCTCGTGGTTCGACTGGATCAATGCGCAAGCGCGGCCGTTTGTCCAGGATGGCGCCGTCACGGCAACAGCGGACACCGGGCGCGAGACGATGGGTTGAACACTTCCGATGCCGGAATAGTACGGATTTGATTATAATAATCCCATGTCTCGGTCACCTGATCCGGTGGTTTCACACGAAACAACCCTACGTCGAGCAGCAGTGTGCCATCGACCCGAATTTGCCCGTTGACGCCGAAGAAATACGCGGGTTGCCGCCGTAATCCCATGTTCAACGCGAGACCGTCGATCGTGTCGGAGGCTTCGACGATCCGCAAAAAATGCCCCACCGCGGCATAGGTCGCCGCGTACGGCTTGTCCGGCATGCGACCCGTCACATCGTTGAACCTGCGGGAGAACGCACGCGTACGATCGTTCTCATTCCAGTAGAATCCGCTGACGAGATAGAGATCCCGCGCCTCCAGCGGACCCATCGCATGAATGTCCTTGATGCACCCGGCGTAAGCGCACACGGCTTTGGTCTTCTCGAACATCCCGAGGCCGCGGGATTCCCGGATTTGCGCTTCCAGCGACGTGCCCATCGCGCAGAGACCGATCGCGTCGGCACCCGCGTTCATCGCGATGGTCAACGCCGGCGCGGTCGTTTCGGCATCCACCGGATGACGCGCGAAGCCCAGTACGCGACCACCGGTACTCTCGATCGCCGCTGTCGCGTCGGTCTGAAACGCGATACCCGTCACATCGTCGGGCACGACGAGGAACCACGTCCTGATCCCGTCCGCCGCCAGCCCGATTGTCATCGCCCGCGTCAACGCGCGCGTGTCCTCAAACCAATGCGTGGCGGTTGGAGAGCATGACCCGCCAGTTAGCGCCGAGTTGAAACTGCTGGTGTTCATCACGCTGCGATTATGTGCCCGCGCGAGTTCCTGCACGCGAACCGGCGCCACCATTCCTGGCAAATCGACGATGACCGCGACATTCTCCTGCTCGATCCATTCGCGGGCGATGTCTTCGGCCTTGTCCGGCCGACGCTCGAATTCCGCGTCCACGAGATCGATGGGATAGCCGCGGCTGAACTGGCCGAAATCGTCCACGGCGAGTCGCGCCGCGACGATTTGGTCCAGTCCCGACGTCACCGCGCCGGGACCGGACCGATCCCACAACACGCCGATCCGCACCGTCGGCAACGCGCTCTGCCCTCTGGCGCGCGAGCACAGCATGGTGGCGGACAGTCCGGTCAGAACGCTCCGCCGCCGGACGATCATCGATCCGTCAAACAGCCAGCTTCGCCAGCGCGCGAGCCAGATCGTCCTTGATGTCCTCTGGATCTTCCAACCCGATCGACAGCCGGATCACGCCGTCGGTAATGCCGAGTTTCGCACGCTCGCCTTCGCCGATGCGCATATGCGTGGTGGTCGCGGGATGCGTGGCCAGGGACTTGCTGTCGCCGAGATTGTTCGACACCGCGATCAGTTCAAACCCGTTCATCACCTGGAACGCGCCTTCCTTGCCGCCCGCGACCTCGAACGTCACCACGGTGCCACCGGCCGTCATTTGCCGCATGGCCAGGTCGCGCTGCGGATGATCGGCGCGGGTCGGATACCAGACGCGAGTCACGCCGCGTTGTCCGGACAGGAATTCGGCGATCACCTCCGCCGCGCGGCATCCGGCATCGACCCGCAGCGACAAAGTCTCAAGTCCCTTCAGCAAAATCCACGCGTTGAACGCCGACATCGTCGGCCCGGTGTTGCGGATGAATGGCTGCAACACATCGGTGACCCATTTATTGCCCGCCAGGATCGCGCCACCGAGCACGCGCCCCTGGCCGTCGATATGCTTGGTACACGAATACACCACGACATCCGCGCCCATGGTCAATGGTTTTTGTAACAGTGGCGTCGCGAATACGTTATCGACGACGACGATCGCCCCCGCCGCGTGTGCCATTTCCGCGACCGCGGTCAGATCGACGATTTCCAGCATCGGGTTCGACGGTGTTTCCAACAGCACCAAATTCGTTGGCTTGCTCAACGCATCGCGCCATTGGCCGAGATCGGCGCCATCGACGAACACGGACTCGATGCCGAATTTCGGCAACAACGTCGATACGATCCAGTGACAAGATCCGAACAGGGCGCGCGACGCGACCACCCGATCGCCGGCCTTCAAATGCGCCAGCAACGCCGCGTTCACCGCCGCCATGCCCGTCGCCGTGGCGCGGCACGCTTCGGCGCCCTCGATCAGGCACAACCGCTCCTCCAGCATCGTCAAGGTCGGATTGGCGAAACGGGAATATTGATAATGTTCGACCGTGCCGGCGAAGGTCGCCTCGGCCTGTTCCGCGTTGTCGTAAACGTAGCCGGAGGTCAGGAACAGCGCCTCGGCGGTTTCGCCATGCACCGTACGTTGCACCCCGCCTTGCACAAGCCGTGTCGCTGGGCGGAGTTTCGCGGGATCGAGCGTCATTCTGTCAGGGCCTTTCCTATCACAGTGGCCCGACCAGGAAGCAGCGATACCCATGATATCACGAGCATTTCGCTGGCCTCTTTAGCGCGCTTATTTCACCTCGCCGCAATCCGGCCGGACAAATCACGAGGACCGGCGAACCGGTGGACAGGGACCATACGGAGGGCCGCCGGGTCCGTCAATCCGTTCGCGACTGCCCTCGCGCCGTGGAGGTGATTTCATTGTTGAGTCGCGGCTCACCGGGCGATGCAGTGCCATCCAGGCCACGAATTTCAGCGAGGCACGCGGCGCGCCGTCCGGATCCCGCGAAAGTCTGGCCGATCCGGGTCGCCGCGGGAGGGTTCGGGCCAGGCCAGCCGCGCCGCGATCTGTCCCTGTCCTCCGATCATGCCGTGCTTGACGGCGGCGCCGGAGGTTCATCCCAATCTTTCCTCGGGCCGTGCTTGATAACCACGCGGTAACGCACATCTGATAGCTCCGATTCGGAATCCGGCCGGCGAGGCCGGGGGGCGATCCGCCTGGGGAGCCGGACACTTACAACAACTCTTCGATTTAGACCGACCAGTGGGCAAGTTATCCGGTTGTCCGGACAATCCCGCATCCCGGCCGCGCGATATTCGCTTGCACGCTTCACGTTCCGTGGAGTCTAAAAGGCGCACCATGTTGAAACTTCGGGTGATTCCCTGTCTGGACGTAAAGGATGGCCGGGTCGTCAAGGGCGTGAATTTCGTCTCCTTGCGCGACGCGGGCGATCCGGTGGAGCAAGCCGCTGTCTATGACGCGGCCGGCGCGGACGAACTCACCTTTCTCGACATCACCGCCAGCCACGAAAATCGCGACACCATCCTGGACGTCGTCTCCCGCACGGCGGCGCGGGTGTTCCTGCCGTTGACCGTTGGCGGCGGTATCCGCTCGACCGAGGACATGCGCCGCTTGTTGTTGGCCGGCACCGACAAATGCAGCATCAACTCCGCCGCCGTGGCGCGGCCCGAACTGGTGCGCGAGGCGGCGACCAAATTCGGCAGCCAGTGCGTCGTCGTCGCGGTCGATGCCAAACAGTCCGCGCCAGGCAAATGGGAGGTCTTCACCCATGGCGGCCGCCGCCCCACCGGCATCGACACCATCGACTGGTGCAAGCAGGTCGTTTCATTGGGCGCCGGCGAAATCCTGCTGACCAGCATGGACCGCGACGGCACCGGGAAGGGGTTCGACCTCGATTTGTTGCGCGCGGTGTGCGGCGCGGTGCGCGTTCCGGTCATCGCCTCGGGCGGGGTTGGGACCTTGCGGCATTTTGTCGAGGGCGCGGAAGCGGGCGCGACCGGACTGCTCGCGGCGAGCGTCTTTCATTTTGGAACGTTTACCATCGCGCAGGTGAAACAGGCCCTGGCCGCGGCCGGACTTCCGGTGCGCTTATTGCCCGCGGCGGCCTGACGATGGCGAAAACGACCAAACGGAAAGTCCCCAGCAAAGGTGGCGTAAAGAAGAAGATCGTCAAAAAGAAGGTCGTCAAGGCCGGCGTGAGCAACAAGACCGTTGGCAAGTTGAAACGCGCCATGAAGGTCCCGATGTCGGCCGAGTCGGGGGCGGTGGTGCTCGACCGGCTGTGGTCGGTGGTCACGGCGCGCCGCGACGCCGATCCGACGATCAGTCACTCGGCGCGGCTGCTATCGCGCGGGCCCGCCAAAGTCGCGCAGAAGTTCGGCGAAGAGGCGGTCGAGTGCCTGATCGAAGCGGTGCGCGGCGACCGCGACGCGGTGATCGCGGAAAGCGCCGACGTGCTGTATCATCTGGTCGTGCTCTGGGTTTCCACCGGCGTGGCGCCGGAGGACGTATGGGCCGAACTGATGCGCCGCGAAGGCGTCAGCGGCATCGCCGAGAAAGCCTCCCGCGCTCAGACGAGCCTGGTTGCGCGAGTGCTGAAAACGACGAAAATCCCCTGATCGGGACGGCCACCGCGCAAGCAGCCGTCATGACGCGGAGACGATTCAAGGGAGACACGCGATGCCGGTCAGCGGATTGCCACCATACGACGACAGCAACATCTTCGCGCGTATTCTGCGCGGCGAGATCCCCTCGAAGCCGGTGTTCGAGAACGAGTGGGCTCTGGCGTTCCACGACATCAATCCTCAGGCGCCGTTGCACATCCTGATCATTCCGAAAGGGCCATATTGCTCGTTCGCCGATTTCAGCGCCAACGCGACCGACGCGGAAATCGGCGGCTTCATGCGCGCGGCCGGCACCGTCGCGAAACAACTGGGACTAGAGACGCCGGGCTACCGCATGCTGGCCAACATGGGCGAGCACGGCGGCCAGGAAGTGCCGCATTTCCACGTGCACCTGTTTGGCGGCCGCCCGCTGGGACGGATGATTGGGAAGGCGTAACGGCCAGGTCCGGACTTCAAAATAGCGAGTAACCGCCGTCGATCACGAACGTATCACCGGTATGATACCGCGACGCCGGGCTCATCAAATACACCGCGATGCCGCCGAAATCGTCGCCGGTGCCCCAGCGGCGCATCGGCACGCGCGGGAAGACCTTGTTCTGGAACCCGTCGCTGGCCAGCGTTTTCTCAGTCATGTTGGTATCGATCCAACCAGGCAAAATCGAGTGCGCGCGAATCCCGTAGCGCGCCAGCTCCACCGCGAGGGACTTCATCATCGAGATCATGCCGCCTTTGGTCGCGGCGTAATGCTCGCTGCGCGGGGAGGCCTCGATCGCCGCCAGGGACGCGGTGCCGGCCAGCACGCCTTCGACTTTATTTTGCACCATATGCTTCGACGCCGCGCGTAACGTGTAAAACGCGCCGTCGAGGTTGACTCGCATCACGCGGCGCCATTCTTCCGCGGCCATTTCGAAGAACGGTTTGCCACCGGAACGGCCGGAGACGCCGGCGTTGGCGAAACATCCCGACACCGGACCGAGCGTCTCGACGGTGCGGGCGAAACACGCCTCCACCGCCGCCTCATCGCCGACGTCGCATTCCAGCGCCAGCACGCGGTGCCCGGCCTTGGCGATTTCTTCGCGCGCGGCTTCGTTTTTGGCGGCGTTGGTGCCCCAGATCGCGACGTCCGCTCCCGCTGACGCCAGGGCTTTCGCCATGCCCAGTCCGATACCGGAGTTGCCGCCGGTGATGAGGGCGAGCTTGCCGGTCAGGTCGAAGGGGTTCGCGGACATCGGATGCTCCGTGCGGGACTGTTTGGCCACGCATCAACACCGCTCCGCCGTCGCTGGCAAGGGTCTCTGGCGAAGCAGCGGTTTTCGCGGTAGACTGCGCGCAAAGAACTCGAACGTGAGGCAGTTCCATGATTTTGACAGCGGACAGCACCGTCGCCCAACAGATGAACCGCCGGCGCACCGGCAATGGCTGGAACACCGCCTATATCGGCAAGAATCGCAACACGCTGAAGGAAGGTGAGGCCGCGCCGGACCCGAACATCGTCTATCCGATGGCGTTCCTGGTCGAGAAAGAGGCGGCCGCGATCGTCAGGCCGCATTTCCATCAGGCGGATCAATATCAGGTGATCGTGCAGGGCGGCGGCCGTCTGGGTGTGCACGATGTCGCGACCGTATCGGTCCATTACACCGATTCTTATTCCGCTTACGGCCCGATCGTCGCGGCGGAAGAAGGGATCTCCTGGTTCACGCTGCGTAACGCGTGGGATCCCGGTGCGCGCTACATGCCCGCCGAACGTCAACTACTGCGCGAGGCGCGCGCCCGGTTCAAGCATCGCGAGGCAACCTGTGGGCCGCTCTCGCCGCTGACCGACGCTGAACTCGCCGCGTTGGCCGATGTCGGCGGCGGCGCGGTGATCGAGGAAACCAAGGACGGTCTCGGTACCTGGCGCTACACCGTCAATCCGGGCGGCGTGGCGCGCGGGCCCGATCCGGCTACCGGCGGCGGACAGTTCTGGCTGGTCAGCGGGGGGGCGGCTCAGGTGCCGGGCGGCGCGTTGCTGCCGGTGAACTCCTGTGTATTCGTGGGCCCGGATGACGCGGCGATGGCGATGACGGCCGGTCCGTTGGGCGCTGACCTTCTGTGCATGCAGTTCCCGAAGCGCGCGCGCGACTGAGCGCGGCGCATGGATGGGGATCGCTTCGGGCTCGGTGTTTCGCCGAAGCGGCGTGAGGACGCGCGCTTTCTGATCGGCAAAGGCGCGTATCTCGACGATCTGGTTTTTCCCAATGTGGCGCACGCGATTTTCGTGCGCTCCCCGCATGCGCACGCGGGGATTGTATCGGTTGACGCGACGGAGGCTCGGGTGGCGCCGGGCGTGCTGGCGGTGTTGACGGCGGCCGATTTGGCGGCGGACGGGCTGAACGATTTGCCGCCCACGGTGGAGGCCAATCCACAGACCGGCGAGCGTTTCAACTTCACCCCGATGCCGTTGCTGGCGCGTGACGAGGTTCGTTACGTTGGGCAATTGATTGCGCTGTTGGTGGCCGAGACGAAAGCCCAGGCGTTGGACGCGGCGGAAGTTGTGCGGGTGGAGTATGAGGCGAGGCCGGTGGTGATGGCCGCCGAAACCGCCGCGACGAATCCCGCCCACCTTTGCATGGACTGGCGTCTGGGCGACGCGGACGCGGCGTTCGCCGATGCCCCGCACGTGGTTTCGCTGCGCTTGCACAATCATCGCATTGTGACCAACCCGATGGAGCCGCGCGGCGTCGTCGGCGATTACGACACGACGGCGGAACAGTTTATCGCGCATGTCTCCAGCCAGAGCCTGCACGGCAACCGCGACGCCATCGCTCGTGTGCTGAACGTGCCGCCGGAGCGGTTGCGCTTCATCGCCCCCGATGTCGGCGGCGGCTTCGGCGCCAAAAACTTCCCCTATCCCGAGCAGGCGCTGATCCCCTGGGCCGCGAAACGTTGCGGCCGGCCGGTGAAGTGGATCGCCAGCCGCACCGAAGTATTCGTCAGCGATCATCAGGCGCGGGATCATCTCGCGCACGCATCTTTGGCGCTCGACGCGGCCGGACGCTTCCTCGGTTTGCATGTCGACAGCATCGCGAATATCGGCGCTTACATGTGCGGCGGCGCGGGTTCTCTGCAGGCCTTCCAGTATCCCCATTTGCAAGGTGGCATCTACACGATCCCCGCCGTCGGCCTGCGCATCCGCGCCGTGCTGACCAATGCCACACCGGTTGGCGTGACCCGAGGGCCCGGCTTCGCCGAAGCCATCAACGTAATCGAGCGATTGATCGACGCGGCCGCGAGGCAATGCGGGTTCGATCGGGCGGCGCTGCGGCGGCGGAACATGGCGCGCACACCGATGACCAACGCATTGGGCTACGTGGTGGACAGCGGCGCCTTCGCGGAAACGTTCGACAAAGCGATTGAGGCCGCCGACCTGCCGGGCTTTCCCGCGCGTCGCCGCGATAACGAATCCCGCGGTAAGCTGCGCGGCCTGGGCTTTGCCTGCCACATCAAAGCGACCGGCGGCAATCCGTCCGAAAATGTCGATATTCGGTTCGAGGACGATGGTAGCGTCTCCTTGATCACCGGTACGCAAACCATCGGCCAGGGCCACGAAACGACATTTCCGCAAATCCTGGCGCATTGTTTGGGCATTCCAAACGATCGCGTTCGCCTCGTGCAAGGCGACACCGCGGTGATCCGAACGGGCGGTGGGCACGGCAGCTCCCGCGCGACGTATATGGGCGGCACGGCGATTTTCCGCGCGTCCGAGGAAATCGTCGCCAAGGGACGCCCGATCGCGGCGTCGATGCTGGAGGCGGCGGAGTCAGATATTCAATTCGGTAACGGTTCATACTCAATCGCCGGCACCGACCGGCGCGTGGGCCTGTTGGATGTCGCCGCGAAAGCCCGGGACGCGGGTACGCCGCTCGACACCTACCATTTCTGGACGCGGGAACACATGACCTTCCCGAACGGCACACATGTCGTGGAGGTCGAGATCGATCGCGTCACAGGACGGGTCGCTTTGGCCCGGCACACGGCGGTCGACGATTACGGGGTCATCGTGAACCCGATGATCGCTTCCGGCCAGGCGCACGGCGCGATCGCTCAGGGATCTGGGCAGGCACTGATGGAACACGCGGTGTTCGATGCGCGATCCGGTCAATTCGTCGCGGGATCGTTCATGGACTACACCATGCCGCGCGCGGACGATTTCCCGGCGTTCAATCTCGCGTTCAACAACACCCGCTGCACAACCAACCCTCTGGGCGTGAAGGGCTGCGGCGAGGCGGCGGCGGTCGGTGTCTTCCCCGCCATCAACAACGCCGTGGCGGACGCTCTGGGCTCCGACGGGATCCTCGACGGGCCGGTGACCAGCGAGCGGATCTGGCGAGCCCTCAACGCGGGTTGATCGTCCGCTCCGGCGGGGCCATGTTCCCGCCATGGACCTCGATTTCACCGACGACGAACTGCAACGCTATTCCCGGCACATCCTGCTGGCCGAGGTCGGCGGCATTGGTCAGGCGAAGCTCAAAGCCGCGCGCGTGCTGGTGATCGGGGCGGGGGGGCTGGGTTCGCCGTTGCTGCTGTACCTGGCGGCGGCGGGCGTGGGGACGATCGGCATCGTCGATGACGACGACGTCGAGTTGTCGAACCTGCAACGCCAGATCGCGCACACGACGACGCGAATCGGCATGGCGAAGGTTCTGTCCGCGGCCGACGCGGCGTTCGCCATCAATCCGGACGTGAGGCTGGAAACGCACCGGCTACGACTGACGGCGGACAACGCGCTGGAACTGATCGGACATTACGACATCGTCTGTGACGGGACGGACAATTTCGCCACGCGGTTCATGGTGTCCGATGCCTGCGTGCTGGCGAAACGGACCTTGGTGTCAGCGGCGGTGCTGCGGTTCGAGGGCCAGTTGTCGGTGTTCA
>PLSZ01000044.1:0-15281 GCA_003164305.1 Acetobacteraceae bacterium
GAAGGCCGGCATGGTGCGCGCCGTGTTCGACAGCGTGGCGCCGCGCTACGATCTGATGAACGACCTGATGTCGTTGGGGGTGCATCGTGCGTGGAAGCACGTGTTCGTCACCGCGCTGGACCCGCGGCCGAGGCATACTCTGCTGGACCTCGCGGGCGGCACCGGCGACATCAGCTTCGGCTGGCTGCGCCGAGGCGGCGGCCCGGCGATTCTGTCGGACATCAACCCGTCGATGCTGCGCGTCGGGCTGGACCGCGCGGTCGAGCATGGGCTGATCGGCGGCCTTATGCCGTTGGTCGCGGACGCGGAGCATTTGCCGTTGCCGGATCGATCCGTCGATCGTGTTTCCATCGCGTTTGGATTGCGGAATTGCACCGACAAACTCCAGGTGCTGCGGGAGGCCCGGCGCGTGCTGAAACCGGGCGGGCGCTTTCTGTGCCTGGAGTTTTCGAAATTGAACATCGCGGTGTTGCAGCCGCTGTACGACGCGTGGTCGTTTAAGGTTTTGCCGCGCCTTGGCCGGCTCGCCGCGAACGATTCGGAAAGCTATGTCTACCTCGCCGAGAGTATTCGCACCTTCCCCGATCAGGCGAAGCTGGCGGCGATGATGACGGAGGCTGGGCTGTCCCGTGTCACCGTGCGCGATTTGTCAGGCGGCATCGCGGCGATCCATGCAGGGTGGCGGTTGTGAGCCTGTCCGGCAAGCGTGTGCTGCTGATCATCGCCGGCGGCATCGCGGCCTTCAAGGCGGCCGAGCTGATCCGCCTGCTGCGCCGTGCCGACTGCGGCGTGACCTGCGTGCTGACCGGCAACGGCGGCCAGTTCGTAACGCCGCTGACGTTGCAGGCGTTGAGCGAAAACAAGGTCTACACGCAGTTGTTTTCGTTAACTGACGAGAACGAAATGGGCCACATCGAACTGTCCCGAGCCGCCGATCTGCTGGTCGTCGCGCCCGCGACCGCGAACATTCTGGCGAAAATGGCGGGTGGTCTGGCGGACGATCTGGCGTCTACCGTGCTGCTGGCGACCGACAAACCGGTGCTGGTGGCGCCGGCGATGAATGTCCGGATGTGGTGGCATCCGGCGACCCAGGCGAACATGGCGACGTTGAAGGGCAGGCGCGTGCGGGACGTCGGCCCCAATGAGGGCGCCATGGCCTGCAACGAATTCGGCTTCGGCCGCATGGCGGAACCGGCGGAAATCCTGGCCGCGATCGAAGCCGCGTTGTCGGGTGAGAAGCCGTTGGCCGGCCGTCACGTCATCGTTACCAGCGGGCCCACGCATGAGCCGATCGATCCGGTGCGGTATCTCGCCAACCGATCGTCGGGCCGTCAGGGGCATGCCATCGCCGCCGCTTTGTCCGCGCTGGGGGCGCGGGTCACGTTGGTGAGCGGGCCGGTGTCGATCCCCGATCCGGCGGGTGTGGTAATGCGGAAGGTCGAGAGCGCGGCGCAGATGCTGGCCGCCTGTCAGGCAGCGTTGCCCGCCGATGCCGCCGTGTTCGCCGCGGCGGTTGCCGACTGGCGCGTGGCAAACACGTCGGCGGGCAAAATCAAGAAAGGCGAGACCACGCCTAGGTTCGAACTGGTTCCCAACCCCGACATCCTCGCCACCATCGCCGCCGCCGGCCCGGCCCGGCCTCGGTTGGTGGTTGGCTTCGCCGCCGAAACGGATGATCTCATGACAAACGCACAGGGAAAGTTGCGCCGCAAGAACGCGGATTGGATCGTCGCCAACGATGTGTCATCGGAAACCGGCATCATGGGCGGCGCGGAGAACGAAATTCACCTGATCACCGCCGGCGGAGTCGAGGATTGGCCCAGATTGGACAAACAGGAAGTGGCGCGGCGCCTGGCCGAGCGGATCGCGGAGGCGCTGCGATGAATATCCCGGTTCGCGTGCGCCGCCTGCCGCACAATCAGGACCTGCCTCTGCCGGCTTACGCGACCGAGGGTGCCGCGGGCATGGATCTGTTGGCCGCGGTTGCCGAGCCGGTGGTGATCGCGCCGGGCCAACGGGTGTTGATCCCGACCGGCCTGGCGATCGCTCTGCCGCCTGGGTATGAGTTGCAGGTCAGGCCTCGCTCCGGGCTGGCGTTACGCAACGGCATCATCCTGCCGAACAGTCCCGGAACGATCGACGAGGATTACCGCGGTGAAATCCAGGTGATCGTGTTGAACACCGGTAGCAAACCGTTTGTTGTCGAGCGTGGCACGCGGATTGCTCAGGCGGTGCTGGCGCCGGTGGTGCGGGCGGCGTGGGAGGAGGTGGCGGATCTCGACGTCACCACGCGGAACGAAGGCGGCTTTGGCAGCACGGGACGGTGATGTTTAGTTAAACGACATTCCGCCGCTCAGCGCCACCGTCTGCCCGGTCATGTAAGCGTTGCCGATCAGCATCAACACCACCTGGGCGACTTCCTCACTGGTGCCGAAGCGTCCGACCGGAATGCGCGACAACGACGACGCGAGGCCGGCCTGCACCATGTCGGTCGCGATCAGCGACGGCGCCACCGAATTGACTGTGATCCCGTGTTTGACGAGGCGCGCGGCGTAGCCTCGTGCGAGGCCTTCCATCCCGGCTTTCGAGGCGTTGTAATGCGGCCCAATGCCGCCCGCCCCACGCGCGGCGCCCGAGGAGATATTGACGATCCGTCCCCAACCGCGTTCCCGCATATGTGGCACCGCGGCGCGAATGCACAAAAAGGCCGACTTCAGGTTGACGGCGATGGTGTGGTCGAAATCCTCTTCCGTCAGCGCGTCGATGTCGTGGAAGATGGCGATGCCGGCATTGTTGATCAGCACATCGACAAGCCCAAGCGAATGCTCGACGGCGCGGAACATTTCAGACACCGCGTCGCCACGGGACACGTCGGCGGGTACCGCGATCGCGCGTCGTCCCATGGCGGTGATCGTTTCGACGACGTCGATCGCCTCGCTGGCACGTTCGCGGTAATTCACCGCCACGTCGGCGCCCGCTCGCGCCAATGCGATGGCGATTTCCCGGCCGATCCCGCGCGAGGCACCGGTCACCAGAGCAATCCGCCCGTTCAGGTCCGTCATGCGAAACGTCTCGCCGAATAAGGGGTTAAATCGATCTGCGACGTCCGGCCCGCGATGATGTCCGCGACCAGTTTGCCCGTTGTTGGGCCAGCCGTCAGCCCGACATGGCCATGCCCGAAGGCGTGCAGGATATCGCCGGTGGCGGTCGCCGGACCAAGGCAAGGCAACCCGTCCGGCATCGACGGCCGATGCCCCATCCACATTTTAACTCGTTCCGGTGGAAGATCCTTCGGCACGCTGGGAAAAACCTTGCGCACGAACGCCAGCAGCACCTCGGCCCGCTGCCAGTTCGGCGCCGCTTCCAGTCCGGCGAGTTCCACCTGCCCAGCGACGCGCAATCCCGCGGGAGTCATCGCGAAGGCCATTTTGCCGTCGGAGGGCATCACCGGATAGCGCGGTGTCACGCCCGGGTCGCTGATCACGACATGATAGCCGCGCTCCGTCTCCAGCGGCACGCGATCGCCGGCGATGGCGGCGAGTTGTTTCGAGTACGCACCCGCCGCGATCACCGCTTTGTCCGCGACGACATCTCCGGCGTCGGTCGTCACCGCCTTAAGCGCGCCGTTGGCGATTTTGAATCCCGTCGCGCGTGCCCGATGCAATTTCGCGCCAGAATCCACCGCGTGGCGGATCAGGCCGGCGACATAAGCGCCGGGATCGCGGCATTGACCGTTCTCCTCCACCAACAACGCGAATTTATATTCGCGGCTCAACGCCGGTTCCCGTTGCCGCAGTTCGTCTTCATTTAGTTCCAGCCAGCGCGTGCCGTTTTCTTTCCGGATCCGCCATGTCAACGCCTCCGCCTCGAACGCGGCGCGATTTGGATAAGCGAACATCACCCCCTGCCGCGTGATCAGGTCGCCAACCCCGGCTTCCTCCGCCAGCGCGCGATGCAACGCCGGCGCGTCGGCCAGCAACGGCTGCAACGCATGGGCGGTGATCGCGATTTTCTCCGGCGTCGAGCCGGCCGCGACGAACCGCCGCAACCACGGCAGCAACCGCGGCAAATACGACCATCGGATCGCCAGCGGACCGAGCGGATCGCGCAAATATCCCGGCACTTTCTTCCAGATGCCCGGCGTCGACATCGGAATGACCGAGCTTGGGTTCAGCAGCGTGCCGTTGCCGTAACTCGCCGCTTGTTCCCCGCCCGGGTCGCCCGGTTCGATGATGGTCACGCGGTTGCCGTCACGTAACAACTCAAGCGCGCAGGCGGCGCCGACAATGCCGGCGCCGATGACCGCGATGTGTTGGCTCATCAGGCCTTCTTCAATCCATAGAACTGCGGCCAGCCGTCCGGCACGTCGGTGAGCCGCTTGTTGTAGGCGGTCGGCTGGTCATACATGCCCAACGTCACGTATGGCGGGCTTTGCCAGAACTCCGCCTGCATTTCCTCACAGATCTTTTTCTGCGCGGCGACGTCCGGCGCCTCGAACCACGAGTCATACAGCGCTTCCATTTTCGGATCGGTCGGCCAACCAAACCAGGCCGAGGTGCCGTTGCCGCGGATCGCGATGTTCGGCGCCGGCGAGACATTTCCGAAGCCGCCCAGATAGGTATAGAAAATATTCCAGCCGCCTTTGTCGATCGGTTCCCGGCTGGCGCGGCGCTGCACGACGGTGCCCCATTCCAGAGACTGCATATCGACGTTGAAGCCGATGCGCGTCAGCAGATCGGTCGCCACCTGTGCCTCAGCCCAGATGTTCGGGAGCGTGGTGGCTGCCAGGACCACGATCTTTTCGCCGTTGTAGCCGGCGGCGGCGAGGTCGGCTTTGATCTTCTTCAGGTCTTTTGGTCCGCGTGTGATCTCCAGCCCCACGGTGCTCGCCATCGGCGTGCCCGGAACGAAAATGCCGACATCGGTCTTGATCAGCGACGGTTCGGCGCCCGCGTAGGCTTCGATGATTTCCCGCTGATCGACCGCTGACAGCACGACGCGCCTGATCGCGGGATTGTTGAACGGCGGCAGCAACTGATTGAAGCGCAGACAGCCGATTTCGCCCGTCCGGTCCTTGACCGTGACGACCATCGAGGAGTCTTTCTTGATCTGTCCGACCAGATCGATGGTCGGATTCTCCCACCAGTCGATCTCGCCCTGCGCCAGCGCCGCGGCGCTGGTTGCCGGATCCGGAATGAAATTCCACACCGCGCGATCGATATTGACGATTTTCGGACCTGCGTTGAAACTCGCCACGCCGCTGGAGCGGGGCACATAAGCCGCGTTCTTCGCGAACACGACGCGTTGCCCAGGAACGCGCTCATCGGCGAGGAATTTGAAGGGCCCGCTGCCGATCGCCTCGGGGATTTGCTTCAGCGGATCGGTCTCCGCCAACCTTGTCGGCATGATCGCGCAATAGACCTCGGCCAACGCGTTCGACAGCAAAGGGAAGGGTTTGTTCAGCCGGAATTTAATGATGTTGTCGGACGGCGCGGATAGCTCCGCCACCCGCGTCATCAAGGCCTGACCGAATGGGTTGCGTTTGGAAAACCGGTTGATGGTGGCCACGCAATCCTTCGCCAGCACCTTCTCGCCGTCATGAAACTTCAATCCGTCGCGCAGCGTGAGTTCCCAGGTCAGGCCATCGCTCTCCGTCTTCACGCCCTCGACCATTTGCGGTTGCACATTAAACTGGGCGTCGTAGCCAAACAGCGTATCGAACACCGCGAGTGAGTAGTTCCGTGTGATATCCGCCGTCGTCCACACGGGATCGAGCGATGCCAGGTCCGCGTGCGGTACGAAATTCACCGTCTTCGCGCCTTCCGCCTGGACGATGTTCGGTGCCGCCAGCGCCACCGAGGCGGCGGCGGCGGATTTCAGGACATCACGTCGTTTCATGCGGAAGGCTCCCGGTCCTTGTTGTCCCGAGAGATTACTCACGATCCGCCGTTGGGTGGAAGGGTTCGGATGCGTGCAACGCGGCGGCGATCACCGGCGCCGCCGCGATCGACATGCGGTGCCCGTCGTGCCCGACCCCCGGCACGTCGATCACGTCCCACGCGCATTCCGCGCCCAACGCCCGCGCCGCGTCCCGGCCAAGCTGGACGTAGTTATGCGCGCGATGCCACCGTGTCTCGCCCTGGCGCATCGAGCGCGGGCCTTTGGGGAAGTATCGGCCTGTTGTCTTGGTATCGTTGATGCCGGCCATCACGGTGATCGGGAAGGCCAGCCACTCGGCCAACGATCCACGCGTGACCTCGGTCTCTCCGAGGCCAAACGGCCATGCGACGTCCAGGTCCGGCATCGCGTAGGTGCCCGCGTTGGCGCTGACGGCGAACGCGACCCGGTCGCGAAACCCGAACGACAGCATGCGATGCACGAACTGTCCGCCGGCGGAATGACCGAACAGCCCGTAACGCTCTCGTTGCGTCACCCCGGAGTCACGCAACGCGTCGAACAACCGCGGCACGATCCCGTAGGTCCATTGCTCCCGCGGATTCGGAGAGCCGTCTTCATTGTGCATGTTGCCGAAATGATAGCGGAGATAGTCGGGGAAGTGAGCTTCCGTGAACTCGATCGCGATGGCGAGCAGGTTGTTTTCCTCCGCCAGAGGCAACCAGTAATCGCGGTACGCGGCACCGTTGCGGCCCACGCCGTGGTGCACGAACAACACCGGCGTACGCGGCGTGTAATGCCGAGGACGGGCGGTATGCAGATACAGTGTTTGATCCGGAAAGGCGGCGTCGTGCCAGCCCAGGGAATTGGCGCCGGGGAAGGCGACCAATTCCCGAAGGTCTGGCGTTTCGGTCATCCCGCTTTGGCCACGGCCCGTCCGGCGATGACGCCGACCAAATGCGCGCGATATTCGGAACTGGCGTGGATGTCGCCGTTCAGATCGTCCGGTGACGTTTTGATGCCCTTGATCGCGTCGGCGGAGAAGTTCGCTGACAGCGCCTTCTCCATCTCCGCGTGACGGAACACGCCGCCCTGCCCCGCGCCGGTTATCGCGACCCGCGCGCCACCGGCGGTTCGCGCGACGAACACACCGACGATCGCGTAACGAGATGCCGGGTTGCGGAACTTCTCATACGCGGCCTTGGTGGGAACCGGGAATTCGATCGCCGTGATGATCTCCCCTTGATCCAACGCGGTGGAGAACATGCCCGTGAAAAAGTCGTCCGCTTTGATCGAGCGGCGATCGGTCTTGATCGTCGCGCCCAACGCCAACGCCGCCGCAGGGTAATCCGCCGCCGGATCGTTGTTGGCGATGCTGCCACCGATGGTGCCGCGGTGGCGCACGGCTTCGTCGCCGATGATGCTGGCCAGGTAAGCCAAAGCCGGGATCGCCGATTTCACCTCGGCGCTGGTGGCCACCGTCGCGTGCTTCGTCATCGCGCCGATCGTCACCACGCCATTGGCGACCGAAATTCCGGTCAGTCCCAGTCCCGACAAATCGACGATGGTCGAGGGCTTCGCCAGGCGTTGTTTCAACACCGGAATATAGGTCATGCCGCCCGCCAGCGCCTTCGCGTCGGCGTCCGAATCCAGGGCCTTCACCGCGTCGGCGAGGTTGCCGGGTTTTTGATATGCGAAATCGTACATCGTTGTTTCCCTTTCGCCGCCGCCTCAGTTCGCCGCCATTTTCGACGAACCGGCATGGATGATCGACCAGATTTTTCCGCTCGTGGCGGGCATGTTCATGTGCCGCACGCCGTAGTCCTTCAACGCATCGCAGATCGCGTTGATGACGGCGGGCGGCGAACCGATCGCGCCAACCTCGCCACAGCCCTTGGAGCCGAGCGGATTATGCGTGCACATCGTGTTTTCCGTCGCGACGCTGAAGTTGGGCAGGTTGTCCGCGCGCGGCATCGTGTAATCCATCATCGAGCCGGACATCAATTGTCCATTGTCGTCGTAGATCGCCGCTTCCAGCAAGGCCTGGCCGATACCTTGCGCGATGCCGCCCTGCACCTGACCCTCGACGATCATCGGGTTGACCACGCGCCCCACGTCATCGACCGCGGTGAAGTTCACCACGTGGACGACGCCGGTTTCCGGATCGATCTCGACCTCGCCGATATGGCAACCGCCCGGAAAGGTGAAGTTCTTCGGATCGTAGAACGCGGTTTCTTCCAGACCGGGCTCCAGTTCGTCGATCGGATAGTTGTGCGGGACATAGGCACAAAGCGAGATATCCGTCAGTGTTTTCGACTTATCGGTGCCCGCGACGGTAAACGTGTTATTGGCGAACTCGATGTCCTCGACTGAGGCTTCCATCATATGCGCGGCGATCTTTTTCCCCTTGGCGATGATCTTATCCATCGCCTTGACCATCGCTGAACCGCCGACCGCGAGGCTGCGGCTGCCATACGTGCCCATGCCGAACGGAATCTTCGCCGTGTCGCCGTGCACGACCTCGACCTGGTCGAACGGCACGCCAAGCTGCTCCACGACAAGCTGAGCCAGCGTCGTTTCGTGCCCCTGGCCGTGACTGTGCGTGCCGGTGAACACCGTCACGCTGCCCGTCGGGTGCACGCGAATGTTGGCGACCTCATACAGTCCCGCCCGCGCGCCGAGCGATCCGACAACCGCCGAGGGCGCGATCCCGCACGCCTCGAGATACGTCGAAATCCCAATGCCGCGCAGCTTGCCTCGCGCTTTCGCTTCCGTCCGGCGCGCTTCAAATCCAGCCCAATCGGCGTTCGTCAACGCGACCGCGAGGGTGGTCTGGTAGTCGCCGCTGTCGTACTCCAACGCCACCGGAGTCTGATACGGGAACGCATCGGCGGGGATGAAATTGCGCCGGCGGATTTCCACCCGGTCGATGCCGGTGTCGTAAGCGACCGCGTCCACCAGCCGCTCCAGCAGGAACGTCGCCTCCGGCCGTCCGGCGCCGCGATAGGCATCGACGGGGACCGTATTGGTGAACACCGCCTTGACCTCGCAGTAAATTACCGGGGTTTTATAAGTGCCGGCGAGCAGCGTGGCGTAAAGATAGGTCGGCACGCAGGGCGCGAATGTCGAGAGATACGCACCCATGTTGGCCTGCGTCGCGACCCGAAGTCCGAGGAATGTGCCTTGCGCGTCGATCGCCATTTCCGCCGTGCTGACATGATCGCGGCCATGCGCGTCGGACATGAAGCTNNNNGCGCCCATCAGCAGCCGGATCACATGCGGATTCTGGCTGGTGGTATACAGCGTGTAATCGCCGGAGTTGACGTCGTAATCGCCAACCGCCGCGCGCGGCTCCATCGCGTTGGGGATCAGCCGGTTGTTGGTCAGATCGAGACGTACGACCTTGTTCGCGTTGGCGAACACGCCATCGACGATGGCTTTGTCGCCGATGTGCCAGTCGTAACAAACGTTTCCGGGCGCATCGTCGTGCACCGTCGCGGCACCCGAGGCCAAAGCCGCGGCCATGGTCGCGACGGCGGGCAGGTCGGTGTAGTCGATCGACAACAATTCGGCCGCGTCTTTGGCTTGCTGCTTCGTCTCCGCGATCACCACCGCGACCGGATCGCCCACGTGACGAACCTTGCCGACCGCGATGACCGGATGCGGCGGCTCCGCCATTGGGGAGCCGTCCTTGTTATGAATCTGCCAACCGCAGGGCAGACCGCCGATGTTCTCCGCCGCCATGTCGGGCCCGGTGAACACCGCGACCACGCCCGCCGTCGCCGCCGCCGCCGCCGTGTCGATGCCGTTGATCGTCGCGTGCGCCCGATCCGATCGTTTCACATAAGCATGCAACTGGCCAGGACGATTGATGTCGTCGGTATAATTGCCGCGGCCATTGAGGAAGCGCGCGTCTTCCTTGCGGCGAACGGATGCACCGATGCCTTCGAAGCCCATGGCGTTATCTCCCTGTTCTGGCGATTATGCTTTGCCGTGCATCAACGGATGCGCGGCCGCGATCGCTTTAACAATGTTATGATAACCGGTGCAGCGGCACAGATTGCCTTCCAGGCCATCGCGGATTTCCTGTTCCGTGATGCCGCCGGGATAATTGTTCACCAGGTCGATCGCGGACATCACCATCCCGGGCGTGCAGAACCCACACTGCAAAGCGTGATGTTCCCGGAACATTTCCTGCATCGGGTGCAACGTGCCGTCCGCCGCGGCCAGGCCCTCGATCGTGAGGACACTGGTGCCATTGGCCTGCACCGCCAGCATCGTGCACGACTTGGCGGAAACGCCATCGACATGCACCACGCACGCGCCGCATTGCGACGTATCGCAACCGACATGGGTGCCCGTCAGAGCCAGCTTTTCCCGTAACACTTCCACCAGCAGGGTGCGGTTTTCCACCTCCACCGTATGCTGTTTTCCGTTGACCGTCAGGGTGACCTGAGGCATCGCGCTCTCCCTTTATCTCATCCAAACATCTTGGCTCAAGACTGGCCGGAGTGTGGTCATGCGCCGTGCCGCGGTCAAGGCGTCCCTCCCGTCAAGGTCGCACGGCGGGCGTCTCGACTTTCATCCCGTTGGCGCGCACCGCCAGGAACAGCGCGAGGTCCGCCGCTTCCCGCGAGTCCGGCGCGAAAGGCTCAGCCCGAACGCCGATCATGCAATTTCGCAACCTACGGTAGAACGATCCCATTCCTTGCCACTCCAGCCGATATTCCGGGTAGCCATTTGGGTGGCCTTGCGGAATGAGGCTGCCCGCCAGCTTCAGTCCCGCGCGCTCCTCATGGCATTGCGCGCAGGACAGATTGAGTTGTCCCATCCGCTCGCGAAACAGTGCCGCCCCCTCCGACAGGAACGGTTCCTGGGCCTTGGCGGCCACCGGCATCCCGCGTGACTGCAATCCGATCAGCGCGGACAGGCTCAGGAGTTTGTCGTCGTTCCAGGCAAACGCCGCGGCGCCCATGTGGTCGGTGCGGCAGAGATTGATTCGTTCTTCCAGCGTGATGGGTCGGCCGTGTTTGGGCTCGAACGCGGGGTAACGCGGCGCGACCCCGCGCATCGCGGAGACATCCCCATGACAATCGGCACACGATTTCCCCGCGGCACCCTCAGCCGCCGACCACAGCGATTCCCCCTGTTGCACCCACAGGAAAGCCGGATTGGCCGCGTCGTCATCCTGCATGGCGCGCGTATCCGCGCTGGCGTCATCATAACCGGACCGCCGGTCCCCCGCGCCCATCAGCAACATCGCCGCGACGGCCAGCAGCACCAGGCGTTTCATGTCACGGTGATCGCCGTCAGTTCGGTTTGCGTCACGCCGTGATCATCGACGAAGGTCAGTGCCAAAGTCCCGCTTTTCTCCGCGACGACGCTGAACGACAGAAACGGGTTCGCCGCGATCGCCGGAAAGAAATCCGCGTCGAGCACCGTCTCGCCATCCAGCGTGGCGATGAAGTGGTTGATGATATCCCGAGGAATCGCCTGGCCCATCTGATCGCGCCGCTGCCCGCTTTCCATCGGATGCGAGATCAGCACCTTCACCTCGAATGGTTCGTTGGCGTGGATCTGTTTCGGAACATTGATCAGGACACGGACCATGCGCGGCGCCTATTCGATACAAGCGGCCAGCGTGACCAGCAGATCGACGCTGTCCCGCCAGCATGTGCCATCGCGCAACTTCGCGATCGCGATGACGGTCTGCGACGTCGCCAGCCGCATCCGGGTCGCCACCCGCGGCGCGCCGGATCGCGGACCGAAACGAAACACCGCGACCCTCGGCAACGGATTGCCTTCCGCGAACACATGGATCGCTTCGACAGGAGACGGCGGATCGGCGACGGACACGCTCATCGCCACCGCGTTGCCGTTTTCCACCATCACCGGAAGATCGAGATGGATCAACCCATCTTTCAACGGCGCGTCGCCCACCAACGCCTGGATCAGCGCCGCGACCTCGGCCGGTGTCGCGCCCGCCGGAGGGACCGCGACACAGGCGGCGAACAGCACGAAGCGCCGCCGCGGCAGCGTCATGGCGCGCGCAACATCGACAGGAACGCGACCACGTCGTCGATCTGCTCTGGCGTTAAAATCGGCCGTCCTCGCCATGCGGCTCCCACGCGGTTGAGGCCTTCTGTCTTAGCATAAGCCGGCATCACGGTGTCAGGGTTGAAGCGCGCCGGATCCACCAGGTGCGCGCGGATTTCGTCTTGTGTCAGCCTGGAGCCGACGCCGTCCAGGCTCGGCCCGATAGTCCCCTGTAGATGCGGCGCGGGGAACGGCCCGGAGTGACACAGCAGGCACGCGCTGACTGTCCGGTCCTCGACGATTTTGCGTCCGTTCGCGGCGTCCCCAGCCCAGACGGGACCGGCGATCGACACCGCGAGCAACGCGGCCTTTAGCCAAACACTTCCGCCGTGATCGTCTGAAACCATCGGTCGCCGTAGCGCGCCTCTTGAACCCGTTGTGTGTCCGGCGCGTCGAGTGGGCTGATCCCGCCCGCGCCTTCAATATCGGTCAGCACGCCGTTGACCGGCCGATAAACGCCGGCGACCGAAAAACCGTAGTCGGGCGCGGCGACACTGTAGCACGTGTTGATCAGTCTCGGGTCCTGGGGTTTATCGCCGCGCAGCAAAGCCGAGACGGCGTCAGCGCAAACCTTGGCCTGCGCGTTCGCGGCGAAGGCGGATTTCGGCATGGCGCCGGCGATCGCCGCGTCGCCGAGCACGTGAATGCCCGGCACCAGCCGCGATTCAAGCGTCACCGGATCGATCGGACACCACCCCGAACGATCCGCGACTCCGGCGGTCGCGGCGATGGCGCCCGCGCGCTGCGGCGGCACGACAATCCCCACATCCGCTTTGTGGGAGCCGAACTCGGTTTCGAACGTCAGTGTCGCCGGATCGACGCGAACGACCTTGCCGCCATCGGACAAGGAGACCCATTCCAACAGACCCGGATAAAGTTGCTGCCAGGCGTTCTGAAACAGCTTCTGCTTCGAAAACACATCCTTCGCGTCCAGCACGAGGATTTTCGATCGCGGCTTATGGGTCTTCAAGTACCAGGCGATCAGGCTGGCGCGCTCATAAGGCCCAGGAGGACAGCGATACGGATTGGGGGGGACGGACATGACGACGAGGCCGCCATCCGGCATCGCCTCCAGTTGCCGGCGCAGCAGCAGGGTTTGTTCGCCGGCCTTCCAGGCATGCGGCATGCGCGCGGCCGCGGCTTCATCGTATCCCTCGAGACCACCCCAGATGATGTCGATGCCAGGCGACAGGATCAGCCGATCATAGGGGAGTTTCGTGCCGTCGCTCGCGGTCACGGTCTTGCCGATGGCATCGACGGAGATCGCGGCGGCGTGAACCACCGTCACTCCCTCGGCGCGCACCGCGGCATAGCCGAATCGTTGCGCGTCCAACGACCGCTCCCCAGAGATCACCGCGTTACTGAACGGGCACGCGACGAAGGTGTCGTTGGGTTCCAGCAACGTGACGCCGACACCATTCCGGTGCAGGAACCGCGCCGCAGTGGCGCCGCCAAAACCGCCGCCCACCACGACAACCTTCGCCGCGGCCTGGGCTTTCGCCACGAATGGCAGCGCCAGACCGCAGGTGAGAACGTGCCGCCGCCGGATCATTTCCGCGCCGCCCACCAGGCCGCGATCGCGTCCAGTTCCGGCTCGCTGAACCCCTTGGCGATGCGGCCCATCACGGTTGAAGGCCGCGCGCCGGAGCGATACGCGATCAACGACTCGGTCATCTCTTTCGCGTCATGGCCGGCGATCGGCGCCCCCGCCCCGTGACAGCCGGAACAGGAGGACGCGCCTGGCGGGGCAGGGGCCGCCGCCGCCAGGATCATCACCAACGCAATACCGGCACGTCCCGTCATGCCGAGCGCAAATCCCCCGGGTTCAACGGCAACGAGCGGATCCGCTTCCCGGTCGCCGCGAAAATCGCGTTCAACACCGCCGGTCCGGACACCGCGATCGTCGGCTCTCCGACACCGCCCCAGAACCCGCCCGATGGCACCAAAATCGACTCCACCTTCGGCATATCGGCCAGCCGCATCACCTGGTTGTCGTCGAAGTTGCTTTGCATGACACGGCCTTTGTCGATCGTGATCTTGCTGAACAACACCGAGCTCAATCCGTAGACGAACGATCCCTCAATCTGGCCGGCGACCTGATCCGGATTGACGACATAGCCGGTGTCCGACGCGCAAACGATCCGGTGGATCTTCAGATCGCCTTTCGGCGACACTGAAACCTCCGCCACCGCCGCCGTGTACGACCCAAACCCACAGTTCTGCGCGATGCCGCGGTAAATGCCTTTGGGCAGCGGCGAACCCCAGCCAGCCCGCTCCGCCACCGCGTTCATCACCGCGAGATGCTTCGGATTTTTGGTCATCAACGAACGGCGGAAGTCGAGCGGATCCTGCTTCGCCGCGTGCGCCACCTCATCGATGAAGCATTCCATATAGAGTGCGTTCTGGTTGGTATTGACCCCGCGCCAGAAGCCGACCGGAACGGACGTGTTGCGCACAGCATGATCGATCAGCAGGCTCGGGATCGCCATGTAGCCGAACTCTTCCGCTGTCCAGCCCTGGAACGCCACGCGATCGACACCGTTTTCCATGCGTTGCGGCGCAAGATAAGCGAGAATCGATTGCCCGGAAATGCGCGCGTGCAATCCCGTCACGTTGCCCTGAGCATCCAGCCCAGCGGTGAGCTTGCATTGGGTGATGGGGCGGTAGAAGCCGTGCTGCATGTCCTCTTCACGGCTCCACATCAGCTTGACCGGCCGGCCGGGAACCTGTTTCGCGATGAGAACGGCCTGGCGCACGTAATCCTGATTGCCGCGCCGCCCGAAGCCGCCGCCCAGATCGTGCTTGTGTACTTTGACCGCGTCGAGCTTAACACCCGCCGCCTCCGCCGCCGCGGCCAGCGAGGCGTCGCCGTTCTGACTCCCCACCCAGATTTCGATCTTGCCGTCATCCCACCTCGCCGTGCAGTTCATCGGCTCCAACGTCGCGTGGCTTTGGAACTGCGTGCCGTAGACGGCTTCAACCTTCGTCGCCGCGCCGGTCAGAGCCGCGGCGATATCGCCGTGCTGCTGACCCAGAGCGGCTTCTTTCGCGTCCAGGCCACCTTTCAGCAGCGTATCGATCTGCTGACTGTTGACGCTGGCGTTCGGCCCTTCGTCCCAGACGATCGGCAGTGCGGCCAAAGCGGTCTTCGCCTGGAACCATTTATCCGCCACCACGGCGACGGTGCTGTCATCGACCTGCACCACCTTTTGCACGCCCTTCATGGACGCGATCTTGCTCGCATCGAAAGATTTCAACTTGCCGCCAAACACCGGGCATTGCGCGATCGC
>PLSZ01000044.1:15358-29094 GCA_003164305.1 Acetobacteraceae bacterium
TTGCGGACGTAATCGACCGAGGCGCGGATGCCGCGGCTGCCGCCGGTGGACATATCGCCCCAGGCCCGCTTGTTGGCGAGGTTGACCTCAGGCGCGACATATTCGGCTTTGACAAACCGCCAGTCCGCGTCAAGCTCATCGGCGACAAGCTGTGCCAGGCCGGTCAGCGTGCCCTGACCCATTTCCGAGCGCGCGATGCGAATGATCGTCGTGTCGTCCGGCTGAATGACAGCCCAGATTCCCAGTTCCGCGCCGGTGCCTTGCGCGGCCGCTTTCGGCAACGACCAGCCAAGCGACAGCCCGCCTCCCGCGGCGACAGCGGCGGTGAGGAAGGAACGGCGGCCCAGTTGAATGGTTTGACTCATGACCTGGTTCCTCACGCTTTACCGTTGGCGGGTGAGGGAACGGTCAGCGCCGCGGCGGTGTCGATCGCCGCCTTGATGCGCTGATAGGTGCCGCAGCGACAGATATTGGTGATCGCCTGCGCGACGTCGGCCTCGGTCGGATTTGGTTTCTGATGCAACAAGGACGCCGCCGCCATGATCTGGCCCGACTGGCAGTAACCACACTGTGGCACTTCATGCTGCAGCCACGCGACCTGCACCGGATGGCTCAACCCATCCTCGGACAGGCCTTCGATCGTCACGATCTTCGCGTTGGCGACCGACCCGGCGGCGATCGAGCACGAGCGCGTCACTTCGCCATCGATATGCACCGAGCACGCCCCACACTCAGCGATTCCACACCCGTACTTGGTGCCGGTCAGCCCGACCCATTCCCGGATCACCCATAGCAAGGGTGTATCGGGATCCGCGTCGATGTCATGGACTTTGCCGTTGATGTTGAGTTGCATCTCGCTAATCCCTTATTGCAGTCCACGTATCGTTCCGAGTTGCGATGGGTCGTCGAACGGGCAAACGATCAGCGCGTCGTCGATGCCCAGGTCCGCCAGGCGTTTTAAGCGGTCGCGCGCCCCGGCCACGGTTTGCCCGATCAACGAAATCGACAGCGGCCGGCCGATCGGCGAGCCCTGAGGATTGCCCTCTCTGAAGTCCGCGAAGATATTCGCGACGATCGCGCGCTGGCCACCGGCTTCACGATACATGCGAAGCCCGATCTCGACATCCTCCCACGTGCTGTGGATGCCCGAACTGATCCAACCCTGCAACTGGGCCGCCAGAGCGATCCAGCGTGGGCTGCGCCAGGCGCCGAGCATCACCGGCGGTCCGCCTTCGGTCCCGGGCCACACCGACAGCGCCGGACCATGCACCGGTTCTCCGTTCCAGGTGCGGCGCATCGCGTCCATCATGCCCGGCAAAACCTTGAAGCGGGTATCGTAATCGGCCTGCACGACATCGAAATCCGCCTTGGTCGAGCCGGTGCCGACCCCGAAACGAAACCGTCCGTTGGACAGCAGGTTGATGGTCTGCGCGCGATGTGCGTGCTCCACCGGATGGCGGATCGGCACCTGGACGACGCAGGTGCCAAGTTCAATATCACGCGTCACCCCGCACAGCATGCCCAGCGCGCTCAGGGGATCGAGCGTGGCCCAACCTCGGCCGAACGCGTCGGTGAGCCAGAGGCCGTGAAACCGAAGCTTCTCGACCTGTTGCGCGAACGCGACGAGGTGATCGGTCATCGACACCCCGCCAGGGGGAAGCTGACGCGGGATCGTGACGATACCAAGACGCATGCGTTTTGCCTTCAGTAAGGTTTGTCGCCGGCCACCGTGACGCGAAAGCCGGAGCGTGTATGCGGCCAGTAATCCCACATCGCCCGATGTTGCACGCAGCGATTGTCCCAGAAGGCGACCGAATTCGGTTGCCAACGGAAGCGGCACTGGAACAGCGGATTTTCCGCGTGTTCATAAAGATATTGCAGGATCGCGTGACTTTCGTCGCGCGGCACGCCGATCAGCCTCTTCGTGAAGCCGCGATTGACGTAGAGCGCCTTTTTTCCGGTCACCGGGTGCGTGCGGATCACCGGATGTTCCGCGCGCGGATAGTCCGGCTTGTCCTCGACGCCAAGGTTCTTATAGGTGCCGCGATACGCGTCTTCGCCATCGTGCAGCGCGGTCATGCCCTCCAGATACGCTTTCATCCGGTCCGACAGCGCTTCGTACGCCGCGTACATGCTGGCGAACAGCGTGTCGCCGCCCTTCGGCGGGGTTTGTTTGATATACAGGATGCTGCCCATCGGCGGNNGCGCGTGCGGCGCCGCCGGATGCACATGCAGTTCGCCAAAATTGCGGCCGAACGCCAGATGTTGTTCAGGGGTCAGATGCTGATCGCGGAAAAAGATCACGCAATTTTCCGCCAGCGCCCGGTGGATTTCGTCCATCTGCCGGTTCGACAACGGTTTCGCCAGATCGGCGCCGGCGATCTCCGCGCCAATGATCGGCGTGAGTTTATCGATCTCGATCGTTTCATAAGGCGCCGACTCATCGGCGGCATGCCGATATCGGGGCCCATTATTGCCGCGCAGAGAACTCATCGCTGTACATTCCCACTCCTGACCGGAATCCCGGTCTCCTCATAGCATACCTGAGCGAGTGCCGCGACACCGTCCCGGATCGTCTGCTTGCTCGGCATGGCGAAGCACAGACGCAGATGCGAACTGGAGTTGTCCGGACTGACAGCCCATGCCGGTCCTTCATTGAAGACNNGCGGCGGGCTTCAGAAGTTTCCGCGTATCCACCGACTCCGGAAGCTTGATCCACAGGAAAATACCGCCTTTCGGATGCCAGCATTCGGCGGCGGCGCCAAACTCGCGCTCGACGGCTTCGACCATGGTCTTTAACTTATCATGCAGAACGCCGTTGAGATGGCTCAAATGTGTGTCGAAGTGTTTCGAGAAATATTCGGCCACGACCATCTGATCCAGCGCGCCGGTGCCGCTGTCGCCCTTCATCGGCAACAGCCGCCGCATGATCTCCCACTCCGCCACGACGTAACCGAGCCGCAGCGCCGGGGCTAGCGACTTGGAGAACGATCCCAGGTGNNCACTCGTCCTCGAAGATCGCGACGTTGTATTCGCGCGCCAGTTTCAGCAACGCGTGCCGGCGGTCCAGTGGCAGGATGCTCGCGGTTGGATTCTGAATGGTCGGAATCGTGTAGATAAATTTCGGCGTGATGCCGCGCGATTTCAGGTCCGCCAGTTGCGCGGCCAATGCCTCGATGACGATGCCGTCCGCGTCCAGCTTCATCGCTTCCAGTTTCGCGCCGATTTTGCGGAAGCGATTCATCGCGCCCTGGTAGCAGAACTCCTCGCACAGCACGGTGTCGCCCGGGTTGGTCAGCAGCTTGCTGATCATGTCGAGACCCTGGCCGGATCCGGTGACGATCATCACGTCGTCGATCGGCACATCCATGCCGCGCACTCGCTTGCAACGATCGGCGACGAACTGACGGAGCCCAGGATAACCTTGCGGGCCGAGGCCGAGGTTATAAATCGCCAGTTTGGATCCCTCGCGCCGTAACACGGATGCCGCGGCTTCGACCAGGCCTTCGATCGGGATTTGCTCGGGATCGTTATTTCCGCCTACGAAATAATATGGCGGGAACGGAGCCCAGCGAGCCACCGGGTCAGGCAGTCCATCGCTGTATAGTTTGGCATAGTCGATCGATGTCATTGGGCTATTCCGTTCCTGGTCGCTTCGTTTCCGGTTTTAACGATTGAAGAGTCGCGCCGCCGATGTCAAATGGCCGGACGATTACATCGTGGTCTGCATGTCTCCATCGACGCTGATGGCCTGACCGCTGATCGTCGTCCCAAATGGACTGGCGAGATAGAGCGCCATGTTGGCGATATCCTGCTGCGTCACGAAACACCTCAACGACGTCACCGCCACGGTACGTTCGGTCATTTCGTTCTCGGAGATCTTCGCCGCGTCGGCCTTCGCTTTGATCACCGCCCTGATGCGCGGACCATCGACCGGACCCGGCAGGATCGCGTTGACCCTGATCCCGTCGCGGCCCAATTCGATCGACAGCGATTTGGTGAAGCCGATCACGCCCCATTTCGCCGCCGAATACGGCGCGCGCATCGCGAAGCCGAAGCGTCCGGCGGCGGAACTTAAATTGATGATGGCGCCGCCGCCATTGGCGCGCAACGCCGGGATCGCCCGGCGCGCGCAATGGAACATCGAGGCCAGATCGATGCGAAACGTCGCGTCCAGTTCGTCAGGCGTAACGTCTTCCACCAACGCCGTCGGTCCGGCGATGCCGGCGTTGTTGACCAGCACATCCAGTCCGCCGAGATGGCTGACCGCGGCATCGACAAACGCCTCGCAGTCGGCGGGCCTGCCGGCGTCCGCGCGCACGCCCGGATGGCCGCAATCCGCCAGTGCCCGCTCATCGACATCCGAAACGAACACCGACGCGCCGCATGCGGCGAAACTGTCGGCCATGACTTTGCCGATCCCGTTCGCACCCGCGGAAATCGCCACGCGACAGCCGCCGAGATCGACGGTCAGAGGGGATCGCGCGCCGCTGATCATCGCAGGGAGTTCACGATCTGGCGGTAGGCTTCCTCGGGGAACGCCTTCAACGACTGGGTTCGCACATTGCCCTGTTTGCCCAACAATAAGGTGAACCGCGCGGCCACCGCGTCGTCCGGCGCGTCATAGGTGATGACCATATCGTGAATTCCCATGGTCATGTAGGTGGACAGGAAGCGCCCTCCCATGTCCTCCAGTGATTTGCGCGCGACATCGACACGTTTCGGCCCGTCCTCGATCGTGCGCACGCCTTGATCGGTCCAGTTCGCCAGCATGACATAGGTTGGCATGGTCGCTTCCTTCCCAGGAGACCTGTATACTGTGCCTCGAAGTGAGGGAGGGCAAGCGTGATGGATAATGAGGGCGCGAAGAACATTGAATTCGTCGGCCACACCGATCAGGGCGGGCGGGGCGACGGCATCCAGGTCATGGTGAACCGTGGCCACGCTTATATCGGCACGCGGGTCAGCCGCGGCGTGATGGTGACCGATGTGCGGGATCCACGAAATCCAAAACCGGTGAATTTCGTGTCGACGCATCCGAATTCCGTCAGCATGCATCTTCAGGTGGCCGACGATCTGCTGTTGCACATTCAGGAAGCGGACCAGCGCGCGTTGTTGTCGGCGCAGGAGTATTATGGTGGCTCAGCCAGGGTGGACAGCAGCCGCTTCGGTAAGCGCGGCGAGGATTACGCCGCGGGCATGACAGTCTACGACATCAAGGATCCGGTGAACCCGCGGAAGATCGGCTTCCTGGAAGTGGAAGGGCTCGGGTTGCACCGCATCTGGTATGTCGGCGGTCGTTACGCGTATGCCTCGGCGCTGCTCGACGGCTTTACCGATCACATTCTGATCGTCATCGACATGAACGATCCGACGAAGCCGGTGGAATGCGGGCGCTGGTGGATCCCTGGCCAGAACGCCGCCGCCGGGGAGACGCCGAGCTGGCAGGGCCGCTACGCGCTGCATCACGCGATTGTTTTCGACGACATTGCTTATGGCTCCTGGCGTGACGGCGGGCTGACGATCCTGGACGTGAAGGACAAGTCGGCGCCGAAACTGCTTGCCCACAGGGTCTGGTCTCCGCCGTTCGGCGGCGGCACGCATAACGCGTTGCCGTTGCACGACCGTAATCTGGCGGTGGTGTTGGATGAGGCGACGTTGAACATCGACCAGCAGCCGTTGAAATACACATGGGTGTTCGATATTCGCGAAAAGACCAATCCGGTCAGCATTTCAACGATGCCGACGCCATCGGATCAGGATTACGTGAAGATTGGCGGTCAGTTCGGCCCGCATAACCTGCACGAAAACCGGCCTGGATCGTTTCAGTCCTCGACGACGATCTTCGCGACCTGGCAGAGCGCCGGCGTGCGCGCGTTCGATATCAGCAATCCGTTCCGGCCGGAAGAGGTTGGCTATTTCGTTCCGCCACAGCCGACGAAATGGATGGAACCGTTACGAGGCCGCGCGAAAATCCGTCACACTTCGGATATTTTCGTGGCCCAGGATGGGCTGATGTATGTGACGGATTATGACGCGGGGTTGTATATTTTACAGTGGAAGGGCGCCTGAGTCCGGGCATTGGTGTTTCACGGGCGGGATGGCAGAATGCCTCGCGCCGCTGATCCCGGCGCGCGTGGTTTTGTGATCGAAGTTGAAAGGAACCAGGTGGACAACGACGATTTCGTGCTGACATGGACCGAGGCCCGAGACCTGGTTCAGTCGGTGGAAGACGCTTTCGCCGCGGCCGACCTGACCGCCATCGCGATGGGCTTTACCGAGGACGCCGTCGCGCGCTTCGCCGACTTTCCCGAAATGCACGGCAAGTCGGAGATCATGGCTTTCCTGACCGCGCGCTTCACCCGCACCCTGGGCTATAAACTGACCAAGAAGTTGCAGGTGCTGACCGGCAATCGGTTGGCGAATACCTGGGACGCTTCCTGGACGGACGCGAAAACCGGCAAGTCCATGTTGGGCCGCGGCACCGAGATCTGGATCCTGCGCGGCCGTCGGATCGCGATCTGGGACGCCACCTTCAACGTCTGGGAAAAAGGCGGCGCGCCCGCCACGCCGGTCGTCTGACGATGATCGCGGCGATCAGTTTGATGCGGCGCCGGGACGCCATCGATCTGACCCGGTTTCGCCGTCATTGGCTGGATGTGCATGGGCCGTTGGTGTGCGCGTTTCCAGGCTTGCGCCGTTATGTGCAATGTCACGTCATCGATTCGCTCGCCGCGAATGACGCCGGCCTCGACATGCGCGTCGACGGGTTTCCGATTTTGTATTTCGATAACGACGCGGACCGGTCGCGCGCGCATGGCTCGCCGGAGATGGCAGCGTGCAACGTCGATTCACGTCAGTTCGTCGGCGCGGTGGCTCGGATCGTCGCGGATGTGTCCGGCGAACTTCGTTCCAATCCTGGCCGGTTCAGCCTGATCGAGATCTGGCCGAGCGAACCTCCGTCCCGGCCCGTTCAATATCGTGTGCGTGAGCAGGGCGCGGCGCCCAACAGCACAATTCCGCATCTGGCCATCACGGCGGGCGGCGTGACGCAGACCTGGTACGACAGCCTCGTCGATCTGGAATGCGCGGCCGCGACGATGGGCGACACGGCGTCGGCGCGTTTCGCGGTCGAGGAACACTGGCTGGTCTGACCAACCCTCAAGGAGGAAGCAAAAATGAAAGTTGGGTTTATCGGGGTCGGCATGATGGGCGCGGGCATGGCGTCGAACATGCAGAAGGGCGGCAACGAACTGGTGGTCAACGACCTGACCCGGCAGGCGGCTTCGCGCCACCTCAATGCCGGCGCTGTTTGGGCTGAGACGCCAAAAGCCGTGGCGGAGGCTTGCGACGTCGTCTTTACCTCGCTGCCGACGCCAGCCGACGTGCAAAAAGTCGGCACCGGAGAGAACGGCCTCATGGAAGGCCTGAAGCGTGGCTCGGCCTGGTTCGATCTGTCAACGAACGCGGTCGACGTCGTGCGATCGTTGCACGCGCAATTCGCCGAGAAGGGCGTGCATTTTCTCGACGCNNGATGCGATGGGCGATCAGGCGCTGTATATCGGAGAGATCGGGGCCGGAACGATCGCCAAGCTGGTGCATAACGCGGCGGGGGCGGCGGTCAATGTCGTGCTGTCCGAGGTCTTCACCATGGGCGTGAAAGCCGGTGTCGAGCCGTTGCAGTTGTTCACCGCGATTCGTCAGGGCGCCGGCGGGCGGGCTCGGCTGTTCGACCGGATGCAGAAACAATTCCTCACCGGCGTTTACGATCCGCCCGATTTCGCGCTGCGTCTGCTGCACAAGGACGTTTCGTTGGCGTGTCAACTCGCGCGCGAGGTCAGCGTGCCGATGCGCCTGACCAACCTGGCGCGGGAGGAACTGACCGAGGCGATGAACCGCGGCTGGGAAAAGCGCGATTCCCGCATCGGCGCGCTGTTGCAGCAGGAGAGGGCGGGCATCCCGCCGATCGCGGTCGATCCCGCGAAGATCAAGGCCGTCATGGATTCCGATCAGTAATCAGGAGACTTCGCGATGCAACTCGGACACCTCGTGCCGTTCGGCGATATTGGCGGCGACCCCGACACCGTGCGCGACTACGCGCAAGGACTTGAAGCGCTTGGCTACGATTTCATGGAGGCGCCCGATCACGTGTTGGGCGCCAACGCGGGCTCCCGGCCCAACTGGGAAGCGGGTCGGAATACGTCTGACGATTTGTTCCATGATCCGTTCGTTCTGCTTGGCTATGCGGCCGGCATCGCGCCGAAGCTAAGTTTCTCCACCGGCGTGCTGATCCTGGCGCAACGGCAGACCGCTCTGGTGGCGAAACAGGCGGCATGCCTCGACGTGCTGTGCAAGGGCCGCTTCCGGCTTGGCATCGGCGTCGGCTGGAACGAAATTGAGTTCGTCGGCCTGAACGAGAACTTTCACAATCGCGGCCGCCGCTCGGAAGAGCAGGTGCAGGTGATGCAGGCGCTGTGGGCGAACGCGCATGTGACGTTCAAGGGCCGTTACCACACGATCGACGATGCGGGCATCAATCCGCGGCCGGCGTCGGGCCGCGTGCCGGTCTGGTATGGCGGCCATCACGAAAACACTTTGCCGCGCATCGCCAAATGGGGCGACGGCTGGATGCCGAACGCCTATCCGCCCGATCAGAGCGCCGTTGAGATCTTCAACCATTTGCGCGGCCTGATCGAAGCCGAGGGGCGCGATCCGGCCTCCGTCGGCATCGAGGTCTGGACCTCCTGCGGCGGCGGATCGGAAACCGAATGGCGCAAGGAAGCCGCGTTCTGGCAGGCTCTGGGCGTGTCGCATATTTGCCTCACGACAACGTTCCACCGCCGGCATCATCATCGTATCGCCGGAAAATCGCTCAGCGATCATCTGGCGGCGTTGAAACGGTATCGCGACGCGGTCGCCGACTTTTTGTAATAAAGGAACAGCACGATGCAACTCGGCGCGTCATTGCCGGTCGGCGATATCGGCACCGGTCCCGCGGTCATCCGGGACTACGCTCAGACTTTGGAAAAATGGGGATTCGACTACATTCAGGCGCCGGACCATGTGCTCGGCGGCAATCCGGAGGGGCATAAGGACAAGAAGCGTGTCGGCACGTCGGTGACCGCGTATCACGATCCGTTCGTGCTGTTCAGTTTCATCGCCGGATGCACGGACAAAATCGGTTTCGCGCCGGGGGTGCTGATCCTGGCGCAGCGCCAGGCCGTGCTGGTGGCGAAACAAGCCGCCAGCCTCGACGAACTGTCGAACGGCCGCCTCCGATTGGGCGTTGGCGTGGGCTGGAACGAACTGGAATTCATCGGCCTGAACGAGAATTTCCATAACCGCGGCAAGCGGTCCGAAGAACAGGTCCAGGTGATGCAGGCGCTGTGGGCCAACCAGCACGTGACCTTCAAGGGCAAGTATCACACGATCGACCATTCCGGCCTCAATCCGCGGCCGAAATCGGGACGGGTGCCGGTGTGGTTCGGCGGTCATGTCGATGCGACTCTGGAACGCACGGCGAAGTGGGGAGACGGCTGGATGCCGCTGGCCTATCCGGCGGACGACTCGGCGCTGAAGGCGTTCGATAAGCTGCGCGGCCTGACCCGCGCGGCCGGTCGCGATCCGAAAGACGTTGGCATCGAGGTGTGGATGTCGCTGGGCTCCGGCAACACCGATGAGTGGCGCAAGGAGTTTCTGTTCTGGAAGAACGCCGGCGTGACCCACGTGACCGGGCATACGACGTATGCGACGGGGCATCACAAGCGCATCGCGGGCAAGACCGCGGCCGAGCATCTGGCGGCGATCAAGAGCTTTCAGGACGCAGTGAAGGACCTGCTGTAAGGGTCGTCACGAGCACGAAAGGGCGCGCGCGGGGGACTAACGCCTCCGCGCGTGTCCGAACGTCCCCCCGCTAGCCGCGTAGCGCGTCCTCGATCCAGCCCGCCACCGCGAACACGTCCGCATCGGCCTGGGGAAAGCCCAACACCTGCAGCCCCAACGGCAGGCCGGCTTCGTCCAGCACCGGCAGGCTGACGCCCGGAAGCCCCAGCAGCGAGCCGGGCACGACGAAGACCGGGTTGCCGGTGGTCTCCAGGCCAACCGGAGCGGCGCCCGGCGCGGTGACGCTGATCAGCGCGTCCACTTTTCCGGCCAGGCCCGCATGAGCCGCGCGCGCCGCGTCGCGCCGGGCCAGCAGCGCGGCGTAGTCCGTCTGCGTCATCGCCTGTTGCTTCGCGTGACGTTCGAGGGCGCTCGGGCTCAACATCGCGGCATCGCGCGCGAAGAAACTTCCCAGAGGCCAGCGCCACTCCCAGGCGTTGATCCCCATGGTGATCTGGTGCGCCTCAGCGGTCGCCGCCTCCACCGCGGCCAGTTCCGGACACGCTTCGGGGGTCACGATCGTTACGCCAGCGCCACGCAATTGCTCCAGCGTGGCCTCCAGCGAGGCGCGCGCGAGCGCGGGCAGGATCGGCCACCCGGTGGTGCGCAACAACCCCAACCGCGCCGGACGTCGTGATGGCGGCAGGGTCAGCGGGCCGGTCAGGCCGGGATACCCGGGATCGCCGCCCACCCGCTCGGCGACCGCGCGCGCCATGGCCCATACGTCGTCGAGGCTCGCGGCGATCGTGCCGGTGACGCTCTGGCTGAGGTAATCCAGGCTGCCGCCGCGGTTGATCCCGCCCACCGAGGGCTTGAAACCGTAAGCGCCACAGAAGCCCGAGGGCCGCAGGATGGATCCGACCACCTGCGTTCCGAGGCCGCCGCACAACATGCCGCAACCGACCGCCGCCGCCGATCCGCTGCTGCTGCCGCCCGGCGTACGCGTCGGATCCCAGGGGTTGCGGGTGCCTCGCGGGTGAGCGGAGGCGAACTCCGTCGTGACCGTCTTGCCCAGAATGACCGCGCCTGACTCGCGCAGTCCCTGCACGCTGGCGGCGTCGAACCGCGGCCGGTAGCCATCGAACAGCGGCGAACCCATGCCGGTGACCATGTCGGCCGTGTCGATCATGTCCTTCACGCCGACCGTCATGCCGTCGATCGCCGAAAGCGGCGTGTTCGCCCGCCAGCGGTGCGCGGAGGCCTCGGCCGCGGCACGGGCCGTCGCGGCGTCGATCACGGTGAAGGCACCGACCGCCGCCTCACGGCGATCGATCTCGGCCAGGCATTCTTCCAGCACGCGCACCGGAGAATCGGCGCCGCCGGCGAAGGAGGCCGTGCGACTGACATAGGGGCGGCGCATGGGGGTCGGGTCCATGGAGGGGATCTCAATTCAGCCGGCCAGGACAGTGAGGTTCACCAGGCCGCGCGGTTGGGGGTGCGGCGCGATTCGGACAAACCGCGCGTTCAGAGCAGACGCTCCACCCGGCCTTCACGAACGACGGAGTGGGAAAGGCATTCCTACCGGACCGGCGAGCGAAGGGGTTTTCTTTGCGTCACTCTGTTGCAATCCCGGGCTCATTGGCAAGCGACCTTGAGAGGCCGCGGCAGTTCTCATTTTGCCGGTCGGCCTGCCTGGTTCGTCATCCTCCGGCCTGGCCGGAGGATCGGTCGAACCCCGCACGACCTTCAATGGTGACGCATTTTCTGACGCGTGTGCGGCTACCGATTCCTCCGGTCGATCCCCCGATCAAGTCGGGGGAGGAGGATGACGGGAAGTGTGAGCGGTTGCGTCAAAATAAGAACTGCTGGAGAGGCTGCGCGGGCCTGGCGCTCGAACGGAGAATCGGGGTCTCCACCGCGTCAGGATAGCGGCGGCTTGCACCCGTGTGGCGCGGCCATGACCGACGTGTGGCGACGCCTCAGGTCGTCCCCGTGCTCGTCACGAGAAAGTCAACCAGCGGGAGGCCGCGATTGATCCCCGGAACAAGTCTGGGGCAGACTGTCACGACGAGCATCAGGATGACGACAGGGTCAGGCGAAAATCTCGCCCAGTCGCTTGATCGATGCCAACGTCCGCTCGACCGGCAGGCCGGGCCACTGGCAGCGCATGATGAAATGGTTGACGCCCAGAATCTCGTGATAACGGGAGATCTCCTCCTTCACGGACACCTTGTCGCCGATGATGAATTTGTCGCGGGCGAATTCTTCAAATGGGGTTTCGGTTTTCTGCCGTCCTTCCAGCCCCCAGGCCGCGTAGGCGTTGTACTTGTATTGCAACGGTTCGCGGCATTCCTCATGCGCCGTGGCGTGTTTTTCGCCCACGTAACATTCGACCGTGATCGGAAAATCCGTCGCCGTCCGTCCGTATTCGGCCAACGCGGCGCGGTAGGTTTTCATCAGAGGAATGGTCTTGCTCAACCCGCTGCTGTTGACGATCAGCCAGGCGTCACCGATCCGCGCCGCCCGCTTCACCGACACATCCGCCTGGCCGGCGATATACAGCGGCGGGCCGCCCGCCCGGACCGGCTTCACCCCGATGCCCGCGTCGTTCACCGTATAGAAACGGCCCTGATGCGTGACCTTGTCCTCGGTCCACAGCCGCTTCATCAGGGCGATGCTTTCGTTGAACCGCGGCGCCCGTTCCGACAGCGGAATTCCGAACGCGTCGAACTCCGGCTGACGGTACCCCAGGCCGAGACCCAGAATGTAATTGCCGCCGGTCAGCACGTCGAGCGTGGCGGACTCTTCGGCCACGTGCATCGGATTTTGTGGCGGCAATATGAGAATGTTCGGCCCGATCGTCATGCCGTCCGCGTGCGCCGCCAGATACCCCATCAACGGGGTGATCTGCAGCATCTGCATCGGAAAGGTCAGCCAGTGATGCGGGAACCACAACGACTTAAAGCCGGCATCGCGCGCCGCGCGCACCTGCTGAACCATCTCCGGCACCCGCGCGCCGACATCGGTCCCCTCGGGAAACTGGGTATTGATGAACAGTCCGACCCGCATCGCGATGGCTCCTCTTGCGTCGCCGTCAGCATAGCCCGGATCCGGTGGGGCTTGAAGCAAGGGGGGCATGGGGCCATTTTCCGGGCATGGCCAGGAACGAAAACCGCATCATCGACATGACGCTGGAGGGCGAGTTCGTCGCTCCCCCGCCGCCACCGAAGCCGCCGATCGGCGCGCGCGTGATGCTGTGGGCCATCATGGCGATGGTGCTGGCGGTCACGGCGTTGATCGTGGCGCTGACCTTCTGGTTCGTCATCATGATCCTGCCGGTGATCCTGATCGCCGGGGCGGTCGCGTATCTGGCGTTCCGCTATCAACTCTGGCGCGCCGGCCGCTCCTTCACCATCCGGCGCGGCCCTTATCGGTGGTGAGAGGCCTGCTGCTGGCGCTCGGCCTGATCGCGGCCGCGCCGGAGTTCGCTCCAGCCTTCGCCGGAGACGCCGACGTCACCCACGTCGATATCCGTCAGCGTGACGGACGTTACGATCTCGACGTCACCATCCGGTCCAAGGACACCGGCTGGGAACGCTACGCCGACCGGATCGAGGCGCTGGGACCTGATGGAGCCGTGCTTGGCACCCGGATCCTGGAACATCCGCATGAGGACGAACAACCGTTCACCCGCGACCTGTACGAACTGCCCGTGCCGCTGGGCATCGGACGGATCACCGTCCGCGCGCATTTCAAGCCCACCGGTTTCGACGGCGCCACGCTGACCGTTCCGCTTCCGGGCCGGTAGCGCGGCCGCCGTTCAATACCCAGCAGATCCCTACTCCGCCGGCGCCATCGCCCGCGCGCTGACCCGTCGCGGAATATGCAACCCCACCGCGGCGATCACCGCGCTG
>PLSZ01000676.1 GCA_003164305.1 Acetobacteraceae bacterium
CTTTTGACGTCCTTCGCGGGGTAGAATGATCCTCGGGTCGAGCCCGAGGATGACGGGAAGAGGGGGCATTTTCCTCTCGCGACGCTTAACTTGATGCCTATCCGGTCGAGCCGGGCCATGACGGTTCCGGAACAACATGCTATTTGAAACGACGGCCGCGCGACAACCGCGCGGCCGGTCACCAGCCCAGAGCGGTCCGCACTTTCGCGAGCGCGGTCATATGGGTCGCGTGCTCTCCCGCGAAACGGATCACCAGATGATCGGCGCCGGCGCGTGCATAACCGTCGAGATACTCCGCGACGCCGGCCGCCGGACCGGCATAGCAGGCCTGATGCGCGCGGATCGCCGCGGCGGGTTGCAGATAATACCGTTCAAGGAACGAGTTCAATCGCGCCTCGGCCTTCGCCGCGTCCTCGTCGAGAGCGATGGTCATGTACATCGCGCCGGTTACCGCGGCCGGATCGCGGCCGGCGGTCTGGGCGATCTGCCGCACCCGACGCAAACCTTCGCCGAACGCGTCCGCCGCGGGAGCGACCGGGAACCAGCCGTCGAAGAACTTGCCGGCGCGCTCCAGGCTGGTCGCGCGATTTCCGCCGATCCACAGTGGCGGCCCGCCCGGGCGATACGGCGTCGGCGCGAGCACGCCCTGGTGCACGGGCCAGCGTCCGTCCCAGTCCACCGGTTGGCCGGTCCATAACGCGCGGCACAGGCGCAGGCCCTCCATCATCGTGCCGATCCGCTTTTCGAACGGCACGCCGGCGGCGGCGAACTCGGCGCGGATGTTGGGCACGTCGGCGGCGAACCCGACGCCGAGGATCAACCGCCCCTCGGACACCTGGTCCAGCGTCGCGACCTGATGCGCCAGCAACACCGGATTACGCAGCGCCGGCAGCAGGACGGCGGTCCCCAGTTCGAGGCGGGGGACGCGGCCAGCGACACCGGCGAGGAGGGTGAGCGGTTCGTGACGCGGCCGCGCGAGCAAGGAGTCGCCGACCCAGACTGAATCGAAGCCCTCGGTCTCGGCGCGCGCGGCGAGCGCCAGCAGCGAGGCCGCGTCCGGTTGTCCTTCCATGATCTGCTCCCGCGTGGGCAGCAGGTAGCCAAGTTTCGGTGGCATGGTGTTGGGTTTCCCCTTGGATCTCCCGCGGCCAGGATCGCGGGTTCAGAAGGGGAAGACAAGCGGCGGTGAAGCGTCCCGAAACCGATCAGCGGGCGCGCCGGGAAAGGCGGCGATCGGTCGCGATAACGCGGAACCGACCACCGGCTTCGTCAACTGCTCGAAAGCCCGGACGTGGATCGACGAACAAATAGCTGAGGCACTGGTTAATGCCATTCCGTTTCGAATTCCGGAAAATTCGGATCCACGCTGACCTCCGCCGTCGCCATGGCGTCAATGACGGATCGAGCGACGCCGCGCACCGCCAGTTCAGGGGCCTGTTCCGCGCGCCAACTTATCCAATCCCATCCATCTTCGTCCGGCAATGGTTCGACAACTATTCGCCGTCGAAATCCGCCATCGACAACGCCATACAAGGTGTTACCGTCGCGCATCCACGAAACCGGCATGGTATGTTCCCCCGGATCGAAAGCGTTTGAGAGAGTTTCGAATGGGATACCGGCCTATGTCTGCGCGAAATGGTACATTACCGCGCTTCGGAACGAACTCAGAGCGTCCCGAAGCGGCGCCTGGTTTGTTAAGGCGTATCGCTCAGCACCACGCCGGATGCTGTCATCATCGGGACATGCACCGGCATGTTGAGGCTCCAGCCGGAGCCCAGATCGGCCGCGATGTTCCAGCCGGCGGGCGGCGTGATCTGGGACAAATTGTCGGTCACCGCGTTGCCGCGGCCGATCGTCGTGGTGCCGTAGGGATAGAACAACCGGCACGCCGCGCTGGCGTTCACCAACGCCTGTGTCAACGTGATCTGCAACTGGGTCGAATTCAGCCGGATGCACGCGGTCGCCGTGACGATCGTTCCGGGTGACGCCACCGAGCCGCCGTCCATCACGGCCCATCCCAGGCCAACGGCGGCCTGCGTCGCCGGCACGATCAGATCGGTGCCGCAATCATGCGCGACCGTCACGATCAGGACAGTGGAGGATTGGCGATAAACGTGGGTCACCGCCGGCCCGCCCGCGCCGGGAATGCCCGCGGGGATGGACGACAACGTATCGCCGCCCTCGGACGCCAGGATCGCGCGCGCGACCAGCGGCGCGGCCAGCATGCCGAACCGTTGATTGTCCGGAATGTCCCGGTGCAGCGAGTCGCCGCCGCTCCAGATCCCGGTGGTTGGATTGTAGACCAGGGCGGCGCCACCGATGCTCCGCGGCAGGCTGTCGGCGGTCTGCGGCAGCACGACCGTTACGTTCTGCGTGGGGTCGGCGGCCATGTCGGCCACGACCTCGCGCTGCATCTGGGTGCCGGGATCGTTGCTGTTGTAGGCGAATGGAATGGCCGACCACCAGACATGCGGCAGGCTGGCGGCCGAGCGGGACAGCACGCCGCGCTCCAGCGACAGCAGGCGGCGGGCGGCGGCCTCATAGGTCGCTTTTTCGCTGTATTGCCGGCAACTGTCGTCCTCCGACCAGGGCCACAGGATCGCGGCGATGTCGGCGGCATCCTCGGCCTGGGTGTCGGTCGTGATCCAGGTTTGCATCGCCAACCCATCGGTCCCGAGCGCCCAGGTGGACGGGCTGCTGCCATCGTTGGGATCGTCGAGGAACGACCCGCTCAGGCCCGGGCCGGTCACGGGATAGATGCCCTCGCCGTGGATGCAGGTGGCGGCGGGAGGGCTGCTGTAACACCCGACCACCCCGAACCCCAGCGCCCCCAGATGCCACGCCACTCCCTGGGCGAGCAAATGCCAGGCGCCG
>PLSZ01000677.1 GCA_003164305.1 Acetobacteraceae bacterium
CTGGAAGACATCAAAGCGCCGGAGTGTTTCCAGATCGAGCAAACACTGCGCTCCCGCATGGGCATTCCGGTATTTCACGACGATCAGCACGGCACCGCGATCACCGTCGCCGCCGCCGTGCGGAACGGCTTGCTGCTACAGGGCAAGAGCCTCTCCGACGCGAAACTGGTGACATCCGGCGCCGGGGCCGCCGCGCTCGCCTGCGTCGATTTGCTGGTGTCGATGGGGTTGCGGGTGGAGAACGTGACGCTGACCGATATCAAGGGCGTCATCCGTTCCGACCGGCCCGGCATGCTGCCGAATATGGCGCGTTATGCACGGGACACCAACGCCAACACGTTGCAGGATGTGCTGGCCGGAGCGGACGTGTTCCTCGGCCTGTCCGCGCCGCGGGTGCTGAAGCCGGAATGGCTGCCGCTACTGGCGGAAAAACCAATGATCCTGGCGCTGGCCAACCCGGATCCGGAGATCGATCCGAACCTCGTCCGCGCGCAACGGCCGGACGCCATCGTCGCCACGGGACGCAGCGATTATCCCAACCAGGTCAACAACGTTCTGTGTTTCCCGTTCATCTTCCGGGGCGCGCTGGACGNNCCACCACCATCAACGAGGAAATGAAAATCGCCGCCGTGGAGGCGCTGGCTGGCCTCGCGCGGGTCGAGGCCAGCGAGGTCGTCGCGGCGGCGTACGGCGGCACCGCGCCGGTGTTCGGGCCCGATTACATCATTCCGCGGCCGTTCGATCCGCGGCTGATTTTGGACATCGCCCCCGCGGTGGCGCGCGCGGCCATGGAATCCGGCGTCGCCCGCCGTCCCATCAAAGACTTCGACCATTACCGCCGGGAACTGGAACGCTTCGTGTTCCGCTCCGGCTCGCTGATGCGGCCGGTGTTCGAGGCCGCCGCGCGCGACCCAAAGCGCATCGTTTTCGCCGAGGGGGAGGATGAGCGGATGCTCCGGGCCGCGCAGACCCTGATCGACGATGGCACCGCGCACCCAATTCTGTTGGGCCGGCACGATGTGATCGCCGCCAAGGTCAAGGAGATGGGTCTTCGGATGGATCTGGGCGGCAAGGTCAAAGTACTCGATCCGGCCGAGGACGACGATGTGTTTCAGCCCCTGGTGCCGGCGTATCAGCAACTGGTGGGACGTCATGGCACGCCCCCCGCTTCGGCGGCGCGGCGCGTCGGCAACCGGCCGTCGGTGGCCGCCGCGATGCTGTTGCACGCCGGACTCGCCGACGCCGCGATCTGTGGCGGCACCGGCGCCTGGTGGCGGCAAATCCAATACATCCTGCCGATCATCCCGCGCCGGGCCGATGTCAGCCGGGTCTACGGCTTGTCCTGCGTCATCCTGCCCGCCGGGGTGCTGTTCATTTGCGACACCTACATGGTGCTCGATCCGACGGCGGAGCAGATCGCCGAGATGACCTGCCTCGCCGCGGATGCCGTGCGCGGGTTCGGCATCACGCCCAAGGCGGCGCTGATTTCCCACTCCAGTTTCGGCGCCAGCGACAGTCCGACCGCGCGCAAGATGCGCCGTGCGCTGGCCATGATCCGGGAACGCGCGCCGGCTCTGGAAATCGACGGGGAAATGCACGCGGACGCGGCGCTGATCCAGTCGATCCGCGACAGCGCGGTGCCCAACAGCCGGCTGACCGGCACCGCCAATCTGTTGATCATGCCGAATCTGGACGCCGCCAATATCGGCTTCAACCTGTTGAAGGCCGCCGCCGATGGACTTCCGATCGGTCCGATGCTCCTGGGCATGACGAAACCGATTCACGTGGTCGTGCCAAGCGTGACCGCGCGTGGGATCGTCAACCTGAGCGCGCTGGCGGTCGTGGAAGCGCAGGAGGCGGTAGGAAAATGAGAGATTGCCGCGGTGCGAGAATGCTACCATGTCAGGCAGGCCGGTTTCGGCCCCGAATTCGGGCTCAGATTTCGGAAAGATGACCTGACATGCCCTGGCTGTTGCTTGGCACCGCGATCCTCGCCCTCCTGATTCTGGGCTTGCGGGCGTTTGAGCGCGCGTCGGCCGCGGCGATCTTCAACTTGCTCAAATGGATCGCCGCGTTCGCGGGGGTGGCGCTGACCGGGCTGCTGTTGCTCAGTGGCCGCGGGCCTCAGGCACTGACCGGTTTGGTGCTGGTCGGACCGTTGCTTTGGCGGCGGTGGCACCAGGGTGGCTTCGGAACCGGAGGGATCGGCGGAACTGGGTTCGGTGGTTCGGCGGGAACACCGCCGCCGCGAAGGCAAAGTTCGACGATGACCCGCGCGGAGGCGTTTGAAGTACTTGGTCTAAAGGCCGGTGCCGGCGCCGATGAAATCCATGCCGCGCACCGGCGCCTGATGCGAATGGCGCATCCGGATACCGGCGGCTCGGACTGGCTGGCATCGCGGATCAATCAGGCGCGTGATGTTTTATTGGGATGAACCAGCAACTCTTGGTTGTATGTTGCATTGAAGTGACCGGATGTCCGGGCGAATGTGGCGCCACTATCGGCAGCCGGATATGATATGAGCGTCGCCGCGAAACGGGAGAGACGTCGTGCCGAGAAAATTGCGTAAAGCTGTCCTGCCGGTCGCCGGTCTGGGCACGCGCTTCCTGCCCGCCACCAAGGCGTTGGCCAAGGAAATGCTGCCCGTCGTCGATAAACCGCTGATCCAATACGCGGTCGAAGAGGCGCGCGCCGCCGGGATCGAACAATTTTGTTTCGTCACCGGCCGCGGCAAGACCGCTCTGGTCGAGCATTTCGATATCGCCTTCGAGCTTGAGGCGACGTTGCGCGAGCGCAACCGCGTCGAGGCTCTGGCTCAATTGAACTCGATGCGGATCGAGCCAGGGTCGCTGCTGACCGTCCGCCAGCAGGTGCCGCACGGACTGGGCCACGCGATCTGGTGCGCGCGGGCTTTCATCGGTGACGATCCGTTCGCGATCCTTTTGCCTGACGATTTGATCCTGTCGGACACGCCGTGTTTGAAGCAACTCGCCGACGCTTATGAACAGACCGGCGGCAACGTGGTCGCGGTGGTCGAGGTGCCACGCGAACAGACCAATCGTTACGGTATCCTGAAGATCGGCGCCGACGACGGTCGGCTCGTCGAGGTCCAGGGTTTGGTCGAGAAGCCGGCGCCGAAAGAAGCGCCGTCAACCCTGTCGATCATTGGCCGTTACGTTCTGATGCCGGAAGTCATCGGTCACCTGGAAACGCTGGAACGTGGCGCCGGCAACGAAATCCAACTGACGGACGGCATGGCGAAACTGATCGGCAAGCAACCATTTCATGGTTTGCGCTACGAGGGCAGACGGTTCGATTGCGGCGATAAGGTGGGATTTCTGGAGGCGCAGATCGCTTTCGCCCTGAAACGTCCAGATCTCGCCGATGCCGTGCGTGGGTTCCTGAAAAACTACCACTGACAGAGCCAAACCATGACATTCAGGCACGATTTCGATCCGACCTCGCTGCGCGAATACGACATCCGCGGGATTGTTGGAAAAACGCTTTCGACGGACGACGCGTTCGCGATCGGCCGCTGTTTCGGCTCCATCGTCGCGCGCGAGGGGGGCACCACGACCGCGATCGGCTACGATGGGCGATTGTCCAGTCCGGAACTGGCCGAAGCGCTGTCGAACGGATTGCGCGCCAGCGGCATCCAGGTGCTGAACATCGGCCGCGGGCCGACGCCGATGCTGTATTACACCGCGACCACGATGGAGACCGGCGGCGCGGTGATGGTCACCGGCAGTCACAATCCGCCCGACTACAACGGTTTTAAAATGATGTTGGGCCGCAAGCCGTTCTTTGGTGCGCAGATCCAGGATATCGGCCGCATGGCGCGCGAGGGCGACGTCGTCCCCGAATCCGCCGCGCCGACTCGCACCATCGATATGGAAGAAGACTACGTGAAGCGGTTGCTGCGCGACTGGGACGGCAAGGATCGCAAGCTCAAGGTGGTATGGGACAACGGCAACGGCTCGGCGGGCGATGTGCTCGCTCAGCTGGTGCGGCATTTGCCGGGCGAGCACACGGTGCTGAACGGCGTCATAGACGGCACGTTCCCGGCGCATCATCCGGACCCGACGGTGCCAAAAAATCTGGAACAGTTGATCGCCGAGGTGCTGGCGCGCGGCGCCGACATCGGAATCGCCTTCGACGGCGACGCGGACCGCATCGGGATCGTTGATGATGGCGGAACGATCATGTTCGGCGATCAATTGATGGTGTTGCTGGCGCGCGATGTGCTGCGCGGGAATCCAGGCGCGACGATCATCGCCGACGTCAAGGCCAGTCAGGTGCTGTTCGACGAAATCGCCGCGGCCGGCGGGGTGCCGCTGATGTGGAAAACCGGTCATTCTCTGATTAAATCGAAAATGGCGGAGACTGAGTGCCCGCTGGCGGGCGAGATGTCGGGTCACATTTTCTTCGCCGATAAATGGTACGGCTTCGACGATGCGCTGTACGCCGCGGTGCGTACTTTGGGCGTGGTGGCGCGGTTGCCGTATCAGCATTTGTCGGACGCGCGGAAGAAACTGCCTCAGGTGATCAATACGCCGGAGGTTCGTTTCGACTGCGACGATACGCGGAAATTCGAGGTGATCGAGGAAGTCGCGGAACGCCTGCGACAGGAAGGCGCCACGGTGTCGGAAATCGACGGCGTGCGCGTGCTGACGGAGGATGGCTGGTGGCTGCTGCGGGCGTCGAACACGCAGGCGGTGCTGGTGGCGCGGTGTGAGGCGAAGACCGAGGCGGGCCTGGAGGCGTTGAAGGCGGCGCTGGTGAAACAACTCGCCGCGTCCGGGTTGCCGGCGCCGGATTTCTCCGGCGCGCACGCCGGGCATTGAGGCAGGCGCCCGGGGTTTATCCCGGAGCCCCAATGCTTGCGTCCGAGGCCGGACGCTCGCAGTCTACTCCGGAAAAGGGGAGAGTGCCTTGCTGCCAAACGGTGCCATCGACTGCGACGTGCATGTGGCGGTGCCCGCGATGGCGGCGTTGCTGCCCTACATGAGCCAGGCCTGGCGCGAGATGATCGTCACGCGCGGCACGGACGGGCTGGACCTCGCCAGCTACCCGGTTGGCGCGCCGATCGCCTGCCGTCCCGATTGGCGTCCGGCGAACGGCAAGCCCGGCACCGATCTTGCGATACTGCAACGGGAGGTGCTGGACGGGTTTGGACTGCGCGCCGCGATTGTGAATTGTCTGCATGGCGGACAGGCGGTGCATTCCGAGGACCTCGCACGCGCCTTGTGTCAGGCGGTGAACGATTGGCTGGTGGCCGAGTGGCTGGACAAGGACGCGCGGTTGCGGGCGTCGATCGTGGTACCGGCGCAAAATCCCGGTTACGCGGCTGACGAGATCGATCGTTGCGCGCACGACCATCGTTTCGTTCAGGTGCAATTGCTCGCCTCGAACGAAATCACTCTGGGCCGCAAATACTACTGGCCGATTTACGAGGCCGCCGCCCGGCACGGCCTGCCGATCGGCATCCATGGCGGCAGTGCGTATCGGCACGCGCCGACTTCGGTGGGCTGGCCGTCGCATTACGCGCAAGATTACGTCAGCCACACGATGGGTCTGGAAAGCGCGCTGCTCAGCCTGATGGCGGAGGGCGTGTTCAATCACGTACCCGATCTGCGGGTCGTGCTGATCGAGTCCGGCGTGTCCTGGCTGCCGGGTTTTCTCTGGCGGGCGATCAAGTCATGGCGCGGGTTGCGCGGTGAAACGCCGTGGTTCACGAAATCGCCGGCCGACCTCGTGCGTCAACATGTGCGGCTGACCTCGCAGCCGTTCGACGCGCCGGGGGCCGAAGAGGTGCGGAAGATCCTCACGCATATCGATTGCGACGAGATGCTGCTGTTCTCCAGCGACTTCCCGCATTGGCACTTCGATGGCATCGACGCGTTGCCACCGGGAACGCCGTATGCGTTGGTGCACAAAATGGCCTTGGATAATCCGCTGGCCACTTATCCCCGATTGAAGGAGACGCTGTCATGAGCGAAATCCTCGACCGCGCGCGAGATCAACCGGTGCGCGCCGGCATTGTCGATTGCGACATCCATCCGACGATGCGTTCGAAGAAGGAACTCGATCCATGGCTGCCGGAACGCTGGCGCGAGCATCTGGCGGAGTATGGCGCCCAGGTGCGCATTCCATTCACGTCGGGTACGCAATATCCTAAATCCGCGCCCGCCACCGCGCGGCGTGACGCGTGGCCGCCGAGTGGCGGACCACCCGGCTCCGATCTGGCTTTCATGCGCGAACAGTTGCTCGACGCCAACGATATCGCCTGGGGCGTGCTGGCGCCGTTGTCGGCGGCCGCGCGCAACACCGATCTTGGCGCCGCATACTGCAACGCGGTGAACGAGTGGCAGATCGAGAACTGGGTGAAGCCCGAACCGCGGCTGCGTGCCTGCGTGACGGTGGCGCAGGACGACGCCGCGCTGGCGGTCGCCGAGATCGAACATCGCGCCGGCGATCCGAATTTCGTGCAAATCCTGCTGCCCTCGAAAACAACCGAGCCGCTGGGCCGCAAACGTTACTGGCCCATCTTCGCCGGCGCCTGCGCCGCGAAGCTGCCGGTCGCGGTGCATGTCAACAGCGTCGGCGGCGGCTACGCCTCCACCGCCGGCGGTTGGCCGAGCTTCTATTTGCAGGATCACCATTTGAACGTGCATAGCTTCCAGGCGCAAATCGCCAGTCTGGTGCTGGAAGGTGTGTTCGAGCACCATCCTGGGCTGAAAATGGTGATGATCGAGGGCGGTTTCGCGTGGCTGCCAATGCTCGCGTGGCGTCTGGATAAAGCATGGGAACGGATGCGTGACGAAGTGCCGGAATGCCGGCGGCCTCCGTCGGAATACATCCGGGAGCATTTGTGGTTCACCACGCAGCCGATGGAGGAGCCAGAACAGCCTGAGCACCTGCGCGACACCATCGATTGGATCGGCTGGGACAAGATCATGTTCGCCACGGATTATCCGCACTGGGACTATGACGATCCGCGCACGGCGTTTCCGATCCGGCTGTCCAACGCGGAACATTCCACGGTGTTCCGGGATAACGCGTGCGGGCTGTACGGGCTGGCCTGACACGCTGGTCCGCCAACGCGTCACGAAGCGCCGCCGGCCACGCGACAGCGCGTCGTGACGCGATGGCGGATCAGGCCGGCGTGCCGTCTGGAACTATGATTTCCTGAACTTCGGCATCACCGCTTCGGCGATCCAGCCGAGTTGTTCCAGCATCACGCTCTCGGGCGCGCTCATCGGCGTGCTGAGATTGATGTGCTCCATGCCGGGATAACGCTCTTCGAGTTCTTTCAGGTAGGCGACCAGATCCTCCGGCGTGCCGGCGAACCAGGAGCCGAGTTTCATGAAGTGCTCGAGCGTGGGGACGCCGGCCTCGTACCAACCGCCGCGCCGCCCGATCGCGGCGATCTGCGCTTCGTTCACCCCCGGAACGAAGCCGAGCGGGGCGAACATCTTGGCATGCTCCTCATACATCGGCCGTAGTTCCCTGATGGCCTTTTCGCGCGTGTCGGCCAGATGCACGAAGAATCCCAGCATCAGGTTCTCGCCGAGCTTCAGGTCGATGCCGGCGCGCGCGGCGGCGTCGCGATAGGCGCTGATCGGACCCTCGCGCATGGTCGCGGCACCGCCGCCGATGGCGCCCTTGATGCCGTGCTTAATCATGAAATCGAGCCCGCGCGCACCGGCGCTGACCACCGGCTGCCAGCATTCCACGGGCATGTTGACCGGCCGCGGCACCAGCGTGAGTTCCTTCAGGGTGTAGCCGCGATAGGGCACCTCGGGCGGCAGCGTGTAATGCTTGCCCTGGTGCGAAAAGCTTTCGTTGTTGAAGGCTTTGAAGATGATTTCGACCTGTTCCTCGAACAGCTCGCGGTTGGCGTCCTGGTTGATGATCGGTGCGCCAAAAGTCTCGACTTCCCGCGTGTGGTAGCCGCGGCCGACGCCGAACACGGTGCGGCCTTTGGTCAGGATGTCGGCGACCGCGTAGTCCTCGGCGAGGCGCAGCGGATGCCACATCGGCGCGATGTTGAAGCCGCAGCCGATCTTCAACTTTGATGTCAGATGGCTGAGATGCACCGCCGCCATCAGCAGGTTCGGGATGACCTCATAACCCTCGTACTGGAAGTGATGCTCGGCCATCCACAACGTGTCCCAGCCGGTACGATCCATCAGTTTCGCCACCGCCTCGGTCTTGGCGAACACGCCGGCGAGTTGTTCGTTACTGAAACGCCGCTCGTTGGCCGGTGTGGCGTTCTGGCCGTGGTCGGGCAGATCGATGTGGCCAGGATAGACGGTGGCGAATTCACGGAACATGGGAATGCCTTTGGTGGGGTGCTGTGAAGCATCCCGTCATGGCCGAGGCCCGGCCATGACGGTCGGCGCGGCCGGCTTTATCCGCCGTAGTAAACGTTGTCGCCGAGATCCTTCATTTCCAGGATGGCGGCGTCGGCGCGGCCGGCCGGCGGCTTCATCACATAAGCCTGCGTAACCTCGCCCACCACGATATCATGATCGCCCAGAGAAACGATTTCCTTGACGATGCACTCCACGGCGGCGATGGCGTCGTTCAGCACGGGCGCCCCGTTATGGCCGGCGTGGAAGTCCATGCCGGAGAGTTTTCCGCCCTCGACTTTCGCCGGCTTGAAAAAGGTGAAGGCGGCGCCTTTCTGGTCCTTGCCCAGAATGTTGAGGACGAATTTACCGGTGCCTTTGACAACGGTGTGGCAGCCGGAATCGCCCTTCACGCCGACGACGACGAGCGGTGGCGCGAACGATCCCTGGGTGACCCAGTTGACGGTGGCGGCGCCGACGTTGCCTTTGCCGTCGTCGGCGGTCAGCACGTAAATGCCGTACGGGATCATGCGTAGCGCGGTTTTTTTGGCGTCGGCGTCCATCGTCGTTCCTCCTGGGTTCTGCACTGGCCGGGATTTTACCCGCGGCCGGCGGCGTTGCCCAGAGGAGAGGCGGCGCGAGGTTGTGAAGAGCCCGGAACGGACTGCTGCGTCAACGAATCCGCCAATCGCGGGGCGCCCGCCTGAAAGTTCGCGTCGATATGCGATGCCAATGCATCCGTCACCGGCTGGCTGGCGTTCTGCGCTTTCAGCAGCATGATCCCGAAATTCGGCAATGGTGGCAGCCCCTCTTCCGGCCCCAAAGGGCGCAGGCCGTGCGGCAACCATGACAGTGTCGAAACGGTAATCGCCAGTCCGGCGACCACTGGTGCGTGGGTCCCCAGTTGCGAGGCCGAGGTATAAGCAACCCGGTATCGCCAGCCGGCTTTCTCCAATGCCGTGGTGGCGGCTTTGGCCCACTCGCAATCCTGGCCCAGGCGCGTCTGATCGGCCAACGCGAGCGGCAGCGGATCCTGCCGGTGCGGCGAATGCCGGGTCGAGGTCACCCACACCAGCGGACCGCGCCACAGCTGGGTGGCCGGCCACCCGGGCGGCTGATGCCCGTCGGAGATCAGCGTCAGATCCAGTTCGTTGGCCTCGATCGCCCGCATCAGTTCGCCCGAGGGAGAACAGCGCACATCGACCTGCACGGCGGGATGGGTCGCGGCGAACCGCTGCAGGATCGGTGGGATGTATGCCAATGCGTAGTCGTCCGGACAGCCGAGCCGCACCGTTCCGGCGATGCGTGGGGCGCGAAAGGTCTCTATGACCTCATCGCTGAGCGCCAGGATTTGTCGCGCGCGGGTCAGCAGAAAGCGGCCGTGGGGCGTCAGTTCGATGCCGCCGCCGCGGCCGCGGCTCAGCACACGCTGGCCCAGGCCTTCCTCCAGGCGGCGGACCTGCATGGAAATGGCGGATTGCGTGCGCCCGACGACGCTCGCGGCCTGGGTGAAGCTGTTGCCCTCGGCGATGAGTACGAAAGCGCGGAGCAGATCGGGGTCGAGGCCGTTGAGGGCAACCATGTTCATCAACATATCTGATTTCTATGATCAACGCAATTCGTTTTACTGATTATGCCGCCTGGCTCATAAAGCGCGTCCATAAGCCCCAAGAGGAGGGTGAGGTGTCTGACCAGGTATCAGTGCTTTCCGGCTTTTTCCATCCCCGGACGTCGTCGCGGCCACGGCAACCCGCGATGCATCGGCTGTCGCTGATGCTGGAAGCGTGGCGTACGCGACGTATGTTGGCGGAAATGGATCCGCGGCTGCTGAAAGACATCGGCGTCAGCCGTGCCGAAGCGCAGGCCGAGGCCAGCCGTGCTCCGTGGGATATTGAGTTCCGGAGGTGAAGGCCCGGGGTGAAACCCCGGCGCTTCACACCGGCTCAGTATCCAATGCGTAGCCCGCGGCGCGGACGGTGCGGACCAGGTCCAGCTCGCCCTCGACGTTCATCGATTTGCGCAGCCGGCGGATATGCACATCGACCGTTCTTGGTTCGACATGGATGTCGTGACCCCAGACCGCGTCCAGTAGCTCCTCGCGAGAGAACACGCGCCTGGGATGTTGCATGAAGAATTCCAGCAGCCGGAATTCGGTCGGGCCCAGATGCACGCGGCGGCCGTTGCGGGTGACCCGGTGCGACGACAGGTCCATTTCGATATCGTGAAACGCCAGCGCGCCCTTATCCGGCACCGCGTTGGATCGCCGCAGCAACGCGCGCATGCGAGCCAGCAGAGAGTCGATGTTGAACGGTTTGGTGATGTAATCATCGGCGCCGGTGTTCAGGCCGCGCACCGCGTCCTGGTCCTCGGTGCGCGCGGTGACCATGATCACCGGCAAGTCGCGCGTCGCCGGTTTGCGCCGGATCTGGCGGCACACTTCAATTCGCGACATCAGCGGCAACATCCAGTCCAGCAATACGATATCCGGCTGTTGTTCCTGAATGCGGGTCAGCGCTTCCTGTCCGTCGGACGCCTCGGATACGCGATAACCTTGTTTCTCCAGGTTATAGCGCAGCATTGTCGCGATCGCCGCCTCATCCTCGACCACGAGGACAAGGGGTCGCGGCAAACTGGAAAGACCATCTGGCATCGGCGTCAATCCCCTTGTTACTCTTTCGGACGGACCACCGCGTAGGCCGAGGTATCACCCTTCGGCCGCACATCCGGTATCACCTCGCCCTTGACAGTATAATAGATCGTTTCAGCGATGTTGGTAGTGTGGTCACCGATTCGCTCAAGGTTCTTGGCGATGAACAATAAATGCGTGCAGGGCGTGATGTTACGTGGATCTTCCATCATATACGTGATCAGTTCACGGAAAATTGTATTATAAATGTCATCGACGGCGCGGTCGGAACGCCATACCTCGATCGCCTTATCGGCGTCCGACGACCCCAACGCGTCGATGATGGATTTAAGTTGCGCTTGCACAAGGGATGCCATGTGCGCGAGTCCGCCCATGGAATAGGGCGCCGGGAACTGCGCCAGCACGATGCTGCGCTTGGCGACGTTGGCGGCGTAGTCGCCGATGCGTTCCAGCTCGCTTGAGATCTTCAGCGCCGAGACGATGTGGCGCAGGTCACCGGCCAGCGGAAGGCGCAGCGCCAGCATGCGGATGGTGAATTGCTGCACCTCTTGTTCCAGCTCGTCGACGCGGGCGTCGCCGGCCACCACCCGGGCGGCGAGATCGGAATCGCGCTTGCTCAGCGCTTGCAGCGCCGAGGCCAACTGCGCCTCCACCATCCCGCCCATGCGGGCGATGATGTTGGTCAGGTGGGACAGTTCCTCGTCGTAGGACTTGACGGTGTGTTCGGTCATGGTTCTGCCCACCTCAGCCGAAGCGGCCGGTAATGCACCCTTGGGTCAGCGGATGCTGCGGGTTGGTGAATATCTGTTCGGTGTCGCCGACCTCGACCAGCTCGCCGAGATGGAAGAAGGCGGTGCGCTGCGACACGCGGGCGGCCTGCTGCATCGAGTGGGTGACGATGACGATGGTGAAGTCGTGCTTCAGCTCGTCGATCAGTTCCTCGACCTTCAGCGTGCTGATCGGATCGAGCGCGCTGGTGGGCTCGTCGA
>PLSZ01000632.1 GCA_003164305.1 Acetobacteraceae bacterium
TGAGCCGAGGATCTGTCGAGGCACACACATTGTGGGGTGAGAAATGACCGGGTCGAGCCATGATCGAGCCCGGCCATGACGGATGAGATGTTCGGCGGTCATTCGCGGCCCCAACGTGAAAGTACGTTGCTGTACGCACGGGAGGGGTCCACTCTGCGGCCAGCCCAGATGACGATCGCGTCTGGCCGCCGCGCGCGTTCTTGAAGCCGGCCGCATGATGGCTCGCGGAAGACAAAAACCAAGGAACACGATCGAAACGTGAGCGTTACCGAGTGACGGATTCGCGCGGCTTCGCTCATGACGTCCCCACGAACCGAGATTTCGGCCTTTCAGGAGCATCCATGTCCCAGCCCGTCAGCCTCGTGTCCGTCGCGACCGCGGTCCCGCCTTACTGCATCCAGCAACGCGATGCCGCCGCCGCNNTCCGCCGCTACGCCGTCCGTCCCCTCGACTGGTACTTCGAAAAACTGGGCTGGCCGGAACGCAGCGCCGCCTATCTCGACGGCGGGTTGGAGTTGTTCATCGATGCCGCGGCCAAAGCGCTCGGCGCCGCCGGGTTGCGGGCGGATCAGGTGGACGCGGTGGTCACCGTCTCCTCGACCGGGATCGCGACGCCCAGTTTGGAGGCGCGGGCGGCGGCGAGGCTGGGGTTTCGGGCGGATATCGAGCGCGTGCCGGTGTTCGGCCTCGGCTGCGCCGGAGGGGTCTCCGGACTGTCGATCGCGGCGCGGCTGGCGCAGGCGCGGCCTGGCAGCGTGGTGCTGATGGTGGCGATCGAGCTGTGTACGCTGGCGTTCCGGCTGGATGAACTCACCAAGGCCAACATCGTCGCCACCGCTCTGTTCGGCGACGGCGCGGGCGCCTGCGTGCTGCGCTCCGGCGCCGCCACCGGCATCGCCGAGGTGGAAATGAGCGGCCAGCACATGTGGCCCGATACGCTGGACATCATGGGCTGGTCGGTCGATCCGCAGGGTTTTGGCGTCATCTTCGATCGCGCCATTCCGCCCTTCGCCGAGGAACGCATGGCGCCCGCCGTCTCCGGCATTCTGGAGCGCGGCGGACTGAGCCTGGCCGACATCGACCGTTTCGCCTGTCATCCCGGCGGCACCAAAGTCGTGGAGGCTCTGGAACGCGCGCTGAACCTGGACGAGGGCAGCCTGGACATCGAACGCGCCATCCTGGCCGACTACGGCAATATGTCCGCCCCGACCGCTCTGTTCGTTCTGGAACGCCTGATCCGCTCCGGCCTGCCGCCGCGCACGCTGCTGACCGCGATGGGACCCGGCTTCACCGCGAGCTGCGTCTCCTTGCGGCGGGCGGCTTGATCCCAGCCATTCTCCTGCTGTCGGCCGTCACGCTGGAGCGTCTGGGCGAATTGTGGCTCGCCCGCCGCAACACCGCGGCCTTACTGGCGAATGGCGCGTACGAGGCGGCGCCGGAACACTACCCCCTGATCGTGGCGTTGCATGCGTTGTGGCTGGCGGGGTTGTGGGGGCTCGGTTGGGCGGCGCCGTTGCGCCTTGGCTGGGTCGCGGTGTTCCTGGCGTTGCAGGTCGGGCGGATCTGGGTTCTTTCGACTTTGGGCCGCCGCTGGACCACGCGTATCATCGTGGTGCCGGGCGCGCCACTGGTCGCGGCCGGTCCGTACCGATTCGTGACGCATCCGAACTACCTCGTGGTGATAGGAGAGATCGCCGTCTTGCCGCTGTGTTTCGGGCTGCCGTGGTATGCGCTGGCGTTCTCGGTCGCGAACCTCGCGGTGTTATGGGTGCGCATCCGGGCGGAAAACGCGACATTCGGAGCGGCGGCCTCGGCATCGGGAGACCTCGAGCATCTTTGACGCAACGTCGGAATCCCCGCTGACGGCGCGTATCTGGTTCGGCTTCGCGGCGATGTGCGTGGGCATGTTCATGGCGATCCTGGATGTGCAGGTCGTCGCCACCTCCTTGCCGGACATCCAGGGCGCACTGGGCATCGCGCCCGACCAGATGAGTTGGGTGCAAACCGCCTATCTGGTCGCCGAGGTGATCGCCATCCCGTTGACCGGCGTGCTGACCCGCACGCTGAGCATGCGCTGGCTGTTCGTGGTGTCGATCGCCAGTTTCACGGTCGCCTCGTCCGGCTGTGCGATGAGCACGCATTTCGGCACCTTGGTCGCCTGGCGCGTGCTGCAGGGATTTTCCGGCGGAACATTGATCCCGGCGGTGTTTTCGGCGGTGTTCCTGCTGTTTCCGGAGCGGCGCCAGGCGATCGCCACGACGCTGGCCGGCGTGCTGGCGGTGCTGGCCCCGACCGTCGGCCCGATCGTCGGCGGTTGGATCACCGATACCTGGTCGTGGCACTGGCTGTTTCTGATCAACGTCATTCCCGGGATCGCTTCGGCAACGGTCGCCGCCGCGTTGCTGCCGCGGGAACCGGCCTGTCTCCGCGAAGCCCGCACAGTCGATGCTCTGTCTCTGGGGTCGCTGGCGATCGCTCTGGCGGCCCTGGAAATCGCCCTCAAAGAAGCCCCCGAGCGAGGCTGGGCGTCCGGTCTGGTACTGGGCTTGCTGGGCCTGAGTCTCGTGAGCGGGATCGGCTTCGTCGCCCGCACGCTGCGCGCCGAGCGGCAACTGGTCGATCTGCGGCGGTTCGCCGATCGCGACTTCACCGTGGGCTGCGTGCTGAGTTTCGTGCTCGGGGTGGGGCTGTTCGGCTCGGTCTATCTGATGCCGGTGTATCTGGCGTTCGTCCGCTATCACGACAGCCTGGAGATCGGCACGACCATGCTGGTGACCGGCGCGGCGCAGTTGCTGATCGCGCCGGTCGCGGTGGCGTTGGAGCAGCGTTTGGACGCGCGGTGGCTGACCGCGGCGGGGTTCGCTCTGTTCGCCGCCGGATTGGGCATGAGCGCGCTGCAAACCCCGGAGACCGATTTCGACGGGATGTTCTGGCCGCAGATCATGCGCGGCGCCGCGATCATGTTCTGTTTGCTGCCGCCGACCCGGCTGGCTCTGGGCCATCTGCCGAAGCACCTCGTCGCGGACGCGAGCGGGTTGTTCAACCTGATGCGCAATCTGGGCGGCGCGATCGGCCTGGCGCTGATCGATTCGGTGATTTATGGCCGCGTGGATGGTCTGGGCTCCCGGATCGCCGACCAATTGCGGGCCGGCGACGTCGCGACAGCCAAATTCATCGGCCTGTCGCTGGAAGCCTTCGCCGCGCGCCCGTCCGGTCCGCCGACCGAGGCGGTGCGCGAAATATTACGGCCCATGATCGAACGCGCCGCCCTGACCCAGGCGATCAACGAGGCATGGGCCATGATCGCCTTGCTGACCGTGGCGGCTTTGCTTTGCTTGCCGTTCGCCCGAGGGGCGCGGCGGGACGTCTGATGCCAGCCGCCCGGTGGATTGACCAATCGTCGCCGGCTATCATCCTCGTCATCGTCGCGGGCTATCAATCACCGGGATTGACCCCAAAGCCGCTAAAATAGTGTCGCGGATTGAACGACATCGTTCATTTATCATCATGGCCCGGCTCGACCGGACCATCGGTGTGCCCAAAATCGCTCTCACCGGCGTGATTGTGCCGATGGTCCGATCGAGCCGGACCATGACGGTGATGGAGGGTGCGAGCCTGCTTTCCGTGCTATTTTAGCGCCCATGGGGCTCGACCCGGTGATCTGTCGCCGCACGCATTGTGCGGGGAGAGATCACCTGGTCGGAGCCCCATCACGACGGAGCGAGGGCGACCCACAATTATTATGATACAGTACCGAGTCCCATCCGCCCACCCGGCCGTCTTGTTCCGTACCGGGTACAACCAACGGCGACTCACCCGTCCGGCCCAACCTCCGGCAACTCCCGCCGCGCCTCCTCCAGCAACCCCCAAACGTACGGCGCGAATGACCGCGCCGTCTCGATATGGAACGTCTTCGCATCAACCCGCCAAAGCACGATCTCCGCTTTCCCGAACAGCGTTCGCGTGCACCCGGCCTCGGAAAACTCATCCAGGTCGAGCGCGCAGAACGCGTTCAAGAACCACCCGGCCTTCGGTCCCGCCAGCCGGAACGCGACCGTTCGCCGCGAAACATCGACGATGGAGTCGGCCTGGACACGCGGCGGTTCGTTACCGAACACGAGGTATTCATCCGGCCCCAACCAAAGCGCGTCGCCCTTCGCTCGCAACGGCGGCGCCAATCGCCTTCCGGTCCTGACGACGAATTTTCCCCTGTCCGGCACCCTCGTCAGGCGAGCGTCGCCGACAGCCCGTGCTGGCGGCAGGTGGACCGAGCTGGCGGCCAGCCCGCGTTCCAGGCGCCCGGTCGCGGCGATCGCTTGCGCCATTCGCGCTCCCGCCGGATCGTAAAACACCGGATCGGCGACGGTCACCTCCACCAGCCCGTCTGGCATCGGCACCCGCAATTTTGTTCCGATCCGTGCACGCCCTCCCGCCACCAGCCCAAGCGCGATCGACCGAGCCAACGTCGCGCTGTGGTAAGACGACGTTACGTGACCCAAAGACAGCGTCCCCGTCTCCGTCAGTTGCGCGCCTTCCTCCAGCGCCACGTTCGGATCGGTCGTCAGCAGCCCGACCAATTGCTTGCGGTCCGGCCGAAGCATATCGCTCCGAACCAGCGATCGTTTGCCGACGAAATCCGGCTTGCCGCGCGCGATGGTCCGGCTCAGCCCGAGATCGTCCGGCGTCACCGTGCCATCGGTCTCCTGACCGACAACGACAAAGCCTTTCTCCGCGCGCAGCACGTGCATTGTCTCGGTGCCATAACGGGTCGCGCCGGTCTCCCGCAGCAATTCCCACGCCGACCGAGCGAAATCCGCCGGAATGTTGATCTCGAACCCGAGCTCGCCGGTGAAGCTGACACGAAACAATCGGACCGGCGTTCCCGCGAACCGCCCATCACGCACGCTCATATGTGGCATCGTCGCGAGATCGATGTCTTCCAGCAACGGTGCCAACGCCTCCGCCGCGCGTGGGCCTTGCAATGCGATCACCGCCCACTGTTCCGTGATAGACGTCAGCCAAACACGCAACGAGATGAATTCCGTTTGCAGGTAGTCTTCCATGTGGTGCAACACGCCGGCCGCGCCGCCGGTCGTCGTCGTCACGTGGAACCGGTCCGGCGCCAACCGGCCAATCACCCCATCGTCTCGGATGAAACCATCTTCCCCGAGCAGCAACCCGTATTTGCAGCGGCCAGGCGCGAGCCGCGTGAAATCCCCGGTGTACATGCGGTTCAGGAATTCCGCCGCGTCCGGTCCCACGACCTCGATCTTGCCTAAAGTGGACGCATCGAACAGCCCGAGATCCGTCCGCACCGCCCAGCATTCCCGAGCCACCGCCTGACGCATCGTCTTCCCCGGCCGCGGAAAATAATGCGCCCGCTTCCAGGTTCCGACATCTTCGAACACCGCGTCCCGATCGTCGATCGGCGTGCGGCGGACCGGTTCGAACAGATCGCCTCGCGCCGCTCCCGCCAGGCTACCGAAGGTGACCGGCGTATACGGCGGACGGAACGTTGTCAGACCGATCTCCGGCACCGTCCGGCCGGTCAGCGCCGCGACCGTCGTCAGAGCATTCAGGTTCGCGGTCTTGCCCTGGTCCGTCGCCATGCCCGCCGTCGTGTAGCGTTTCACATGCTCGATCGAGCGGAACCCTTCGCCCGTCGCGATCGCCAGGTCCTTGGTTGTGACATCGTTCTGGAAATCGACGAACGCCGTGCCATGCGGTGCCGCCGCTGAGGGCGGCGACGCCGCGCCAAACGCCGGCGCCTGAGTCGCATGGAACGCGCGCGCCTCGCCGCCTCCCGCGCGATGCCCATCCGCCAGGCACGTCGCGAGATCGAACGTTCCGGCGCAGGCGCCCACGGATTGCTCGCGCGCCGCCGATGTGCCCGGCAGAAACGCGCCGCTGCCGGGATCGAAACGAAGTTTCCCGCGCGACTGCGAAAACAGATGCACGGACGGCGTCCAGCCATCCGACATCAACACGGCATCGCACTGAATAACCCCGGCCGAGGTGCGCACCCATCGCACCCGCCGCCGTCCACCAGTGGCGATGATCCCAGCCCCGAGATGCACCGGGATCCCCGCCGCGCGTGCCTGTTCCCACCACGACGGATCGACATGGTCACGCCGGTCGACAATCGCCGCGATTGCGCTTCCCGCCGCGGCCAACTCGAACGCGCTGTGCCACGCGCTATCATGCGATGTCGCGACGACGATGCGCCGGCCCGGCAGCACGCCGAACCGTTGCAAATACGTCATGGCCGCGCCCGCGAGCATGATCCCCGGCCGATCGTTGCCCGGAAACACCATCGGCCGCTCGATCGCGCCCGTCGCGATCACGACTCGTTTCGCCCGCGCCAGCCACAGCCGTTCCCGCGGCAGATCGGGATCGGCGTCCGCCAGATGATCGGTCACCCGCTCCGCCAGCGCGATCATGTTGTCGGGATACCAGCCGAACGCGGTGGTGCGGGTCAGCAGCGTGACACGCGGGTCAACTCTCGCGACCCATTCCGAAGCCGCGACCCCATCGATCCGGGCTTCCGGCCGGGACAGCAACGATCCGCCCAACGCCGCCTGTTCGTCGCAGAGGATCACTCGATCCCCTCGCGCCGCCGCCGCGCTCGCGGCCGCGAGCCCCGATGGCCCGCCCCCAATCACCAGCACCTCGCAATGCGCGTAACGCCGCGCATAGCGATCGGGATCCGCCTCCGTCGGCGCCCGCCCCAATCCCGCCGCGGCGCGAATCGCCGGCTCATAGACCCGAGCCCAAAACGACGCCGGCCACATGAACGTCTTGTAGTAAAATCCAGCCGACAACAGTGGCGACAGCAACCCAGCAACCGCGCCGAGATCGAAACGAACCGAGGGCCATACGTTTTGCGTCCGGGCCACCAGGCCCTCGTAAAGTTCAATCGTCGTCGCGCGCGGATTCGGCGTCACGCGTCCCGGCCCACGATCGATCGTGACCAGCGCGTTCGGTTCCTCCGCGCCCGCCGAAAGAATCCCGCGCGGCCGGTGATATTTGAACGACCGGCCAACGAGATGAACCCCGTTCGCCAACAGCGCCGACGCCAACGTATCGCCCGCGTAGCCAACGTACGCCTGTCCGTCGAAGGTAAACCGAATCGGCCGATCGCGCTGGACCGCGCCGCCGGACGTGGTGCGAAACGGTTGCGTCATTCCGGTCGCATCTCGTCAGGCCGCCAGGTCGAAACGATCCGATCCGTCACCGTATCGCGCCCGCAGTTAAAGAACCGGCCGCAGCCATGCAGATGCCGCCATCGCTCAGCGTGCAACCCCCGAGGATTCGTCCGTTGATACAAAAACGCCGCCCAATCTTCGTCCGAAACAACCATCGGATTCGCCGGCCGCGCGACATGCGCCTCGCCGCCATGTTGGAATTCGTTTTCGGGCCGCGCACCGCACCAGGGGCAAGGGATCAACAGCATCAGTGCGACACCGCCGCCGCCGCGGCCTCATCGATCAGCCGTCCGGTGCGAAACCGGTCCAAACTGAACGGCGCGGCGATCGGATGCGGCTCCCCCCTCGCGATGGTCGCCGCGAATACGTGCCCCGACCCCGGCGTCGCCTTGAACCCTCCCGTGCCCCAGCCGCAATTGACGAACAACCCCGGCACCGGCGTCAGCCCAATGATCGGCGAGCGATCCGGCGTGCAATCCACGATCCCACCCCAGTTCCGCAACATCCGCAGCCGCCGGAATGACGGAAACAGCTCGCAAATCGCCTCCAACGTGTGCATCGCGATGTGCGGTCCACCGGCCTGGCTGTACGACGTATAAGCGTCCGTGCCGGCGCCAATCACCAGCTCGCCCTTGTCGGATTGCGAGATATACGCATGCACCGTGTTCGACATGACCACGCAGGGCATCACCGGCTTCACCGGCTCCGACACCAGCGCCTGCAACGGAAACGATTCCAGCGGCATGCGCATTCCCGCCATGGCCATCAGCACGCTGGTATGGCCCGCCGCGGCCACACCGATCTTCCGGCACCGGATCGATCCACGCGTGGTCTCGACGCCCGTCACCGCGCCGTCCACGCCCCGCGCGATCCCGGTCACTTCGCAGTTCTGGATGATATCGACGCCCAGAGCGCTCGCCGCCCGCGCGTATCCCCACGCGACCGCGTCATGCCGCGCCACCCCGCCGCGCCGCTGCAACGCCGCGCCGAGCACCGGATACCGCGCCGCCCCGCCGATCTCCAGCGGCGGACAAAACGCCTTCGCCTGTTCCGGCGTCAGCCATTCGTTGTCGATCCCCTGTAACCGATTGGCGTGCACGTGCCGCCGGAACACCTGCACGTCGTGATGATTATGCGCCAACATGATCACCCCGCGCGGTGAATACATCACGTTGTAATTCAGCGCCTGAGACAAACCCTCCCACAACTTCAACGCATGTTCGTAAATCGCCGCGCTCTCGTCCCACAAATAGTTCGAGCGGATGATCGTCGTGTTCCGTCCGGTATTGCCGCCGCCCAACCATCCCTTGTCCAGCACGGCGATGTTTCGCACGCCGTGCTCCGACGCCAGGTAATACGCGGTCGCCAGCCCATGCCCGCCCGCGCCAACGATCACGACATCGTAAGCATCGCGCGGCTCGGGGGAGCGCCATTGTTCCGGCCACGCGCCACCGAAGGCGCGTCGCAGCAAGGACCATGCGGAGAATCGAACCATCCCGCGATTCTCTCCGCCTGGACGCGGCGACGCAAGCTGGCTATGCAACCGGCGGAAAAGGGGAACGGACATGGCGCATTACGACTACATCATCGTCGGCGCCGGCTCGGCCGGATGCGTGCTGGCCAACCGGCTGACCGAGGACCGGAACAACCGCGTGCTGCTGCTGGAAGCCGGTCCGCCCGACAAATCGATGTGGATCAACATCCCCGCCGGCTTCACCAAACTGCTGAACAGTCCCATCTACAATTGGAACTTCGCCACCGAGCCCGAGCCGAACGCGCATAACCGCTCCATCCCCATTCCGCGCGGCCGTACTTTAGGCGGTTCCAGTTCCATCAACGGCATGCTGTACGTCCGCGGCAATCCTCTCGACTACAACACCTGGGCTCAATACGGCAACCGCGGCTGGTCTTACGAATCCGTCTTGCCATACTTCAAGAAAGCCGAACGTTTCGAACCCGGAGGAGACGATTCGCGCGGCACCGACGGTCCGCTGCACGTCAGCCACATGGTCGAAAAAGCCGAACTTCTGGACGCCTTCATCGACGCTGCGTCGGCTGAAGGTTTCCCGCGCAACAAAGATTACAACAACGGCCACCAGGAAGGCTTCGGCTATTACCAGGTCACGCAGAAGAACGGCGAACGCTGGTCCACTGCCCGAGGCTTCCTCGATCCGATCCGTAATCGTCCTAATCTGCGGATAGAAACCGGCGCCTACACGACGAAAGTCATCCTGGATGGCAAACGCGCGGCGGGCGTCGCTTATACCCAGCACGGCGTCGCGAAAGAAGCCTACTGCGACAAAGAAGTCATCGTCGCGGCCGGAGCCGTCAAATCCCCGCACATCCTGGAATTGTCCGGCATCGGTCAGCCCGATTTGCTGACCTCCCTCGGCATTCCGGTGTTGCACGAATTGAAGGGCGTCGGCGAAAATTATCGGGACCATTACGCGCCACGGATGAACTGGCGCGTGAAGCTGCCGGTAACGTTGAACGAACGCTCGCGCGGTCTGGCCCTGGCGAAAGAGGTGCTGAAATACTACACCCAGCGCCGCGGCATCCTGACCTTCACCGCCGGCATCGTCTACGGCTTCGTTAAAACCCAGGCCGACATGGAAGAGCCCGACGTGCAATTTCATTTCGCGCACGCCAGCTACGGCAACGCGCAGACCCGCGACCTGGAGCGGGAGCCGGGCATGACCCTGACCGTGTATCAATGCCGTCCCGAATCGAAAGGCTCGATCCACGCGAAAAGCGCCGACCCGGCCGCAATGCCGGCGATCCGGCCGAATTATCTCGCGGACCCGATGGACCGGCGCGTGCTGGTCGATGGCATGAAGCTCGGCCGCCGCATCATCGACAACGCCGTGCTGGACAAGTACCGCGCCTTCGAAATGAACCCCGGCGACAAAGTGCAAACCGACGACGAGTGGCTGGATTTCGCCCGCGCCAACGGCCAGACGACGTATCACGTGATCGGCACATGCAAGATGGGCTCGGACCCGTTCGCGGTGGTTGACGATCAGTTACGCGTGCACGGGATCGCTGGGCTGCGCGTGGTCGATGCGTCGATCATGCCGACGGTGCCCTCGGGCAATACCAATGCCGCGGTCATCATGATCGCGGAAAAGGGCGCCGACATGATCAAGGAAGCCGCCGGACAACCGTTACGCGTCGCGGCGTAGGCTTCGTTCCGCTTCCTTCATCATAGGGCCCTCATCGTCATCACCGGGCTCGACCCGGTGACCAGGCGGGGCACGCACATTGTGCGGCGAGAGATGGCCGGGTCGAGCCCGGCCATGACGTTGAGAATGCGTACACCACGGCCCCCCGGCACCCCGCCGAACGCCCTTACAAATCCCGCGCGCCCAACGTCCGCGCGCGGATCGCCTCCTCCGGTGCCTCCCGCCCGTGATCGGTGAACGCGCGTTTCACCGCCTCCACCGTCCCGCCGAACACCGCCTTCCGATTGTCCCGCGCCCAGGTGTTGGACGACACGATTGGATCGAGCGACGCCTGGAACACCGGCATCACATACCGGGCAAACAACTCGAAGCTCCGCATCGTCTGCTCGCGATCCGCCCATTCGTGCGCCCGGAACAATATGCCGCCGAAACCACCCTGGCTGTAGCCCAACAGCCGGTTGATCCCCTTGATGACGGTCTCGGGCGATCCCACCAGCGTCGTCCCCATCTTCACGCCCTCGCGCAACGGATCGTCGGCGCGGCCCGGCGGCCGGCCCAGAGTGTCCTCGAAGTAAGTCTGTGTCTCGATCCGTTCGCCGCGGCTGACCTCGTGCAGCGCCTGCTCGTCATCCTGCGCGACATGCGCGTTGACCACGATGCGCCAGTTCTTCCGGCTCATGGTCTTGCCGTTCTTCGCCGCCGCGTCCTCGGCGATTTTCCATTGCGTCGCCATCGCCTCCGGGCCGCCCGGCAGTCCCGCGCCGATCGACAGCACGCCGACACCGTGAGTCCCCGCCGCGATCATCCCGAACGGCGTGATCGTGCTGGCGACCGCGATCTCGAAATGCGGATCGCTGTACGGCGCCAGATGCAGCCGCGCCTGGTTCATCTCGAACCAATCGGTTTTCATGGTGACCGGCTCTTCGCATTTCAGCAGCCGCATGATGGCGTCCATCGCCTCCAGCATGCGCGGCCGTTGCGTGGACGGCTCGATCCCCAGCATGTAAGCGTCCGACGTCAGCGCGCCGGGACCGCAGCCCAGCATGGCGCGGCCGCGGGTCATGTGGTCGAGCTGCACCCAACGTTGCGCCACCAGAAACGGATGGTGATACGGCAACGACGTCACGCCCGAACCCAATTTAATGTACTTCGTCTTCTCCGCCGCCGCCGCGATGATCAACTCGGGCGAGGCGATCAATTCCCAACCGGCCGAGTGGTGCTCGCCGATCCATGCCTCATCGTAACCAAGTTCGTCCAGCCATTGTAGCAACTCGACGTCGCGGGTGATCGCCAGCGTGGGATTTTCGCCGACGCGGTGGAAGGGGGCGAGGAAAATGCCGAATTTCAAGCCGCGATGGGCCATGTGCGTGACTCCTGATTGATTGCCCCCATCCTGCCGCCTTACCGGCCGGTAGCCAAGCCCATCGCCGCATGGCAGTTTGCCCAAACGGCGGAAAAAGGAGGAACGAGCCATGCGTTTGGCCAACAAGGTGGCGATCATCAGTGGCGCGGCGTCCGGCATGGGCGCGGCGACGGCGCGGCGTTTCGGCAAGCAGGGCGCCAAGGTCGTCATCGCCGACATGCTGGAAGGCGAAGGCAAGATCGTCGCCGGAGAGATCGAGAACGCCGGCGGCACCGCCGTCTTCATGCACCTGAACGTGACCGAGGAAGCCGGCTGGAATCAGGTCGTCGCCGAAACGGTCGCCCTCTATGGCCGCCTGGATATCCTGGTGAACAACGCCGGCATCAGCGGCAG
>PLSZ01000049.1 GCA_003164305.1 Acetobacteraceae bacterium
GTCGTTCATGATCTCACAGATCACCGCGGACGGATTAAGCCCGGCCTTACGGGCGATATCGACCGATGCCTCGGTGTGACCGGCGCGGACCAGAGTGCCGCCTTCGCGGGCGAGTAGCGGAAACACGTGGCCGGGCGTGGTAATGTCGTCGCGCGTGCTTTCGGCCTGGATCGCCACGGCGATGGTCCGGGCGCGGTCGGCGGCGGAAATCCCGGTGGTCACGCCTTCCCGCGCCTCGATGGACACCGTGAACGCGGTTTGATGCCGTGTGCCGTTCTGCTGGCTCATCAGCGGCAGGCCGAGTTTTTCGACCCGTTGCCGCGTCATCGCCAGGCAGATCAGCCCGCGCGCGTGACGGGCCATGAAATTGATCGCGTCCGGTGTGGCGAATTGCGCGGGAATAATCAAATCGCCTTCGTTTTCCCGGTCCTCATCGTCGACCAGGATGAACATCCGCCCGTTACGCGCTTCCTCGATCAGTTCCTCGGCGCTGGAGAGATACTTCGACAGCTCCGCGCTGACGATCGCTTCGCGTAGGGCCAGGTTTTCCATTACGTCGTCTCCGCGAGCCGGGCCACATAGCGCGCCAGCATGTCGATCTCGATGTTGACCTTATCGCCGGGCTTCAATGTGCCGAAGCTGGTGACCGAGGCCGTGTGGGGAATTACGTTCACGCCGAACATATCATCCTTCACATCATTGACCGTCAACGACACCCCATTCACGGCGACGCTGCCTTTCACCGCGATGAAGCGCGCCAACGGCTTCGGGACCCGGAACATCCATCGCGTCGAGCCATTTTCCGCTGTCGCCGACACGGCCTCTCCGACACCGTCGGCGTGGCCGGACACCATGTGACCGCCGAGTTCATCGCCGATTTTCAACGACCGCTCCAGGTTCACCTGGGTACCCACGGACCATTCGCCAAGCGTCGTGCACGCCAAGGTTTCCGCTGAGGCATCGACGGCGAAGCTGTCCGGGTTCACCTCCACCGCCGTCAGGCAACAGCCGTTGCACGCGATCGAGGCGCCAAGCGCGATCGACGCGGTATCCGGCCAGGGGGTCGCGATGGCGACGCGCATGTCCTTGCCGTCGCCAATCGGCAGGATGGCGCGAACGGTGCCAAGCGCGGTGATGATCCCGGTGAACATTCAGGTCGGCCTCTTGAATTCGGTCAGCGTGTCGGCACCGAGAGGCGTCACACGCTCACGGACGTAGCGCGGCATCATAGCAAGTTTTTCAATCCCGAAACCCTGCACCGAGGGCCAGCCGTCGCCGCCCATCACGCCGGGCGCGTGAAACCAGGCGATTCTGTCGACGAAATCGCCGCGAATGAACGATGCCGCGACCTGGCCGCCACCTTCCACCAGCACGCGGGTCAGCCCAGATTCGGCCAGAGCACGCATCCCATCGGTCAGGTCGATGCCGGCGGCGCCATGATCGACCTGCAGCACGGTTGCCCCCAGATCCGTGAAGGCCTCGATGCGGGAAGGATCGGCGCCATCGCGGACCAGGAACCATAACGGCGCCTCGGCCGCCGTTTGCGCCAGTTTGCTGGTCAGAGGCGTGCGCAAATGGCTATCGACGATGACCCGGACCACCGGTGTCGAGCGAAAGCCGGCGATGCGGCAGGTCAGTTCCGGATTATCCGCGATGACGGTGCCGACGCCGGCCAGCACCGCGTCATGCCGGCCGCGGAGCGCATGCGCCATCAGGCGTGCGTCCGGTCCGGTAATCCATTGGCTCTCCCCTGTCCCGGTGGCGATCTTGCCATCCAGTGTCGTGGCCAGCTTCAGCGTGATCATCGGCCGGTCCTGGGTCACCCGAAGGAAGAATCCCGCGAGATCCGTCTGAGCTTCGCTTTCCAGTAATCCATGCTCGACCGCGATGCCGGCCTCCCGCAATGTCGCGACGCCCTGGCTATCGACACGTTTATCGGGATCGAGGGCGGCGATCACCACGCGCGCGACGCCGGCCTGGATCAACGCATCGGTGCACGGCGGAGTTTGGCCCCAGTGGCAGCATGGCTCCAACGTCACATAAGCGGTGGCACCGCGCGCGGCTTCACCAGCCTGGGATAAAGCTGTGGGTTCCGCGTGGGGTCTTCCGCCATTGCCTGTATAACCTCGGCCAACGACCCTTCCGTCGCGTACCAATACACATCCTACCGACGGGTTAGGCCAGGTTGTCCCCAACCCGCGCCGCGCCAGGGCCAACGCGGCTCGCATGTGGTTCAGGTCGTCTTCGGCGGGTTCTGGCATGACAATAAGATCACCATATTGGTAAGGTCCCCGAAATCCACAGGGCCATCCTACCTCACTTCCCTAAGAATCTAATCTAAGGATTAGAGAGTGGCTGGTCATCTGACGTCGGGGTAGGGACATCCATATCGCGAGACCGAGGGCGCCCTGACCGCATTGACGGGCTACCGGAACGCAACCTATTGTCCAAATCAATATGCGGCGCCCGGACGGCCCGCGATAAAGGGAGGCCGCCCTCGGTGGAAGACGCCGCGCGTCTGTTACAGCTCGTCGTCAATGGGGCGGCGGCTGGTTGCATTTATGGATTGATCGCGCTCGGGTTCGTCTTGATTTACAAGGCGACCGAGATGGTGAACTTCGCCCAGGGCGACATCATGATGCTCGGGGGATTTGTCGCTTATAGCGCGGTGGCGCATTGGGGACTCAATTATTGGGTCGGCGGGTTGCTCGCCGTCGCGATCACGGCGATGTTTGGCTACGCGCTCGACGCGATCGTGTTGCGACGAGTCATCGGACAACCGCAGTTCGCCGTCGTTATGTTAACGCTCGGTCTGGGATTTATATTCCGCGCCGGCGCGGGCATCGTATGGGGATACGATTCCGTTGGGTTCGACACGCCATTCACCAATCGTACGGTTAAACTTGGCTCGCTGGTGTTGGGCGAGGACAATCTGTCGATCATCGTCGGCACGATGCTGCTTTGCGGGGTTCTCTACCTGTTTTTCGCCCGGACGCGGTTGGGCGTCGCAATGCAGGCGGCGTCGCAAAATCAGCTCGCCGCCTATTACATGGGGATTCCGGTTCGTAACGTCTTTTCGATGATCTGGGCTATCAGCGCCGGGGTCGCGGCGGTGGCGGGGATTTTGTTGTCGCCGGTGTCCATGATCGACGTGAACATGGGATTTCTGGGCATCAAAGCTTTCGCCGCCGCGGTGATCGGTGGGTTCGGTAGTATCCCCGGCTCGTTGATCGGTGGTGTGTTCGTCGGCATCGTGGAACAGCTCGCGGGGTATTATTTGCCGGCTGGGTTTCAGGAGGTCACCTCCAATATCGTGCTGTTGGGCATGTTGTTCGTGCGGCCGCAGGGCCTCTTCGCTGAACGTATGGGCAAGAGGGTCTGATCGGCATGCGTTATCTGTTCCGAACCAATTATCAGCAGGATATCCGGGCATGGCGCCATGGCGGCGACGTGTTCTGGTACGGCCTGCTGATCGTCATGGTGTTGATTATCCCGTTCGTATTGGGTGAGTTTTACGTTGGCGAGATGGGTGGCGTGTTTATCTTCGCCATCGCCGGCGTCGGCCTGATGCTTCTGGTCGGCTATACTGGGCTGATCAGCCTGGGTCACGCGGCGTTCCTCGGCATCGGCGCCTACACGAACTCGGTCTTGTTGGCCCAGGGAGTGCCGTTTTTGTTGACTTTGCCGGCGGCTGGGTTGCTGACGGCGTTCTTTGGCGCGGCGATCGGCCGGCCGACGTTACGCATGAGCGGATTGTACCTCGCGATCGCGACATTGGCGTTCGGAAGCATCGTCGGCACGGTGTTCCAGAAGTGGAACGCGGTCACCGGCGGGTTCGATGGCTTCGCCGTGCCGACGCCTTACGTGTTCGGATTTTCGGTGGAGGGCGCGACCGGCGTTTATTATACGTCGTTCGCCGTGTTGGTGTTCGTGCTGTGGTTGTCGGTCAATCTGCTGCGTTCGCCGATGGGCCGCGCGATGGTGGCGATCCGCGATAGTGAGGTCTCGGCGCAAAGCATGGGGATCCATCTCGCCAAGTACAAGACCTTGGCGTTCGCGATCAGCGCCGGGATCACGGGCCTGGCCGGCGCGTTATTCGCGCATTATGTGCGGTTTTTGGCGCCTGACGCGTTCGACGTGCTGCTGTCTGTGCAGTTCGTCACGATCGTGTTTGTCGGTGGGCTCGGGTCGTTGCGCGGCGCGGTACTGGGCTCGATCTTCGTGCGGCTGTTGCCTCAGGCGATCGCCATCGTGCGGGACGATCTGCCGTTTGGGATTGGCCGTCTGCCAGGCCTGGAGCCGTCGTTGTTCGGACTGGTCCTGGTGCTGGTCATCCTGTTTCAGCCCGGTGGTATGAATGGGCTGTGGCTGAAGACCAAGCTTTGGTTCCAGGCCTATCCGTTCATGCGGCAATCCAGTGGCCGGCGGCAGAAATCCTACGCCCGATCGGAGCGTCTGAGATGAGCGTTTTGTTCGAGGCCAAGGAAATCTCGGTCCGTTTCGGCGGCATTCGCGCTGTCGACTCGGTCAGCTTCGAAGTTGAGAAAGGTGAGATTTTCTCGATCATAGGGCCGAATGGCGCCGGCAAGACCACGATCTTCAATCTCATCAGCCGGATTTATAATACCACCGAAGGCCAGCTGCTGTTCGACGGCCACGACATCACACGGACGCCACCTTACATGATCGCCAGCCTGGGGATCGCGCGCACATTCCAGAACATCGAGTTGTTCGCCAACGCGACGTTGTTGCAGAACCTTCTGATCGGGCGGCATTGTCACTCCACCGTCGGATATTTGTCGCAGATCATGTTTCTGCCCTCGACCCGCCGCGCGGAAATCGTGCATCGGGAAAAGGTCGAGGAAGTCATCGCTTTCCTCGACCTGCAACGATACCGGGATACCCTGATCGCCAATTTGCCGTACGGCGTACGCAAGGTTGTCGAACTCGGTCGCGCGCTGTGCACGGAGCCGAAGTTGCTGTTGCTGGATGAGCCCTCGTCCGGACTGAATGTCGAAGAGACCGAAGGCATGGGGTTCTGGATCGAGGACATCAAGAAAGACCTCGGTATCACCGTGATCATGGTCGAGCATGACATGGCGCTGGTTTCGCAGGTCTCCGACCGGGTCATGGCATTGAACTACGGCAAGGTGCTGGCGATGGGCACTCCGCACGAAGTGCAAACGCATCCTGAGGTCGTGCATGCTTATATCGGCGGCGAACTCGAGGTGGAGGCATGACCGAACCTCTGCTGCGCGTCGAGGGCATCGAAACGTTCTATGGCCCGATTCAGGCCATCCGTGGCGTGTCGCTGGAGGTTGGCGAGGGCCAGATCGTCACCGTACTGGGCGCGAATGGCGCCGGTAAAACCACGGTACTCCGCACCGTGTCCGGCATTCTGGATCCCGAGGGCGGCAAGGTCGTGTTCCAGGGCCAGAATATCGCGCACATGGCGCCGAACCTGGTCATGCGCATGGGGATTTGTCACGTTCCGGAAGGCCGGGAGGTGTTTCCCTTTCTGACGGTGCGGGAAAACCTGATGATGGGCTCTTACTCGCGACGCGACAGCGACGGGATCGCCAAAGATCTCGCATTGTGTTTCGACTATTTTCCGCGATTACAGGAACGGCAGCATCAGCGGGCTGGATTATTATCCGGTGGTGAGCAACAGATGCTGGCCATCAGCCGTGCGCTGATGGGACGGCCGAAATTGCTGCTGCTGGACGAGCCGTCGTTGGGGTTGTCGCCTCTGTTGGTGCAGCAAATCTTCACCATCATCCGGCGTATCAATCAGGAGCAGGGCGTCGCCATTCTGCTGGTCGAACAGAACGCCCACATCGCCCTGAAGACCGCCGATTATGGCTACGTGCTGGAGGTTGGGCGCATCGTGACCCAGGACCACTGCGCGACCTTGCTGACCCGCGACGACATCAAGGAGTTTTATCTCGGCCAGAAAGAGACGGGCGTCCGCGGCCAGCGGCGGTGGAAAAAGAGGCGGCTATGGAACTGAGCGCCACCATCCCCGCGCTGCTGAGCCAACAGGTCGCGACTTATGGCTCCGAAACGATCTTGCGAAAAAAGGATCGCGGGATCTGGAACGCCGTCACCTGGTCGGACCTCGATGCGCGGGTGCGGGAGATCGGGCAAGGATTGCGCGCCGCTGGGCTGACGCCGGGAGGCGCGGTGGCGGTGTTGTCGGAAACACGACCGGAATTCGTCTACGTGGACCTCGCGATTTTGGGTTGCGGCGCGGCCAGTGTCGCGGTTCATCCGGAGGAAGAGGCCGCCAGAGTCAGCGAAATCCTGCGGGACACCGGCGCGTCGTGCGCGATCGTCGAAGGCGAAGAGCAGCTCGACAAAGTGCTTGGCATTCGGGACGGCTGTCCGGCATTGCGGCTGATTGTGATCATCGACATGAAGGGGCTGCGGGATTTCAGCGACCCGGGCTGCGTGAGCCTCACGGATTTGATTTCCGGCGGGACAGGGCAATCGGACTGGAAAGCCGCGACCGCTTCCGTGGCGCCAGACCAGACCGCCGGTATCTTGGTCACGGTCGGCGGACTGGGAAGGTTGATCTCTCACGCGGAAATCATGCGGCAGATTGAGGCGTCGGGCGGTACGTTGGGCGTCCAATCCGGTGACGAGCGGTTGGCGGTGCTGCCGATGTCCGACCCGACCGAACGCGTGCTTGGCCTTTATCTGGCGCTGAAGCATCGTATCGTGAGCAACTATCTTGAAAATCCCGAAACGGCGACGGAAAACCTGCGCGAGGTAAAGCCGACCGTGTTTGGCGCCAACTGCGAAGCGTGGGAACGCCTGCATGCCAGGACGACCGCCTTGGCCGCGAACGCCACCGCCGTACAAAAAGCGTTGTATCGCTGGGCGATCAACGCCGGCGCCAGCGGCGGCCTGATGGGCGCGCTGGCGAATTGCCTGGTGTTACCCGCGATTCGTGGGCAACTTGGCTTTGGCAGGCTTCGGGTGGCCTATGTCGGCGACCGCGCGATCCCTTCCGAAATCGACCACTGGGCGCGCGGGCTTGGAATAACGGTTCGGTATATCAATCCGTTCCAACAGGGAGAGACGCATGCTTAAGAACCTTTTGGCCATGGCCTTTGGCCTGGTGTTGACGTTGCCGGCGGCGGCAGCGGAAACGCGAGGTGTAACGGACTCGGAAATTCTCATCGGAACTTACACCGACCTGTCGGGCGTGACCGCGATGTGGGGCGTTAACAACAGCAACGCCTGGCGCATGGCGTTCGACGAAGCAAACGCGAAAGGCGGCATCGACGGCCGCAAGATCAAGTACATCGTCGAGGACAACCAGTACCAGATTCCTCGCTCCGTGCAGGCGGCGAACAAGTTGATCAACCGTGACGGCGTGTTCGTCATGGTCGGCAACGGTGGCACGCCGATGAACAACGCGGTCATGCCGGATCAGCTCGCCAAAGGCGTGGCGAACATGTTCCCGCTGACGTCCGCGCGCTCGATGTATGAGCCGTTTCACCATCTGAAGTTTGGCCTGGCCGCGTCGTATTACGATCAGATGCGCTCCGGCGTGAAAGTCTTCGTCGAGCAGCATCACAGCAAAGCGGTGTGCGGCATGTCGCAGGACACCGATTTCGGCCGCGATGTGATGGACGGCGCGCGTGATCAGCTCAAAGCGATGAACATGAGCCTGGTGGCGGAAACGTTGCATAAGCCGACCGATACCGATTTCAGCGCGTCGGCCGCGCGGCTGAAGGATGCCAACTGCGATTTGATTCTGCTTGGCACGATCACGCGGGATACCATCCAGATCGTCTCCGCCATCCGCAAGATCGGCTGGAACGTGGAATTGCTCGGACAGGCCGCGAGCTATGAAGAAGCGGTGGCGGAAGTGCCGGGTGGTGTCACCGAAGGGTTTTATTCGATGACTCCGGTGCTGTTCGTCGCGGCCTCCGATCCCAACCCGACGGTAAAGGCGTTCGCCGACAAGTACAAAAGCCTCTACGGCAAGGAACCCAACTTCGCCGCGCAACTCGGCTACACCGCTGGTCAGTTGGTGGTGCTTGGTTTGCAAAACGCCGGCAAGGACCTGACCACCGACAGCTTTGTCGCGGGCATGGAAAAGATCAAAGATTGGCACGATATTTTCGGTTCGCCGCCGATGTCGTTCAGCCCGACGAAGCACCAGGGATCGAATGAGTCGTTCTTGTGCGTCGTGAAGGGTGGCAAGTGGGTGCCGGTCAGCCCGACGCCATTCGCCTATTGAAAGCGGATCGTCGCGGCCCGGAAATCCTGGGCCGCGGCGAACGTCAACCGGGAGCCGCCAATGCTGGAAACCACGATCGCCGGCAGCCTGCCCAAGCCCGCGTGGCTCGCGGAGACGAATAAGCTCTGGCCGGAATGGCGGCAGACCGGCGCCGCGCTGGTTGAGGCCAAACGCGACGCGACCTTGCTGGCGGTGAAGGAACAAGAAGACGCCGGAATCGATATCGTCACGGATGGCGAACAGGCGCGGCAACATTTCGTGCACGGCTTCCTGGAACGGATCGAGGGCATCGATTTCGCCCATAAGGTCGAGATGGGGATCCGTAACGACCGTTATAAGGCGATGGTGCCGGTGGTGACGGGTCCGCTGCGTCTGACCGGCCGCGTGCATGAACTGGAAGCCCGGCACGCGCGTGCTCACACCAGCCACAAATTGAAGTTCACGCTCCCCGGTCCGATGACCATCGTCGATACGATCGCCGATCGGCATTACGGCGACAGGGTCAAACTGGCGATGGCGTTCGCGAAGCTGCTGAACCAGGAGGCGCGGGCGCTTCAGGAAGACGGCGTCGATGTGATCCAGTTCGATGAGCCAGCCTTCAACGTCTACATGGACGATGTCGCCGCCTGGGGCATCGACGCGCTGCACGCGGCGATCGAGGGCCTGGCCTGCACCACCGCCGTGCATATCTGTTACGGCTACGGGATCAAGGCCAACATCGACTGGAAGACCACGTTGGGCGGCGAGTGGCGGCAATACGAACAGATTTTTCCTGCCCTCGCGGCCAGCCGGATCGACCAGGTTTCGTTGGAATGCAGGAATGCGAAGGTACCGATCCAACTGATGGGCCTGCTGAAGGGCAAGGACGTGCTGGTTGGCGTGATCGACGTCGCCTCCGATCAGGTCGAAACGGCCGAGGACGTGGCGGCGACCATCGCCGAGGCGATGCATTACGTGCCGCCCGAGCGGCTGTTCCCCTGCACCAACTGCGGCATGGCGCCCATGCGCCGCGACATCGCTCTGGCGAAACTCGAAGCGCTTGGTCAGGGCGCGGCATTGGCGCGCCGCCGGCTGAGCCTTTAATATCGGTCGCCCGAACGTCTGACTCTTCGCACAAGCGCCTCCACGTCATGGCTGGGCGCCGACCCGGCTATCTGGCGCGGCACGTCCGCGATAGATCACCGGGTCGGTGCCCGGTGATGACGCGGAGAGAACGGTGCCAGGTGACGACGGATTGGGCGGCGATGCGTCGGATCGCATCAGCGGGGAGTTCCGGATCGCGGACGGGGTCCGCGAGTTGCCGGCGTGTGGGCGTTTTGCGCCGCGCGGCCGGACCCGCTCGGTCAACGTGATGGTTGCGGCGCGTAAACGCCCCCGCTAGCTTCCGCGGATGTCTGGAGCGAGAGCGGTATGATAACGGTTCTGTTCAATTTGCTGCTGTGGATCCTGAATCTCTACAAGTGGGCTGTGATCATCGCGGCGATCCTCAGCATGCTGACATCGTTCGGCGTGCTGGACACGCGGAACCGAATCGTTTGGACCATTAACGATTTCTTCTATCGAATCACCGAGCCGGCGTTGCGTCCGATCCGTAATATTCTGCCGAATTTTGGTGGCATCGACCTCAGTCCGTGGGTGCTCGTGGTGTTGTTGATCGTCGCGGAGGAACTTCTCGCCCGGCTCGAGCAGGCGCTGATCTTCGGCACGATCCGTCCGCTGATTCTATGAGCTTCTGGCGCGCGGCGGCGGATGGGGTGACCGTGATGGTGAAAGTCCAACCGCGCTCCAGGCGTCCCGGCATTCAGGGAGTCGGAGAGTCGGCCGCGGGACCCCGATTGAAGATCGCGGTGACCGAGGCGGCGGAGGACGGCAAAGCCAACCTGGCCGTGTGCGCGCTGCTGGCGAAGACCCTGCATCGGCCTCAGGCTTCGGTGCGTGTCGTGAACGGCGCTTCGCAGCGCGAGAAATTGCTGGCGGTGGCGGGTGATTCGACCACCCTGGTGGAGCTGTTGCGGGCGTTATGACGGCGCGTATCATCGATGGGAAGATCGCCGCCGCCGCGTTGCGCGCCACGATCGCCGGCCGCGTGGCGTCGTTGCCATATCGTCCCGGCTTGGCGGTGGTGCTGGTAGGTGAGGACCCGGCCAGCGTGACTTACGCTCGCAACAAAGACCGCGCGGCGACGCAGGCTGGGATCGATACCAGGACGATACGGCTGCCGGCGGAGACGTCTCTGGCGGCGTTACTCGCTCGTATCGCGGACCTGAACGCGGACCCGGCGGTGGATGGGATCCTGGTGCAGTTGCCGTTGCCGTCGCACATCGACAGCGCGGCGGTCGTGGAGGCGATCGATCCGGCGAAAGACGTGGACGGGCTGCATCCGGTCAATGTCGGACTGTTGGCCTCCGGCCGGCGAGCGCTGGTGCCATGCACGCCGCTGGGGGTGATGAAATTGCTGACCGCCACCGGTATTCCGATCGCCGGGGCGCGGGCGCTGGTACTGGGCCGCTCGGCGCTGGTGGGGCGGCCGATGGTGGGATTGCTGCTGGCGGCCGATGCGACGGTGACGGTGGCGCATTCCCGCACCCGGGCGCTGGCGGACGAGATCCGGCGGGCGGAGATCCTGATCGCCGCGATTGGCCAGCCTCAATTCGTACCGGGTTCCTGGATCCGTCCGGGCGCCACGATCATCGACGTCGGGATCAACCGGATGCCGGACGGGCGGTTGGTTGGCGACGTGGACTTCGAGTCAGCGGCCAAAGTGGCGGGCGCGATCACTCCTGTGCCTGGAGGCGTAGGGCCGATGACCATCGCGTGCTTGCTGGAAAATACGTTGGAGGCGGCGGAACGGCGACGGGGACAGTCCTGAGTCTGGCGCTATTGCATCACGAAGCGTCCGGCGAAGCTGGCGCGTCCGCCGGTGCTGACATCCAAACGATTGACCCCCAGGGTCCGAACTAATCCGCTGTCGTTCAAACCTGGTCCGACGGGTCCAAGCACCAGTACTGGGCGGCCACGGGCCGATGCCGACGGAGTGGCTACCACGCCGGCGTCGGCATAAGCTTTCTTCCGCTCGGCCAGGGGTAAAGCCCAGAGATATGAGATCGCGTTGAACATTCGCACACTGGGCGCGGCGGGCGACCAGAGCGCGTAATCCAGAGAGAACCGCGGTCGGGCGATCCGCACCCCCGCCTCGTTCCATTCATAGATAAAGCCGTTCGCGGGGTAGACGGAGCCGAGGGGCCCGCCCTCGCCGAACTGCACGCGGACCTCGGTCCAGTCGTTGGCGGGGGACACGTCGGCGACCTGAATATCACTAGAGATCGCGCCGTGCCGCGCGACCGCGTTCGGCCAGTTCGCATGATCGACCAAAATTTGCCGAGGACTGAGAACCTGGGTCACCACCGCGACATGGCCGAGCGGCATGCGGTCGTTGCCGGGAAACGACAGGATCGCGCCCGGCTCGGGGTAATTGCCGCGGGCGTAAATGCCGGCGGCTTTGTCCCACCAGGTCCAGGCGTCGCCGCGGAGACCGATGCCGGACATGAACCGGGCGTAAGGAACGCATTGCAGGATGCCGTCGGTCTGGAAGTCTTCGGGCGGTGGTGCCGGGGGCGCGGTCCAAGATGTTTCTTCATCGACGTAAGCAACATGCGCCGGGGCATGTTCGCGCGCAGCGCCTCGGGTTTTGCCCGATTTCGGGAGGACGGCTTCGTTCACCAGCGCGTCCAGCGCTTCCATCCGCACCGCCACGCCGGCGTCTGGCTGAGCGACCGCGCGTGGTGGGTCGCCGAGTGACAAAAAAGTCACAATGGCGAGGCCAGCAATCGTTAAGAAGTGCGGTACCCGCATGAACCCCCACACTGGAAAAGTCTTCTTCTGAGCCTCTTTGGCGCTAGCGTGGTTGCCCAGGAGTGGCAACCCTGAGGAGGACTCGTTCCGGCTCGGGAGGGCAGGTTGGGCCGGAGTGCCTGTGGATAAGTCTATGAAGTAGGACTAAACGCCTGAATCTCTAAAAAAGCGGATGGGCGCGACGCGGATGCCCAGGTGTGGCGGGTGTGCCACGGGCTTGTGGCACGCGCGCTCCATGTCCAAGACTTCGGCCAGCAAGGAGATGTGAGATGGACGCGGAACAACGCATTGTGCGGGTCGGCGCGATCGAGATTGGCAATGACCGGCCATTCGTCCTGATCGCCGGGCCGTGCCAGATCGAATCCCGGGCGCACGCGATGGAAGTCGCCGACGCGCTGCGTGGGCTATCGGTCGCGACCGGGGTGAAGGTGATCTACAAATCCAGCTACGACAAGGCGAACCGTACCAGCGCCGGCGCGGCGCGTGGCGTCGGCATGGCGCGTGGCCTGGNNGGCGGTCGATGTGCTGCAAATCCCCGCGTTCCTGTGCCGGCAGACCGATTTGTTGCTCGCCGCCGGGGAAACCGGCCGTGTGATCAACGTGAAAAAGGGACAGTTCCTGGCGCCGTGGGACATGGTGCATGTCGCCGCGAAAATCGCCAGCACGGGCAATCACAACATCCTGCTGTGTGAGCGCGGCGCCAGTTTTGGCTACAACACCCTGGTTTCCGACATGCGGTCTCTGCCAATCATGGCGCGGACCGGGTACCCGGTGGTGTTCGACGCGACCCATTCCGTGCAGCAACCAGGCGGCCAGGGGGCGACCTCGGGCGGCCAGCGGGAGTTCGCGCCGGTGCTGGCACGCGCCGCGCTGGCGGTGGGTGTGGCGGCCGTGTTCATCGAAACGCACGAGGACCCAGACCGGGCGCCGAGCGATGGGCCGAACATGATTCCGCTACGGGAGATGCCGGCGCTGATCGCCCGATTGAAAGCGTATGACGAACTGACCAAGGGCGCCTGATGACGCGAGAGGTCGCGAGGCCGCGGCGGCCTGAAGCCGCCTACAGCGGTGGAGAAGGAAACGTGGGAGATTCCGACGTTCCGGGTGCGGGACAAGATATTCGCCATGGCGCACGATCCCGGCACGGTTTGGTGCAAAGCGCCGCGCGGCGCGCAGGCCATTTTGGTCGGCGCGGCTCCGGAACGGTTCTTCGTGCCGCCTTATGTCGGACACAAAGGTTGGATCGGGTTTCGATTGGATGACGGCACGGACTGGAATGAGGTCGAGGCATTGATCCGGCGGAGTTACCGGATGATCGCGCCAAAGCGGTTGGCGGTATTGATCGCGGAAGAGCAATGATTTCACCGGGCTCACGCGCGCCGGTCATCGCGGACGGCGCCGCCTCCTGAACGAACAACCCGTTCGCGCCGCTTCTGACGGGTTCGACGCGATGGGAACCTTATCGCTCGCCGCGTGTTGCTTAATCCGTGCGATACGACATCGCCAATACCGTCGCGTTTCG
>PLSZ01000549.1 GCA_003164305.1 Acetobacteraceae bacterium
AACCCGTTCACGAACTCGAACCCGAGCGCGATCAGCAGGGCGATGCCCAGAAGCACGAACGCACCCAGGGCGAGGCTGTGATCGCCCACGACGTCCATGTCGCCGGAAATGCTGATGGCCGCGTACGCGATGCCGGCGACGAGGGCGAGGACGAAGGCGATGGCGCCCAGAGCGTGTGGTTTGGCGTCCATATGTGGACGCGGCGAGTGCTCGCTCGCGAGGTGTTCGCTCATGGTGGCGTCTGACATGATCCCCTCCGAAATTTTCCGGTATGGATGCGCTGTAGCGACGCCTCGGATGGCCCGCGATGTCAGGTCGATGACAATTTCGCGACAAAGTGACGCGACCTGACGTCCCTGATCGGCCGGGATGGACCGGGTCGGCGGAGGCGGGGTGGGACGGCGAGATCCTGTCCACGCCCGTGTCGGTCGCGTGCGCCAGGAGCCGTGACCGGGAGGGACACGCGAGACCCGCCCGCCCGCTCAGATCGTTTCGGGACGCCGAAATATTCCGGGCGTGAACGGGTTCCCGGAGTGGGCGCCCTATCTCATTTTCCGGCGCTTGCGTGACGCGATTGCCATATTGCCACATCTGTTCCTATAAAATAGAATATACTCGCTCTCCATAAACCACGCCTTGAATTTATGACTTATCAATTCTGAGTCCCCGGCCGCGACCTGGATCGCGGCGGTGGCGGCGTGAGGCCGCGCGAAGCGTTCGGCCAAAAAAGAGCCCGAACAGGGACAACCTCCATTCTGGGCGGTCGCGGGTTTCTGGCGACGAAACGTGAGGGGACATCCAATGGCCACCGTGAACTGGAAAAACGCCGCCTCCGGTAACTGGAACAACGCCGCGAACTGGGACACCGGCAGCACCCCGGGCGCGAGCGACAACGCGGTCATCTCTGTCGCCGGGTCCTATACCGTCGCGCTGAACACCCCCATCAGCGTGGGCTCGATCACCATCGGCGACTCCGCCGCGGCGCTACAGATCCAGGACGCGGGCGGCACGGAGGCGGTCAACGGAAGCGTCGCGAACAGCGGCTATCTCGGGCTGGACGCCGGAGGGGCGGGCGGAAGCACGATGACGGTCGGCGGGTCGCTGACCAATACCAACACGTTGCAGGTCGGCAATGGTGGCATGACCGCCGCCAGCCTGCTGACCATCGGCGGCGGGCTGACGACCTCCAACGCGACGCTGTCCGTCGTCGGCGGTCAAACGGGCGCATCGGCCAGCATCGTCGCGGGCGGCGCGCCCACCGGCACTTTGACGGGGACCTTCGCGCTGACCGGAAACGCCGGCGGCGCCATCGTCCAATACGCCAGTGGCGGGATCACTCAGATTGGCGACGGCGCCAGTAATGGCGGCGAGCTTTACATCGACGGAGCGAACGCCGACGTCGAGACCGGCGCGACCAACAGCAACAGCGCGCTCAGCAGCCTCGGCACGATCGCCGGCAACGGCGCGCTGGATTTGCGCGACGGCGTGACGGTGACGACCACCACCGGCCTGACCGTGAACGGCGGCGACGGCCGCCTGAAGGTCGATGCCTATGGCGGCGCGGGCGGCAGCACCGTCACGATCGGCGGCAACCTGACCAACAGTTCGTTCGGCAATTTCAGCGACGGCGGCGTATCCGTCGGCAACAGCGCGATGTCCAATGCCGACACGCTGATCGTGCAAGGCAATTACATCGGCACCGGCGGGTTGCTGGAGGTCGCCGGCGGTTCGACCGCCACCGCGACGGCGCTGATGAACGTCACCGGAACGCTGCAAAGCACGCTGACCGGCAACATCTACCTTGGCGGCGATACCGGCGGAGCCATCCTCCAATACGCCAGCGGCGGTATCACGCAAATCGGCGACGGCGCCAGCAACGGCGGCGATCTGGAAATCGACGGAGCCAACGCGTTCGACGAGGTCGGCGCGACCAACAGCAACAGCGCGCTGAGCGGGCTGACCAGCATCGCGGGCAACGGCGTGCTGGATTTGCGCGACGGCGCGAGTGTCACCACCACCGCCGGCCTGACCGTGAACGGCGGTGACGGACGGTTGAAGGTCGATGCTTACGGCGGCAACGGCGGCGGCACCGTCACCATCGGCGGCAATTTAACCAATACCTCGTTCGGCAATTTCTCCGACGGCGGGGTCTCGGTCGGCAACAGTTCGATGGGCGCCGGCGATCTGCTGACGGTGGATGGCACGTACACCGGTACCGGCGGGTTGCTCGTGCTGACCGGAGGCAAAAGCGGCGCGGCGGCACAGATGGCTGTGACCGGGGCGGTGCAAAGCACGCTGACCGGCAACATCGCGATCATCGGCGGCGCGGGAGGCGCCAGCCTGCGATACGGCGGCGGCGGCATCACGCAAATCGGCGACGGCGCCAGCAACGGCGGCGACCAGGAAATCGACGGTGCCAACGCGTTCGACGAGGTCGGCGCGACCAACAGCAACAGCGCGTTGACCGGCCTGACCACCATCGCGAGCAACGGTCTGCTTGACCTGCGCGACGGTGCCAGCGTGATCACCACCAGTAGCCTGACAGTGAACGGCGGCCTCGGACGGCTGAAAGTCGATTCGTACGGCGGCAACGGCGGCAGTACCGTCACTATCGGCGGCGATCTGACCAATACATCGACCGGCAGCTTCGGCGACGGCGGCGTAGAGGTCGGCAACACCGGCATGACGGTGTCGGACCTGCTGACGGTCGATGGCGCGCTGAACAATTCAGGCCAGGTCACCTTGCTCGGCGGGCAGGCCGGCGCGACCGCCCGCCTGGTCGTCAGCGGCGCGGTGCAAAGTACACTGACCGGCAGTTACGCCATCGTCAGCGGTGCCGGAGGCGCCAGCCTTCAGTACGGCTCCGGCGGCATCACGCAACTCGGCGACGGTGCCGGCAACGGGGCCGATCTGTATCTCGACGGCGCCACCGCGTTCGCCGAAGTCGGCGCGACCAACAGCAACAGCGCGCTGACCGATCTGGGCACGATCGACAGCAACGGGTTGCTGGATCTGCGCGACGGCGTGCTGCTGACCACCGCGACCGGCCTGACCGTGAACGGCGGCGACGCGCGGCTGAAAGTCGATGCCTACGGCGGCAGCGGCGGCGGCAACGTCACGATCGGCGGCGAACTGACCAACACCGCGTTCGGCAATTTCAACGATGGCGGGGTCTCGGTCGGCAACACCGGCATGACGGTGTCCGATCTGCTGACCGTCGATGGACAGCTGCAAAACAGCGGGCTGATCAACATCCTCGGCAACAACGGCACAACAGCGGCCGAAGCGGTGGTGAGCGTCGATGGCATTGTGCAGAACTCTGGCGCTCTGAACATCGGCACCCGCGGCGAGTTGTCCGTCACCAACGGCAACGTCTTCGTGCAGACCGCTGGCACGACCGATTTGTCCGGCACGTTGAACGCCTCGGGTGTCGCGTTGCAGGCCGGTTTGCTGGATGTGAGCGGAGGAATGGTGACCGGCGGCTCGCTCGCCATTTCCGCCGGCGCCACGCTGTTCGGCTTTGGCACCATCGCCCCGGCGATTTCCGGCATAGGCGCGATCCAGGCGAGCGGCGGGACGCTCGACCTCGCCGGAGGGCTCGCGTCGTCCGCGGCGGTGGCGATAGAGAACGCGTCGGCGTTGGACATCGCCGGACCGGACGCGGGGACCGTCACCTTCGCGGGGGCGAGCGGCGTTCTGGTGCTGGAACAGCCGATGAATTTCACCGGCACGATCGACGGGCTGCAGGTCAGCGACACGTTGTTGTTGCGTGGCGTTCAGGCGACCGGCGCCACCACGACGTATAATTCCGGCGACAACACTTCCACGTTGGCGATCGCGCTGGCGGCGGGCGGTACGCTGGATCTGACCTTGGCGGGCAATGAGGCCGGCGACGCGTTCAGCGTGAACCGGGTCGGAAGCGACAGCCAGATCGGCGCGATCGGCGCCGCCGTCGGAGTCATCAACACTGCGACCCCGATCGTGCTGCCGGCGGCGCGCACCAGCACGGCGGAAACCATTCCGTTGAGCATTAGCAACGGCGCGTTGGCCGGCTCGGCGCCGCTGGATGTCAATGTCGGGACCACCAGCGGCGACGCGGTCGCCTCCGGCACGATCGTCAGCCTCGCGGCCGGCGCCACCGACACCACCGACATCCTCGTCGGACTGGGCGCCTTCAATGGCGGTTCGGAGAGCGGCACGGTCACACTGGACTTCGCCTCCGCGCTCAGTGGCGGCCTGACCGCGCCGCTGCCGTCGGAGACGTTCGGAATTTCGGGGACGGTCTACCGGGAGGCGGTGGCCTCGATCGCGCCGATCGCGTTGTTCGCGCATGTCGGCGACCCGGGTGTGGAAACGCTGGACGTCAGCAACGTGGCACCGGCGGATGGGTTCTCCGAGGCGTTGATCGCCTCGCTGACCGGCGCCACCGGCGGCTTCGCGGTCGCCAGCGCGGGTCCCACCAGCGACATCGCGGCCGGGGGGTCGAACGCGACGACGTTGCGGCTGAGCTACTCGACCGCGCAAACCGGCTTCGTGAGCGGCGACGCACTGGTCGCGCTGACTTCCGACGGCGGCACCGGCGCGGGCAGCATCGACGGGCTCGGCACCATCGCACTGGCTCCCGAGGCGGTGCCGGTCACCATCAATATCGACAACTACGCCACCGCCGCGATCGAGCCTCCCACCGGCGTCGGCACGCTGACCCAGGTCAGCAACGCGGCGACATTGGACCTGGGCACCGTCGCCGAGAACACCGGGCCGTTCGGCCTGAATTTCGGCGTCGCCAACACCGCGAGCGGGCCGGCCGACGTGCTGTCCGGCAGCTTCGTCGCGACCGCGTCCAGCGGCTTCACGTTGACCTCATTGGGCGCGTTCTCGGGCATCGCGGCGGGCCAGACCGCGGCGGCGGGTGTGACGTTGGACACCACCGTCGGCGGCGTCGTCACCCAGACCATCACGCTGGATCCGACCGGCGGTAACGCGGGCGGCTACAGCGCGCCACTGACGCCGGAAACGTTGACCATCACGGGGACGGTGGAGCCTCTGCCGTCGCCGATCATCACGGCCGGCAGCAGCGTCACCGCGATGACCGACGTGCCGATGCTCCTTGGGCTGGCGATCGCCGATCCCAACACCGACACGCTGCCGCTGACCGTGACGATCACCGACACGAGCGGTGTGCTGACCGCGGCCCAAAGCGGTAACGCAACGGTGTCCGGCGGCGGCTCGAACAAATTGGTACTGACCGGCGACATCGCCGACCTGAACGAGGAACTCGCGGCGGTGGCGTACAGCGCCGCGGTGGTCGGCAGCGACACCGTCAACGTCAGCGTGGTCGATCAGCATCACGCCAGCGCCACCCAAAGCATCGCGGTCGGCGTCGCGCCGGTGCCTTTGACCGGTCCCGTCTTCAACGGTCCAACCAGCGAACTGGGCCTGGTCGGAACGGCGACCGGGTTTGGCGGGCTCAGCGTGTCCGATCCCTACGGTGAAGCGACGGATACGACCGAGACGCTCGCTCTGGTGGATCCAAACGGCGGCACTCTGAGCATCACGGGGAATTACGGCGGCACGATCATCGGTCAGGGCACGCCAACCCTGGAGATCATCGGCACGGTCCCTGAGATCAACGCCTATCTGGGCGACGGATTGCTGGACGACCTGTCCGCCTCGCTGCTGGCCATCGACACCGGCTTCATCGCCGGCTTCATCCGGCACGGCTCGATCACCGCCGTCACCGAGAACGACCTGGTCACCCTTGGCGGCGGTCCCGAGGGCAAGTTTTTCGAGCTTGGCGTCGAATCCGCCGCGTTCGCGCTCAATTCCCTGATCGGGCTGATTCCCGGCAACACGCCGCCCAACAGGGCCGATTTCATCAAGGCCCTGGTCGATATCATCGGCGATCCGCACATTGTCGCGGCGAACGGCGCGGTCTACGACTTCAACGCCGAGGGCGAGTACGTCCTGGCCACATCGACGTCGCCCGGCGACTCGTTTGACGTCCAGGTGCGGCTGCAATCGTTCAACGACAGTCCGTACGCCAGCGTGGTGACCCAGGTCGCGGCGCAGGTCGGCACCGATCGCGTCACCTTCGGCACCGGGCGGGCTGACCCGATCTGGGTCGATGGCACCGCCGCCGCGCTGTCCAGCGGCGGCTCGATCACGCTCAGCGGCGGCATCGTCACACAAACCTCGGCCAACGGCTATCAGATCAGCTGGGACACCGGCGAGGTGCTGAACGTCACCGATGAGGGCGACCTGCTCGACACCAGCATCGCGCCGGGTCCGAATAACAGCGTGGGCTCGCTGGTCGGGCTGGCGACGCTGGCCGACACGCCGGCGGACGAGTTCCAGTTGGTCGACGGCAGCGTGCTGACCTCACCGCTGACCAGCGCGGAACTGTACGGCGCCTACGCCTCCGCATGGGCCGTGCCGCAGGCCGACTCGCTGTTCGATTACGGGCAGGGACAGAGCACGGCGACGTTCGACAATCCCAGCTTCCCGGCGGCGGTCGTTACGCTGGCGGACCTGCCGGCGGCGGTGGTCGCGCAGGCGGCCTCCATCGTCGCGGCGGCGGGCATCACCGATCCCGGCGCGGCGGCGGCGATCGAGTTCGACTACATCCTCAGCGGCGGCGATCCGTCGATCGTGTCGTCCGATGCCAGTTATCTCGCCGGCGTATCGACCACGCCGGAGACGGCGACGCCGAGCGGACCGGCGCCGGTGGCGATCGGTGTGATGGCGGTACAGCCGGAGGTGGAAGGCAGCCACAACACCGCCAGCACCGCGGTGTTCACAGCGTATTTGACGGCGCCCAGTACGACCGAAGAGACGATCAACTACGCCGTCGTCGCCACGGCGATGAATGAGTTGGGCGCCTCGGCGTTCGGCGGCACGCTGCCGACCGGGCAGATCACCATTGCGGCCGGACAGATCAGCGGCCAGTTCACCATCACCGTCCCGCCCGGTGGGTTGGGCCTGAACCCGGATTCCTTGCTCGCGGTTCAGGTATCCGCAACGGATGGCACACCGCTGTTCGCGCCCGACGCGCAAACCACCATCGTGCAGGCGATTCCCGGGCCGCCCGCCGTGCCGGTGATTTCCGATATCACCAATCTCGGCAGTTTTTACGGCAGCGGCACGTCGTACACGCTGGACCTCGGCGATGTGCAATATGGCGAACCGCTGCCGGCGATCACCTTCGCGATCGAAAATACCCAGACCCCACCGTCGGATTTCCTCGGTGGCACGCTGACCGTGGCGCCGGTGGAAGGCTTCACGGTGGCGGGCACCACCCTGCCCTCGCCTCTGGGCGGCGGCGCGAGTTACCAGGATCTGACGGTCAGCGTGAACAGCGTCAAGTTCGGCGCCAACAGCGAAACGATCACGTTCGATCCGACCGACAGCAACGTGACCGGGTTCAGCGAAAACCTGGCGCCGGTCACGCTGACCATCAACGATACGATCGTGCCGCCGACCATGGTTTTCAGCCAGGCCTATGGCGACGTGCACATCATCACCTATAGCGGGTTGCTGTATAATTTTCAGGGCGAGGGCGAGTTCACCCTGGCGCAATCGCGCGTCCCCGGCGACACGTTCGATATTCAGTTGCGCCTGGTGCCATGGACGACGGCCAGCTCTGTCACCGTCATTTCGCAGGTCGCGGTATCGGTCGGCACCGACAAGGTCACGTTCGATCAAACGCGCCCCGACACGGTTTATGTCGATGGCAATCCCTCCACGATCAGCGCCGCCGATCCGACGGTCGCGCTGAACGGCGGCGAGTTGACGCAGATCTCCTCCAATGTCTGGCGGGTCAACTGGAACACGGGCGAGGAAGCGACGATTACCGGATGGGGCAATTTCTTCAACGTCACCGACGGCATTCCGCTCAGCGAGCCCAACATGGTAGGCGGTCTGCAAGGCGAAGATGCCGGCCCCAGCAACGATTTCCAGTTGTCGAGCGGCACGGTCATTCCGCAGCCGATCACGGCCGGCGAGTTGTATGGTCCTTACGCCGACTCCTGGCGCGTCACCCCCACCACATCTTTGTTCGACTATCTTCCTGGGCAAACGACGGCGACCTTCACCGACAAGGATTTCCCGTTCGACGCCGTTTCGCTGTCGAATCTACCCAGCAACCTGATCGCGGCGGCGAGCACATTGGTCGCCGCTGACGGCATCACCGATCCCGGCATCGCGCAATCGGCGGAACTGGACTACATCGCCACAGGAGATCCGATTTTCATCAACGCGGCACAGCAGGTCGCCGAGCAGGTGACCAGCACGACGCCGGTTTCGGTGCAGGCGCCCGTCGTCGCCGCGGTGGGCGTGGAAGCGATCCCGGCGGGCTACACCGAAGTGGCGAGCGGCGTGACGCCGGTCAACTTCGACGCTTATCTGACCGCGCCATCCAGCAGCGCGATCGTGGTGAATTACACCGCGGTGGCGGCGGGCGCGGGATTTTTCGGCGCGTCGGCCTTCGCGGGCGATGCGTTGCCGTCCGGCAGCGTTACGATCGCGGCGGGTTCGACGATCGTTCCGTTCACGCTGGATTTGGCGCAGGGCGCTTTGGGCACCACGCCGAGCGAAAAGCTGGAAGTGCAGATCAGCGCGCCGGGCGGCAGTCCGGTGTTCGCGCAAAGCGCGACCGCGACTGTCGCCAATAATGTGGCTCAGTCTGGGGTGGCGCCGATTCCTCAGTTGTTGAAGCTGGGGAATGTTGGGACTTTGACCGAGGTCAGTCCGACCGCTTACACGCTGTCGCTCGGAACGCTGACGCAAGGAGAAACCGCGGGTCAGATCCAGCTTGGCATCGCCAACGACGCGGCACCGCCCGCCGATCAACTCAGCGGCACGTTTGGCGCGCCCTCGGGCACCGGGTTCCTGATTTCCGACGATTCGCTGCCGAGCGCGATCGCGGCGGGCGGGCAATACGATGGGCTGGAAGTCGCGACACTGACCGCCAGCGCGGGCACGAATACCGAGACGCTGACGTTCAAGCCCTCCGACGTGAATGAAAGCGGCTATGTGGCGGCGCTGTCGCCGATCACCCTGACGGTCACCGATACCGTGGCCGCGCCGGGCGTCGGGCAATTGAACACGCCGCAAACGATCGTGTTCCCGAACGTGCATGTCGGCGCGCCCGAAACGCGACCTTTAAGCGTCAGCGATACCGGCAGCGCGCCGATCGCCGTTTCGGTCAGCGCCACGGCGCCGGTCACCGCCTCGGGTTCGATCGCCGCGCTGGCGCCAGGCGTCACGGACAGCACCGATCTGTCGGTCAGTGTCGATACCAGCAGCGGCGGACTGAAGAACAGCGCGGTCGATGTGAATTTCGGCACCACCGATCCGGTGGTGGACGTGTTCGGCGGAGTGTATCGCCTCGCGTCCGGAACGGTCGCGCCAATCACGAAATACGTGCATGTCGGCGATCCCGGCACCATCGCGCTGGACGTGAGCAATGGCGCGACGGCGGACGGATTCTCCGAGAATTTGCTGGCGTCGCTGGCCGCCGTGACGCCCGGGATCACCATCGCCGCGGGCGGTCCGACCGGCGAGATCGCCCCTGGTGCGAGCGATACGTCCAGTTTACAGCTTGGTTTTTCCACCGCCGGCGCGGCCAGCATCGCGGCCACCGCGACGGTGGACGTGACCTCCGACGGCGGCACCGGCACCGGTAGCATCGACGGGTTGGGCACCACCGTTCTGACACCCATCATCGTGCCGGTCGCCATCACGGTGGAGAGCTACGCCAACCCGGTGTTCGAGGACCTGTCCGCCAACGGAACGTTCTCCGGCGGCGGCACCGTTTACACGCTGAACCTCGGCACAATCCAGCAGAACAGCGCTCCGTTCACGGTTAATCTGGGCGTGCTCAACAGCGTTGTTGGGCCGTCCGATGCCGTCTCCGGCACGTTGTCGGCGGTGGGATCGAGCGCGTTCATCAACAGCGGTCTGGCGGCGATCGGAACGCTTGGCGCGGGTCAGTCGGACGTTTCGCCGTCGATTACGTTGAACACCGGTACCACAGGGACGTTCAGCGAAACGATCACGCTGGCGGGGACGGATTCGAACGCCGGCGGATATTCGTCGGTGTCGCCGGCGGAGACGTTGACGGTCACCGGGAGCGTCTCGGCGACGTCGGGGACCATCACGGTGCCGGGAACAAGCCCGGCGGTCGCGACGATTCTTGGCGCGAACCCGGTGGCGTTGGGCGCGGTGCATTTCGGCGCCACCGCATCCGAAACGCTGGACATTGGTAACACCGCGACGGCTGGCGCGGCGAACCTCGATGGTTCGGCGCAGTCGGAAACGGGTGCGGCGACGGCCAGCGGATCGTTCTCCGGCGTGGCGCCGGGCGGCAGCGGCACGGGCATCACCGTTGGCCTCAATACCGGCACGGTGGGTGTCAGGAGCGGCACGGTCGTACTGGGCTTTACGTCGGACGCCGGCACCGCGGGCACCACGCCGCTGGCATCGCAGACCGTGACGGTGACGGGGACCGCGTACCGGGAGGCGGCGGCGACGCTGTTGCCGCTGACGGAGATCGTGCATGTCGGCGACGCGGGGTCCGTCACGCTGCCGGTGACGAACAGCGATCCGGCGGACGGATACTCGGAAAATCTGATCGCGGCATTGATCGGCGTGACCGGGAACATCGGCATCGCCAGCGCGGATCCGACCGCGGACATCGCCGCCGGTCAGACCAATGCCAACAACCTGGCGCTGGCGTTCTCAACCGCTTCGGCCGGTACGATTTCGGGTACCGCGACGGTGGGGCTGACGTCTGACGGCGGAACCGGCGCGGACAGCATCGACGGGCTCGGCACGACGACGCTGACGTCGCAAACCGACGCGGTGAACATCACGGTGAATAACTACGCCGATCCGGTGTTCACCGGTAACGGCGACCTGACATCCACCGGGGCGGATTCCTACACGCTCAATCTGGGCACCGCGGCGGTGGGTTCATCGGCGTTGGCGGCCACGTTAACTTTGGGCAACGACGCAACCGGACCGGCGGATTGGCTGAACGGAACATATTCGGTCAGCGGTGGAACCGGATTCAGCAATCTGGGACTGGCGGCGTTCAGCACGTTGACCGCTGGAAGCTCGTTGACAGCGGATGCCATATCGCTGTCGACCGCGACGGCCGGTGTCTACACCGAGACGATCGTGTTGACGCCGACGGATACCAACAGCGGCGGGTACTCGTCCATTCTGGCGGCTCAGACGATCATGGTCACCGGCACCATCGCGGCACCCACCGGATCGGGCACCGGCGACGTGCACATGGTGACGTACGACGGCCTGCGCTACGACTTCCAGGCGGTCGGAGATTACGTATTGACCCGCTCCACGGTGCCGGGGGACTCGTTTCAGGTCCAAATCGACACCGTGGCGGCACCCGCGGTGAACGCGGTCAGCATCACCGAAGAGGCGGCGACTCAGGTCGGCGCCGATGTCGTCACCTTCGGCGTTGGCCAGAGCGGGATCGTCTGGGTCGATGGCGCGCCGGACGTTGCGTTGAGTGCCGCGAACCCGGTGCAGCAGCTCAGCGGCGGCCAGTTGACGGAGGTTTCGCCGGACGAGTTCCGCCTGACCTGGAACAGCGGGGAATCGCTCGATGTCACCGATGCGGGACTGTATCTGAATGATTCGGTAACGTTGCCGGAGTCGGATGGACCGGGTTCAGTGCAGGGGCTGTTGGGCGGCGACAGCGGGCAGGCGAACGATTTCCAACTCGCGGACGGCACGGTGTTGCAAAAGCCGGGTGTCAGTCAGGTGCTGGGAGAGTTCGCCAATGACTGGCAGGTCACCCCGGCCACGTCGCTGTTGGGCAACACACCGATGCAGTTCATTTACAGCGACGGCGGCCAAAGCGTGCTGCAGGCGACCGCCGCGGGCCAGGTGCTCAACGCCGGGGCGGCGAACGTTCTGTCCGACGCCGGCGCGCTCGGCGCGACCTTCCTGGGATCGCTGGCGGCGCTGACGAACTCGGCGATCACGGGGTTCTCGGTGAAGGATGTCATCGACGTCACCGATCTGAACCCCGCGACGGCATCAGTGAGCTTCAACGGCGGCGTGCTTCAGGTCGGCGACGGGACGCATGGCGGCGCGATTCAACTCAGCGGAAACGTGACCGGGACGTTCCACGTAATCGCTGACGGACATGGTGGGGCGTTGATCGGGCTTGCATAGTGGGCCGTCCGTCCCGTACTGACACGCCATGGACCGCCTGATCGAAGGCTATCGCCGCTTCCGCGCCACCGAATGGCCTGACCGCCGCGCGGTGTTCGAGCGCCTCGCCGCGCAAGGACAGCGCCCGCGCGCGTTGGTCATCGCCTGTTCCGACAGCCGGGTCGATCCAACGATGGTGTTCGGCGCGGGACCTGGCGAATTGTTCGTGATCCGCAACGTCGCCAACCTCGTGCCGCCGTTCGCGCCCGACGCGGCGTATCACGGCACCTCCGCCGCGCTGGAATTCGGCGTGCGCGCGCTGGAGGTTCAGGACGTCATCGTCATGGGCCACGCGATGTGCGGCGGCATCCACGCGCTGCTGCATGGCACGCCCAATCCGTCGTATCATTTCGTCGGCGGCTGGATCGCGATGGCCGAGGCCGCGCGCGCCCGCGTGCTGGCCAACACGCCGCTGGAGGACGCACAGCGGGCCTGCGAATATGAGGCGGTGCGGCTGTCGCTGGAGAACCTGCGCACGTTTCCCTGGGTGCGCGACGCGCTGCGCGAACATAAACTGGCGCTGCACGGCACGTTTTTCGACATTCGCTCGGGGATCCTGGAGTATCTTGGCGCGGATGGACGGTTCACGCCTGTTTAACACCTGACCAGCTTCGACGCGCTGGTTCTCGATGACATCGACGTTAACGACCCCCACCTGGCCGTACGCGCGGCGGTCGATGGCCTGGGCATCGCGTATTCGCTGGACATCGTGTCGGAGCCGTACCTGCGTTCCGGACAACTGGTTCGTGTGCTGGACGACTGGTCCCCCGCGTTCGACGGGTTGTTCCTTTATTACCCCGGACACCGCCAGGCGGCCGCCGCGTTCCGCGCGCTCATCGGCATTATGCCGGTATCGCAACGGCCATCGGCGGTGCGGAGCTCGGTGGAAAATCCCTTCGCGGGGGAATGATTTGTCAGACAGGCAGTCCGCGTAACGAGGCGACGGCGGCCATTACCCCGCGCAATTCGGCCAGACCGCGCATGCGGCCGATCAGCGGATAGCCCGGATGGGTATGCCGCATATGATCGTCGAGTAGTTCATGCCCATGATCCGGGCGGAACGGAATGCGCCAGTCGCCGTCCCCATTTTGTTTCCGGCGCGCCTGCTCGGTGAGGATCTCGGACATCACCGCGACCAGATCGACGTCGCCGCCGAGATGCGCGGCTTCCTCGAAAGAACCGTCGGGTTCCTTGGTCACGTTGCGCAGATGCACGAAATGCGTGCGTTTCGCGAAACGGCGGGCGATGGCGGGCAAATCGTTGGCGGGACCGGCCCCGAGCGAGCCAGTGCAAAGGGTCAGGCCATTTTCATGCGTATCGACGGCGTCCAGCAGAAAAGCGATGTCGTCCTCGTTGGAAACGATGCGCGGCAAGCCGAACAGCGGACGAGGCGGATCGTCGGGATGGATGCACATGCGCACGCCGGCTTCTTCCGCCACCGGAATGACGGCGCGCAGGAAATCCGCCAGCCGCGCGCGCAGATCGTCGCGCGTGATGTCCTTATATGCGTCCAGCACGCGGCGTAGTCCGGGCACGTCATAGCGCTGATACGCGCCCGGCAATCCGGCCATGATGGTAGCGAGCAGCTTGTCCTTCTCGCTTTCCGATGCCGCGTCGAACCAGGCGCGGGCGCGTCGCAGCACCTCCGGCGAATGGTCCGCTTCGGCGCCCGCGCGGCGCAGCATGAAACAGTCGAACGCGGCGTGTTCGTGCGCGTTGAAGCGCAACGCGGTGCCTCCCGCCGGAAGTGGAACCGCGAGTTGCGTGCGGGTCCAATCCAGCACCGGCATGAAGTTGTAACAAACGCGACCGACGCCCTGAGCACCGAGATTGCGCAGCGACTGGCGGTAGTTTTCGAACAATGGCTCCAGGTCGCCGTCGCCGAGTTTGATGGCCTCGGAGACCGGCAGGCTTTCGACGACGCTCCAGCGCATGCCGGCGGCCTCGATCATCGCCTTGCGTTCGGCGATCGCCTCCTGAGGCCAGACCACGCCGTAGGGAATATCGTGCAGCGCGGTGACGATGCCCGTCGCGCCGGTCTGGCGAATTTCGCTCAGTTGGATCGCGTCGGCGGGTCCGAACCAGCGCCATGTTTGTTCCATGTTTGGGTCTCCTCTATTGGGCAACGGCGCCGCGCGCACCCTGAGCGCGCAGGCGGTTAAAGGCTTCGGTGACGGGGGTCACGAAGCCTGGATCGGCGGCCAGCGAGGGAGCGAAAACCTGGCTCAGCGCCAGGATGTTTCGTACGGCGTCGGGGCCGGTCGCGCGGTCGCGCAGATCCACCGCGAGGGGATCGCGGACATCGATCGGCGCGCCGGTTTCATCGACGCCTCCCACGTAACGAATCCACCCCGCGATCGCCAAAGCCAACGCCGGGATCGGCAGGTTCGCGCGCAACCGCTGCTGGATCGTGCCCAGAAGGCGCTGCGGCAGTTTCTGTGACCCGTCCATGGCGATTTGCCAGGTGCGATGCCGCACGGCCGGGTTGGCGAACCGCACCGCCAGGCTGTCCGTGTAGGCGCGAAGATCGGTATTCGGCGGCGGCGGCACCATGGGCTGGATCTCGTCCCACAGGCGGCGGGTGAACCCGTGCAACGCCGGATCGGAGATCGCGTCGTAAATCGTTTCGTGGCCGGCGAGGTAGCCCAGATACGCCAAAGCCGAGTGCGCGCCGTTCAACAGCCGCAACTTCATGATTTCGAACGGCGCGACATCGTCCGTGATCCGCGCGCCGGCGAGCTCCCATTCCGGGCGGTCGTTGCCGTTGAAACAGTCTTCGATGACCCATTGGCGGAACGGCTCATGCGCGACGGCGGCGAGGTCGGTCAGACCGGTGAGCTGTTCGGCTTCATCGAGATCGGCTTGCGTTGGAGCGGGAACGATCCGGTCCACCATGGTGCCGGGGAACTGAACGGTATTCTCGATCCAGGTGGCGAGCGCGGTGTCGCGGGACGCCGCGAAATCGCGCACCAGACCGGCGAGCAATCGTCCGTTCGACGGCAGGTTATCGCAGGTCATCACGACGAAGGGACGTTGACCCGCCGCGCACCGTTTCGCCAGCGCGGCGACGATGAAGCCGATGGCGGTGCGCGGCGTCTCAGGGTTCGCGAGGTCGGACACGATATCCGGATGCGAGGTGTCCAACCTTCCGGTCGCGGGGTAATGGCAGTAGCCCTTTTCAGTGATGGTCAGCGTAACGATCGCGGTATCGGGGTTGGCCAGACGCGCGACCACGGCGGCGGGATTTTCCGGCGCGACCAGCACCGACAGAACCGGACCGGCCACGCGCGCCACGGTGCCGGAACCATCGCGGCTGAGCGTGGTGTAAAGCCCGTCCTGGGGCGACAGTCGGTCGCGTTGATCGGGCCGTCGCAGGCTGACACCGGCGATGCCCCAATCGCCGCCGCGCGCGTGCAGTACATCCTCCGTATACAACGCCCCGTGCGCGCGGAAGAACGCGCCCAATCCGAGGTGGACGATGCGGGGACGCAATGTCGCGCGGTCGTAAGCGGGCGTGAACACGCCTGGCGGGACCATGCCAATTGTTGCCGCGGAAAGTCGTGCGTTCATCCGTGCCATCCCAAATGCCCGAGGAAATCGCGTGTGCGCATCGTCAACGGCGCGTCGAAGATTTGCTCGGGAGGTCCTTGCTCGACGATCGCGCCGCGCTCGAACACGACGACACGATGCGCGACCCGGCGGGCGAAACTCATTTCGTGAGTGACGACGATCATCGTCATGCCTTCCTCGGCCAGGCGTTGCATCACGGTCAGTACCTCGCCCACGGTTTCGGGATCGAGCGCGGAGGTGGGTTCGTCGAACAACATCACCTGGGGTTGCATCGCCAACGCACGCGCGATGGCGACGCGCTGTTGCTGGCCGCCGGAGAGAGCAGCCGGCACGCTTCCGGCTTTATCCGCGAGGCCCACTTTGTCCAGCAACGCCTCGGCCCTTGCCTGGGCTTCCGCGCGCGGCAACCGCAGCACTGTCGTCGGACCGATCATTACGTTGGCCAGCACGGTCCGGTGCGGGAACAATTCGAAATTCTGGAACACCATGCCCATGCGGCGGCGGACCTCCCGCATGCCGCGCTCGGTTTTCGGCAATGGCACGCCGTCGAGGCTGATCTCGCCGCCGTCGAGCGTTTCCAGTCCGTTCGTGCAACGCAACAACGTCGATTTGCCTGAACCGGAGGGGCCGATCAGGCAGACGACCTCCTGCCTGCGCACCTGCATCGACACACCGTTCAGCGCGACGAAATCGCCGAACATCTTGCGCACGTCGCGATAATCCAGGACCACCTCGGGGCTCATTCGGATATTCCATAACGGCGGTGGATCCAATCGACGAGCTTGGCCTGCGGATAGCCGAGCAACCAGTAAAGTGCGGCCATGGCGGTGAGCATTTCCAGAATCCGGTAGGTCTGGGCGCGAATCTGCATCGATACATAAGCCAGTTCTCCGACGCCGATGACGGAAACCAGAGACGTGTCCTTGAACAGCGACACCCAGGTGCTGGCAAGAACCGGCAACACCCGGCGAATGGCCTGCGGCAGCACGACCTCCCGCATCGCCTGCCAGCGGCTCATGCCCAATGCCAGCGCCGCCTCGGTCTGGCCTTTACGGATCGATCCGATCCCCGCTCGGAACGTCTCCGCGTTGTAAGCGCAGACGTTCAGCGCCAACGCGGCGAGGCCGGTGGTGAAGGCGGAGAATTCAACGCCGATCGCGACTGGCATCACGTAATACACCCAGTAAATCAGCAGAATCAGCGGCAAGTTACGAAAGAACTCGACGAAGCAGGCGCTGGCGGCGGCGATCGGACGCACCGGCGACAGGCGCATCAACGCCAGCAGCAAGCCTCCGGGCAACGCGATCAGCATGGTGCAGACGGCGAGCAAAATGGTCATCCCCACGCCCTCGGCCAGGGCGTCGCGAAACCGCCAGACCACGCTCCAATCGAAGATCATGAGCGCCCCAGATGGGCGACGCGGCGATACAGCAGGTCGATAAGCCGTGTCGTCGGAAACAGGATGAGGAAGTAGACCAGCAAAGCCACGGTGAAGACCTCGATCGGGCGAAAGCTCTGACCGGCGACGGTTTCGGATTGCTTCATATATTCCGGTACCGCGATGGTCGCGGCGATCGCGGTGTCCTTGATGGTGATGGAAACGATCGAACCCAGAGCGGGCAACATCCGGATCACCGCCTGCGGCAGCACGACCTGGCGGACGGTCTGCGCGCCGGAGAATCCCAACGCCAAAGCGGCGCGGATCTGACCGGGCCGCACCGAAGCGATGCCGGCGCGCAGGATCTCCGCCACGTAAGCCGCGATGTGCAGCGTCAGGGCAGCCCAGGCGGCCCAGAAAGGCGGAAGGGAGAGGCCGATGACAAGAGGGAAGGCGAAATACATCCAGACCAGCACGACGAGAACCGGAATCGCGCGCATCGAATCGATGTAAAACGTCAGCGCGAGGCTGAGCCATCCCGGACCGTAGACGCGACCGAAACCGACCGCCGCGCCGAACGTCAGACTCGAAACGATCGTCAGCGCGGACAGCGACAGGGTGACGCCCAGACCCGCCGCCAGATAGCGCCAACTATCCAGCAGCGGGCTGAAATCCAGGTCGTCCAATTACTTCAACGTGGCGGCGACGCGCTGCTCGTCCGCTTCCAGTTTGGGATGGATGGTCTTTTCCACCGCGCGCAGCCACTCCAGAAACACCGGCTGCCCCTTATCCACCGCCAGCCCCACCGGCTGGGCTTTTTCGGTGCTGTTCTGGCAATTATTCTCCTTCGGCAACGCGGCGAGACCTTTCACCTTGGCGGCCATCGCGACATAGGGAATGCGATTGATCGGCGCAGCGTCGGCACGGTGCGCCATGATGTCCTCCAGCGGCGCGGTGGCGCCGGAGTTGGTGACGCCCTTCAATGTCGCCAGCGGGAAACGCTGTTTGACCCAGCCTTCTTCCGCCGCGCCGACGAAATACGCGATGATGACGCCGGGTTTGTTCAGGTCGTCCACTGTTTGCGCCATCGCGAATTTCGGATCGCTGGCGAGCCCGAACATGCAAACGCTGGTGTTGGAATAAATCACGAAATCGACGACCTTGTCGCGTTCCGGCGTCTCCGCCAGAGCGGTAATGCTGAGGTCTACCTGGTTCGACGCCAGAACGGGGATTTTGGTTTCATGTGAAACCAATACCGGCGCCAGCTTCACACCCAGAAGCTTCGCGTATTCCGATGCCAGCAGCCATGCGGGACCGGACCATTGGTCGCCGTCGCCGGAGGTGTTCTCGACCAGCCAGGGCGCGTTCGCCAGCACCGCGACCCGCAGCACGCCGGCCTTGTGGATCGCGTCCACCCGCGGACTGGCGCCAGGCGGGGGCGGAGTTTGCGCCACCACCGCGCCGGCGAACCCGAGGATCAAGGCGGCGACTGGCAGTTTTCGAAGTTTCATGGAGACTTCCTTCCGGTTTTTGTTGTGTGATCGAGTTGAAGTGCGTCGATGGTCGAGAACACCTCCCGCAAATGGGTTCGCAGCGCGATTTCGGCGGCATCCTGATCATGGTCTCCGAGGGCCGCCACGATGACGCGATGCTGGCCGATCAGACGCGGAATCTGGTCGGCGATGGGCAGGCTGAGTTGGCGCACCCGGTCCATGTGCAACTTGTTGCCCTGAATCACACGCCAGACGCCGGGTCGGCCAGCGATCCGGCAGAAGGTGGCGTGCAGGTCCTCATCCAGATCGTAGAACCGAGCGGGATCGCTGTGCTCATGCGCGTCTCGTTGCTGGTCCAACAGGCGGCGCAAATCGGCCAGACCGCGGCGATCGATCGTGGCCGCGATCTCCCGGATGATGCCGCACTCCAGGTGCTCGCGGATAAATTGCGCTTCGCGGACATGGGCGATATCGATGGGGGCGACGAAACTTCCAGACTGGGGCAGCAATTGGATCAAACCTTCTCGCGCCAGCAGAAGCATCGCCTCACGCAACGGGGTGCGGCCAATGCCCAGTTGCTCGATCAGTTCGGGTTCCGACAGGCGCGCGCCGGGAGGCAATTCGCCGCGTACGATCCGGCGGCGCAGCGTGTCGTACGCCTGGTCGGACAGTTTGACGCGACGTTCGATGACTTCCTCCATGAATGTCGAAATACTAATATATCAGTTGTCGGTCAACGGTTGCCATCTTCGCCCATCCGTGATCCACGACCCTCGCGATTGCACAAACATTCGGCGCTCCGAAGACGAGCCTGTTTTTCGGGCAGTTCTCGGCGGCGAAACCAGAAGGACGGGACGATGAACCGCAGACATTTCCTGAAAAGCACCGCCGCGCTGACGGCTCTGTCCGGCTCCGCCTTCGCCCAATCCGGCAAAGAAATCGCGATCGGCGCGATTTATCCGATGTCGGGGGCGAGCGCGCAGATCGGTGTCGATGCGCGTCACGCATTCGATACGGCCGTGGAAATCGTCAACGGCAGCTACGATATTCCGCTGATCGCGGCGAAGAACCCGGGCATCGCCAGCCTCGGTAACGCCAAAATTCGCGTGATCATGGCCGACCATCAGGGCGACCCGCAGATGGGCCGATCGGAGGCCGAGCGCATGATCACGCAGGACAAGGTCGCGGCCATCGTCGGCGCTTTCCATTCCTCGGTGTCCGCGACCGCCAGCGTGACGTGCGAGCGTTACGCCACACCCTATCTCGCCGCCGATTCATCGTCGCCGAGCCTGCACCGGCGCGGCCTGAAATTCTTTTTCCGCCCGTCGGCGCATGACGAGATGTTCTCGAAAGCCATGTTCGATTTCCTCGACGCGCAAAAGGCCGCGGGGAAAACGATTGCCACGGTCGGAATCTTTTATGAGGACACGATTTTCGGTACTGACTCGTCGAACGTGCAGCGCAAACTGGCGGCGGAGCGCGGCTACAAGGTCGCCTGCGACGTGAAGTTCAAGGCCAACTCACCATCGCTGACCGCCGAGGCGCAGCAGATCAAAGCCGCCGATCCGGACGTGTTTCTGCCGTCCTGCTATACCACCGACGCGATCCTGCTGATCAAGACGTTCGCCGACCTTGGCTATAAGCCGAAGAACATCGTGGCACAGGCGGCGGGCTTCTCAGACAAGGCAACGTTCGACGCGGTGGGCGATAAGCTGGAGGGGATGATTTCCCGCGCCAGTTTCTCGATCGACATGGCGACGAAACGTCCTTCGATTGGTAAAGTAAACGATATGTTCAAGGCCCGCGCGGGGCGCGATCTGAATGACAACACCTCGCGGCAGTTGATGGCGATCCTGATCCTGGCTGACGCGTTGAACCGGGCGGGGTCAACGGACGGCACGAAACTGCGCGACGCCCTGGCGGCGACCGACATCCCGGGCGATCAGACGATCATGCCATGGAAGCAACTAAAGTTCGACGCCGAGGGCCAGAACGAAACCGCCGATCCGGTGTTGATCCAGTATCTGGGTGGTAAGTTCGTCACAGTCTTCCCCGCCGAGGTGGCGATCGCTCCGGCCAAATGGCCCATGAACGGGTGACGGCGATTTCGCGGTGACCCTGCAAACCATCTTCCAGGTCATGGCGAGCGGCCTGTTGATGGGCCTGATCTACGCCCTTGTCGCGGTCGGCCTGTCGCTGATTTTCGGCCTGATGGACGTGGTGAACTTCGCGCATGGCGAATTCCTGATGGTGGCCATGTACGCGATGTTCGGGCTGGTGTTGCTGACCGGGCTCGATCCGATTCTGCTGACTCCGCTTGTCGCGGCGGGCATGTTCGTGTTCGGCGCGTTCGCGTATCTCGGCGTGGTGCGTTTCGCGATGCGGGCGCGATCGAATAAAGGGATGGTGCAGATCTTCGCCACGTTTGGGCTGGCGGTATTGTTGCAAGGCCTCGCGCAAACGCTGTTCTCCCCGGATTTTCGCAATCTCCCCGCCGCCTGGCTCACCGGCAAGACCCTTAACCTGGGCGGAGTCTTCCTGCCCTGGCCTCAGCTTTACGGATGCGCCGTATCGCTGCTGGCGTTCGTCGGGCTTTGGTTGTTGATGACCCGCACCGATCTCGGCAAGGCGCTGGAAGCCACACGGGAGGATCGCGGCGCGGTGGCGCTGGTCGGCATC
>PLSZ01000232.1 GCA_003164305.1 Acetobacteraceae bacterium
CGGAGATCTTCATCATGGTCGCCTTGAGGTGCACCGAGAACAGCACGCCCTGTTTTTTGGCGTCCGCGATCTGCTCGGCGTAGAACGCGCGCAACGCCTTGCGGCTCATCGTCGAGGCGTCGATGATTTCCCCGGCCAGCAGCGGCGTTTTCGCCTTCAGCACGGCGACCGCGCCGTCGGCGCCAACCAGCTCGATACGGGCATTGGTCGGCGCCGCGACGGTGGTCGCGACTTCCGAACCGTAAAAATCGCCGTCCGACATATACGCAACATGCGATTTGGAAGAAGCGCTCCAGGCGCCCATCTTGTGCGGATTGTCGCGCGCGTATTGCTTCACGGCGCCGGCGGCGCGGCGGTCGGAATTGCCCTCGCGCAACACCGGGTTGACGGCGCTGCCAAGCACGCGGCCGTAGCGGGTCCGGATGTCGCGCTCGGCGTCCGTCGCGGCGTTGTCCGGATAGGCCGGCACGTCGTAACCCTTGTCTTGCAGCTCCTTGATCGCGGCCTTGAGCTGCGGGATCGAGGCGGAGATGTTGGGCAGCTTGATGATGTTGGCCTCGGGCCGCATCGCGAGTTGGCCAAGTTCGGCGAGTTCGTCGTTGATGTGTTGCGCTGGCGTCAGTTTCTCGGGGAAATTGGCGAGGATGCGGCCGGTCAGCGAAATATCCTTCAGCTTCATCGTCACGCCGGCCGTACCGACGAAGGCTTCGACGATCGGCAGCAGGGAGAACGTCGCGAGCGCCGGAGCTTCGTCGGTCTTTGTCCAAACGATTTCGAGATCTGACATGCTTGCACCTCCGCGCGCCGGGCTGGTTTCGGCTGGGTTCAACTATCCACGAATTCCGCGCGCCTTGTCGCATCGGCGTGCGGGAAGGGCAAGCGGGGGCGGCCCCTCGCCAGCATCCTCCCTCGGAGATGAGAAAGAACCGTGAACCGACATTGCCAGATGCAAGGCCAGTCCGGGCATCCTGGGCGTCCGATCCATCATCGCTGAGCGCGCCCCACGGGATCGACCGCGCGACGGGCCGGCCGAAATCCTCATGACCCGCGACGGGCAACCTGTTTTGGCATCGAACACCGCCTCAGGACCGACGACCAGGTTCCCGGTTGGTGCCGCTCAAACGTCCGTCTCGCGTCACATTCCCAAAGCCGCTTCATACGGTTTCCGCCGCGCGACGAAAGCATCGACGGCACGCCGCCGGATCGCCTCAGGGGCGCGATCCGGATGCCCGGAGTTGAACGGCGGCTCCGGGTCGTATTCGAGGCCGAGTTGGATCGACTGCGCGACCTCGTCTCCGGCGATACCGGCCACGATCCGCAACGCGAAGTCGATCCCACAGGTCACGCCGCCGGCGGTGATCACGTTGCCGTCCCAAACAACCCGTGATTTCTCATGGGTCGCTCCCACTTTGGACAGTAAATCCGTATAAGCCCAATGTGTCGTCGCGCGCCGGCCCTTCAGCAACCCCGCCATGCCGAGGACAAAAGCGCCGGTGCAAACCGACGTGATGTAGCGCGCGCTTTCGGCCTGCCGCCGTACGAAGGCGATCGTTTCGGCATCCACCATCGCCTGTGCGACCCCGGAGCCCCCGGGGATGCAAATCAGATCGAGTTGGGAACAGTCCCGAAACGTCGCGGTCGGCGGGATGCTGAGGACACAGTCGCTCGGCACCGGATCGAGCGATTTCGCCACGATATGCGTCTTCGCGTCGGGCAGGCGACTGAGCACCTGCAATGGTCCGGTGAAATCCAGCTGCGTCAGATTGGGAAAAATCACGAAACCGATGTTGAACACACGGAGCCTCCCTGAGGTTTGAAACGGTCGCGAAACTCTGTCGGCGTGGCCGCGATGTTGCGCGCGAATGCTCGATCCATCCGGCGTAACGAACCAAAGCCGCAATCGATGGCGATGGTCTCCACTGGCGCGTCGGTTTTCAGCAACGCCTGCCTCGCCTGATCGATGCGGATGCGTTCGACGAACGACGCTGGGCTGGCGGCGAGCTCGCGGCGAAACAGCCGGCTGAGCGAGCGTAACGAAACCCCAGCCTCGGCCGCCAGCGCGTCCGTGCGCCAGTCGTTCGCCGGATGTTGGGCCACGCTCTCGGCGAGGCGCGCGAACCGGCGATCGCGCGCCCCACCGGCCGCGAGCGCCGGTGAAAACTGCGCCTGACCGCCGGGCCGGATCGGAAACACCACGTGCCGCCGAGCCACCGCCAGAGCGACCTCCCGGCCGAAATCGGCCTCGACGATGGCCAATGCGAGGTCGATGCCGGCCGTCACCCCGGCCGATGTCCAAACGTCGCCGTCGCGCACATAGATCGATTCGGGATCGACTTCGACGGCGGGGCGAAAGCGGCGCAGGTGTTCGACGGCGCGCCAGTGCGTGGCGGCGCGCTTCCCGTCCAGCACGCCAGCCGCCGCGAGGAAGAAGGCCCCTGTGCACACTGAAACGATCCGCGCGCCAAGGCTCGCCGCGCGGCGAATCAGCGCCGTGAGCTCGCCGGTGGCCAACGCGGCGCGAACGCCCGCGTCGCCGCCCGCCGCGATCAGTGTATCGGAGGCCGTGAAGTGTTCGGCATGCAGGTCGGCGAACGCCAGGTTGGCGACGAGCCGCACGCCGGACGTGGTTGCGAATGGCCCGCGCGCGGGCGCGGCGATACGTAGTTCGTATTCGGTGCGGTCACGCTCGTCGTTGACCCCCGCGAACATCTGCATGGGACCGGTGACGTCCAAGATCTGGCAATCGGAGAATGCGAGCATGAAGATGCGGTGAGGCGAGGGCATGGGCTGCAGGTTATCGGCGGATGGTTTTGGCCGAAAGGCCAACTTTCAGTCATTTTCGGCCAAGAGGGATTGGATCGGTCGCGCGCTGGAAGCGAATGTTGAGTTACCCACCGGGGGGATCGGCACCGACGTGAGGCGCGGCAGGGCAAAGCAAGATATTTTCTGGGAGAACGCGGAGACGCTGAGGGCGCTGAGTGTTGCCTCCCGGCCAGCGTTCAAATCGCGTGCGTTCGAGCATGCCGGGAATTGGGTGATTTATGAACTGCGTGAGCCCGGAGTTTCTGGGTCTGCTGTAGCGCGGGCTTGCATCGAATATAATTCGCGTCGAACCCGCGATTTTCTTGACGCGGAAAACAGCATCTGGATCAACGTTTAATTCGCACGCCAGAGAAAGGCTGGAACTTCATATAATCGCACCCGTGCGAGGCCAAAAATCTCCGCGTCCCCGCGCCTCATTCTTTAATAATATTACTTTGTCAAATCACACCATGATCCGCCGTGTACAGAGCGAACGCTGTCCGGCTCCGTTAACTCAGTCCTCAACCCTTCATGCGCGGGCCACGCCCAGGCTCGGCAAAACGAAATGCCGCGCCGGACAAACTCCGAAGTTCTGTCGCCGCAAGCTTGAAACCCGGATGCCGGAGCGGCACAACACAAGCCCTCGTCGGAGCAAAGCCCAAATGTACATCCCAACCCGCGCCTACCGCACGCTGATCATGGGCCGCCGCGGCGCGGTCGGCACCAACCATCCGATCGCCACCCAGACTGGCATCGACATCCTCCGCGCCGGAGGCAACGCCATCGACGCCACCATCGCCATCGCCCTCTCCCTCGGCGTCGTCGAGCCCATGATGTCCGGTCTCGGCGGCGACGGCTTCTACCAGGTACACGACGGCAAGACCGGCCGCACACGCTGCTGGAACGCCACCGGCGCCGCGCCCTTCGCCGCGACGCCGGAGCGGTTTCGCGCCAGCGGGATCGCCGTCCGTGGCCCGCTCAGCGTCTCCACCCCTGGGCTGCTCGCCGGCCTCGCGGCGCTGCACGCGGCCAAGGGATCGCTGCCCTGGAAAACCCTCTGCGCGCCGGCCGTCGAACAGGCGCGCGAGGGGTTCGCCGCCACCCACCACTATCGCCATTTCTCGGGTGACGTTCGCGGTGTGTTGGCCGCCGACCGGCGCAGCCACGCGGTGTTTCTGGGCGGCCACGCGACCGGCGTGCCGGCCCTGGCCGAGCTCATCCGCCAGCCCGATCTGACCCGCACGCTCGAGGAAATCGCTGAAGGGGGCGCTGAGACGTTCTATCGCGGTGCTCTGGCGAAGCGGCTCGCGGCCGGCATGCGGGAAGCCGGGGTGCTGGTGGCCGAACGCGATCTCGCCGAGTGCCAGCCGGAAGTTCAGGACCCGATCGAAATCGCCTATCGCGGGTTTCGCGTCACCCAGACACCGCCGAACTCCACCGGGTTCACGATGCTGCAAATGCTGAAAATCGTGGAGCGGTTCGACTTTTCCGCGCTGGACGAGGTGCATCGCGTCCACGTGCTGGTGGAGGCGAAGAAGCGCGCCTTTCTGGACCGCGAACGTTACGGCACCGATCCTCGCTTCGGCGCCGTGCCATTGGACCGGTTGCTGTCGGATGCTTACGCCGATGAGTGCGCCGCCAAGATCGACATGGCCCGCGCGGCCGACCTGCCGCTGGCGGAACCGGAGCGCGCCGGCGACACCACCTATTTCGCCGTGGTCGACGCCGAGGGTAACGCCGTCTCCGGCATCCAAAGCATCAACTCCGGTTTTGGCTCCGGTGTGACGGCGGGCGATACCGGCGTCCTGCTGAACAATCGCATGGCGTACTGGCATCTGGCTGAGGGCCACCCGAACCGTCTGGTGCCCGGCAAGCGCGTCCGGCACACGATGAACGCGCCCATGGTCTTCAAGGACGGGCGGCTTTGGGCGGTCGAGGGCACCCCGGGCGCCGACAATCAGGTCCAGGTCAACCTGCAGGTGCTGACCGCGATGATGGATCTGGGCGCCGACCCGCAGGCCGCGCTGGAGGCGCCACGCTGGACCTCGGCGCAGCAAGGGCAAAGCGCCAACTGGCCGCATGAGGGCGACGGCACATTGACCATCGAACCCGGTTTCGGCCCGGAGGTCCTTGCCGGGCTGGAACAATTGGGCCACCGGTTGACCCGCGTGGGTACTTTGGAAGGACCCTGCATGGTGCAGGCGATCCGGATCATGGACAACGGTGTGCGGATGGCGGGCTCCGACCCTCGCCGCGACGGGTGGGCCGCGGCGTATTGAACGTCCCTGCTACGGACGCACGATCGCCAACACGATCTCGACGACGATCAGAACGACGATCGCGGCTTCCATCAGCGCCGCGCGTCCAGACGAAGCCTCATCGTAAAGCGCGGTGTAGGTGTCGCGGATGATNNCTCGGTCACCTGCAGCGCGTTATCAACTTTTTCTCGCAACTCGGTGACTTCCGCGACCAGCGTGTAAAGCCGCCGCGCCAGATCCGCGAACCGCCGGGATCCCAACAAGGGACGCGTCCGCTGCATCCTTTGCACGAGATTGTACATATTCGGCAGTTCGGCATCCAGCAACTGATCATAATAGCGCATTTCCAGCAACTGCGCGTTGNNTCGTCGTAGTAGCGCATTTCCAGCAACTGCGCATTCGCCACTTCCAGCACGTCGATCACATCGGTATCGCCGCGCGGTTCGTAAATGAACGCCCGATCCCAGGTCAGCACGACCAGGTCGTCGGCGTAATAAGAAAACCGCTGCCTGGATAAATCCCGCCGCGCGCTTTCCGACAGCGGCCGCTCCTCGCCGGAGAGCAGCGGGATGAGGTCGATGCGCTGGAGCAACGCCTCGGCGTCGGGTGCTTCGTCGAAGGCACGGACCGTCGCGACAAGATAGTCTTCCTCCAGCCGGTCAGGCGTGGGACGCAGCAACGCCCGCGCGATCGTCAGGCACAAATGATCCAGCATCGTGCGCCAGATCATAGAGTCGGCGGCGGGCCCCACGCTGCGATCGACCGCGATGACCCTCTTCGTGAAGTCGCTCCATGGCAGCGCATCGGCGGTGAAGTGCAACGCCAGCCTGGTGACCCCGAAGTCATACAACCGTGCGGTCGCGCCAGCCCAGACGTCGGCGTTATCCATCCGTACAAGCACTGGCTCCAGCGCGATGTCCAACGGCGCGACCCCGAACGCCACTGCTTTGGGAGGCGTGGAGACGAGCCGCCCGCGCGAGCCCGGCGATCGCGGGCCATCCGGTCGCTGCTGCTGACCCCATAGCGTCTCAGCCGACGCGAGATCGATGGAATCGGCGACGTCGAACAACCGCAAGGCGATCACCGTGCCGGCCACGACCTGAAGCTCACGCGTCTCCATGATGTTGTTGCCTCGCACTCCGCGCGTGATGCCGCCAGTCCGATAATAATGACAAATCGATGACATCTCAAATTTGCCGCCCGAAACCGCGGCTTCAAGACGATTTCATCGGTATTCACTCAGATTTACTTTGACCCAGGTCAATGGCGGCGCGACCCAACCGCGTTATCAATTCCGGGCGATCCGGAACCGGGTATCATGAAAAGTCGCATTCTCGAAATGATTGGCGCGACGGAGCTGGAGCGCGCCTCCGGCGTGGCCGAGGCGTTGGCCGCGAACGATCGCGTCAAATACTATTTTTCTCTGTTGCAGACGGCGCTTTCCCATGCCGATCATCCTGACCAGGCCGTGCCCGCCTTGCGGCGGGAGCGGCGTGCGCGCGGAATCGAGGACGAATCGCTGGATGACATGGTGGAAACCGCTCAGCGTCAGTCCGGTCACTACCATTTGGTGGGTGCCGCGAAGGTGATTGGTCTCATCAAGGGCGAATTGCGGGCGATGGCCGCGCCGGTCGTCGCCGCCGGCAAACCGGACTACGCGGAGCGGTTGCGATCGTTGCTGGATGCCATGCCGGCGGCGGCGGAGGACAGCCTGACCGCGGCCGAGATCGGCACGATCACCCAGGCCGGTCCTCGCAAGGGCAACGCGGAGAGCAAGGACAGCCCGCACCGTCTGGTCATGGATCTGCACAAGGAACTGAACGCGCTGCAGGAAGCGCTGGCGGAAGAGGTGCTCGATGGCGCCTCGGTCTATGCGCTAACGGAGGATGACCGGCCGCGCGTGAAGGCGTTCATGGCGGGCATCAACCGGACCGCGCGGCTGAAGTTCGATCATCCCGGCCTCGGCGCGACCGCGACGCGGGCCGGCGAGCGTCTGGTGATCCAGAACGATATCGGAACCACCGACGCGCACGTCATCGTCATTCATGTCGAGGCGCTGACGGTCACCGTCACCTACAGCGATGTTCATCCGGAACGCGTGCGCTTCCTGCGCGACATGCTGATGCCGATCAACGTCGTCTGGGGAGACGAGCGCTCGGCGCAATCCGCGTCTCTGGCGGAGGGTTTGCCGTTTCAGTTGGCCACTTTCACCATCCAGGCGACGGACCCGGAGGATTGTCTTCGAGTGCTCGAATTCCTGGGTTCCCGGCTGGTGTTCCTGATCGACTGGAATCGCGCGCGCAAGCAGTTGCGGAGCTTCCTGCCGGGTCCGCGCCGGTTGGAGGTGCTGAAGTGGGCCGCTCAGAATGAGATCGGTCATCGCGGCTTTCTGGAGATCGGCGGCGCCAGCGCGATCAACACCGCCGTCGAGTCGACCGCCGGCACCGCGATGCATTTTGGTGATCGCCTGTCTGACGTGCTCGGCGTGGAGCCAACGGTGGCGTTCATTCAGTTCGTGTTGCAGGCCGCCGCGCGCGGTCTGCTGGAAGGCCAGTCGCACGGTCTGATCGCCGATCGTATCCGAACGGAACTGCAACGCCATTTCACCGACGATGAGCGCCGGCTACTGGGCGTGTCGCTCGACCATGGCGGGCTGATCTTCGAAATCGCCTCACTGGCGCAGGATAGCGTGCTGGCGGCGGGGACCGACGATGGTGGGTTCACCAAACGAGCGCATCGCGCGCGCCGTTTTGAACATGACGCTGATTTGCTGGTCGTCCAGGCGCGCGACGCGGCGCGGCGGCGTCCCGATCGCGCCATATTCCAGACATTGCTGGAAACCGCCGACGACGCGGCCGATCATCTGGAGGATGTGGTTTTCCTGCTGGATTTGCTGGCGAACGGCAAATCGGATTTGCACAAGCCAGGCGGCGAAACCCTGGAGGCGCTGCGCGGATTCGCGGCGCTGACCGTGGAAGCCACGCAGGAATGGATCCGCGCGTTGGCGCATGCCGCGCACGTCACCAATCCGGCTTCGCGTGAGGACACCGACGACTTCCTGACCGCGATCGATCGCGTCGCCGCGCTGGAACACGACGCCGACGACGCGCAGCGCAAGGTCACCTCGCTCGCCATCGAGCACACGAAAGACTTTCGCCAACTGCATCTTTACACGGCGATCAGCGACGGCCTCGAAGAGAGCATGGACGCGTTGAAGCATGCGAGCCTCGCGTTGCGCGGCCATGTGTTGAGCGAGGTACTGCGTGGTTGACGCGCCGCCGTTTTATTCGATCCAGGCCCGAGAGAGGCTTCCCGCCCGCGGCGCGGAAGAGGTGGGCAACAAGGCGTTCAACCTGATGCGCATGGCGGCGGCCGGATTGCCAGTGCCGCCAGGCTTCGTGCTGCCGGTGCGGTGGTGCGGACTGCCGCGCGATACCGCCGCCAACGCCGAAGCGCTGGGGTCGGCTTTGGCCAACGGCATTGGCCGCGTCGAGGCGGCGACCGGTCTGGGCTTTGGCTCGTCACGCCGGCCATTGCTGGTGTCGGTGCGGTCCGGCGCCGCGGTCTCTATGCCCGGCATGATGGAGACCGTGCTGGATATTGGCCTCAACACGGAAACGGTCGACGGCCTGATCCGACTCACGGGCAATCCTCGGCTGGCGTGGGACAGTTTCCGCCGTCTGGCGCAGGGTTATGCCGAGGTTGTCGCGGGACTGTCTCTGGCGCCGTTCGATACGTTGCTGCGTGACGCGGTGGCGGCCGCCGGCGTGGATAATGAGCGCGAACTGGATCATCGGGCCTCGCGCGATCTGACGCATCGGATGCTGTCCTGCTATCACGATCTGGCAGGGGAGCCGTTTCCCGTTGATCCGCGCGTTCAACTGGCGCGCGCGGCGGAGGCAGTGTTTCGTTCGTGGGACGCACCAAAATCCAAAGCGTGGCGGACGCTTAAGGGTCTTAATAACCACGCGGGTACGGCGGTGACCGTGCAGACCATGGTTTATGGCAACGCTGGCGGCAAATCCGGTGCCGGCGTGGGGTTTACGCGCAATCCCGCCACCGGCGAGAAGGAATTTTATTTCGACTTCCAGTTCAATGCGCAGGGTGAGGATGTGGTCGCGGGAAGGCACGCGCTGCGCGACAATGCTTTATTGCAGGGCACCTTGCCGGAGGTCTGGTCGCAACTCGAAACTGTTTGTCATGAGTTGGAATCCCTGTTCGGCGACGCTCAGGA
>PLSZ01000152.1 GCA_003164305.1 Acetobacteraceae bacterium
TCAAGGAAAAGAAGCTGACCAACATCCGCGCCGCCGGCAAAGATGACGCGATGCTGCTGATCCCGCCGCGCAAGATGAGCCTGGAGCAGGCGATCGCCTACGTGGAAGACGATGAACTGGTGGAGGTCACGCCGGCCGCCATCCGACTGCGTAAGCGGTTCCTCGACCCGAACCAACGCAAGCGTAACGAGCGGAAGATCGACGCGGAAGCGGCCGAATAGGGCGAGCCTTATCAGGTCGCCTGGCTCGGGTTTCGAGTGCTTTATCGTTAAGCATGCCCAAGAAGCTCACCATAACAACCGACGCCGATGTGTATGAGGGCCTTCGCAGGGTCATCGGCCCCCGGCGCATCAGCCGCTTCCTGAACGATCTCGCCCGACCCCCCGTTGGACTTCGCTGCTCACGATGTGGTCAAGGCGGTCGGTGCGGCGCGGCAGCCTGGTCGGAGGCGACGGTCGCAAGTGTGGTGGCCGGATCGCGGCGGTGGCCACGCGCGGCGTTGCCAGGCGGTAAACGCCGAAGTTAGGCCGAAATTCATGGTTCCCGGGTTCGATCGGCCCCCGGTCCGATACCCAAACCCATGCCAGTTGTCTTCCGCCTGGACGGTATACGTTTTTTCTTCTTCTCGAATGAGGGCGATCCGCGCGAGCCAGTCCATATTCATGCCCGCACGGCGTACGGCGATGCCAAACTGTGGCTTTACCCCAATGTGCGGGTTGCTTACTCTCGGGGCTTCGACCAGCAAACCCTCGCACGCGTCACGCGTGCCGCGGTCGAGCGTAAGGACCTGATAGAAAGGGCATGGCATGAGCATTTCGGCTAACCGGGTATGGTTCGACGCCTCGACGATGTGGGTCGGCCTCACGGACGGCCGTACCCTGGGCGTGCCGCTCACGTGGTTCCCGAGATTGGCGGCAGCCACGCCCGCGCAACGGGCCCGGTACGAAATCAGTGTCAGTGGCCCCGGGTTGCATTGGGAGGAGCTGGACGAGGATATCTCGGTCTCCGGCCTGCTTCTGGGCCAGGCGGACCGGACCGTGAGGCAACCGTCCGCCGCCTGATGGCCGGATATCAGAAGAAATCGGGCTGCAAGGATCGAACCCCGGTTCGAGGCGTAGGACAATGACTCTCTGTTGTGCGTGAGGCGACGTGACCGATCCGAGCTCGGGCGGGTACTAAATCGCGATCAGCGCCACGAGTTTCGCACGGACCTCTTCGGCGAGCGTTTCGCTGATCGACGCGCCGGCGTATGTCACCGGCCGCTCCCGAACATCGATGCTGCGAATGTGACTGAGCAGGATTTCGCCCGAAACCGGAAGCCCGGACGGCAGAACGACGCTGGTGGGGACCGACCGGGCACGGGAGACGATCGGACAGACGACCGCCAACCCCGTATTCGCGGTGAATACTTTCGCGGACACCACCAAAGCGGGCCGCCGTCCTCCTTCCTCCCGACCATTCGTCCGATTGAAGTCGGTCCAGATCAGGTCCCCGGCATCCGGTTGCCAGGCCGTCTCAATCATTCGTCCAGCGTTTCCTGACCGGCGTCAGGCCCCCATTCGTACGCATTGGAGTAAATCGTCCGCCACTCACCGGGCGTCTTTCCGGCGAACAACTCCTCCGGCGTGTATCTCGGCTTGGCCCGCCGAATGACAATCTGTCCTGGGCTCGACACGACCTCAACCCGCTCACCCTCGCGAAGGCTGAGTTCGCTGGCGATCTCGTTGGGCAAGCGCACGGCGAGATTTTTCCCCCATCGCCCGAGAATTGCATGGGTCATCGTGTTTCCTCCTGACGTCATCCTTGAGATATTCCTGACATATCTCCTTGTCCAGAGCAACAAGCTCTCCGTGCGGTGCAACATCCGAGAGATCTTCAGGCGATCCTCGGCCGCAACCACGCCTTGACGCCACCACCCCGCAACCGCCACTTCTCTCCTCACCATGGCAACGCACATCGTCGTCGATCACCGTCTCCAATCGTCCGCCCGGCATCCGGAGAAGGCGAACCGCCCGGACAACCCGATCCAGCGGAAACCCGCGTGGATCCGTGTCAAAGCGCCCAATCACCCGATCTATCATGAGACCCGCGCGCTGATGCGGGAGAACCGGCTGACCACCGTTTGCGAGGAAGCCGCGTGTCCCAACATCGGCGAATGCTGGACGCAACGTCACGCGACCATGATGATCATGGGCGACATTTGCACGCGCGCCTGCTCGTTCTGCAATGTCGCGACCGGGATGCCCGGACGTCTCGATCACGATGAGCCGGCCCGCGTGGCCGACGCCGTCGCCAAACTCGGCCTGCGTCACGTCGTCGTCACCAGCGTGGATCGCGACGATCTGGACGACGGCGGCGCCGCCCATTTCGCCGCGACCATCGCCGCGATCCGCGCCGCCGCGCCGCAAACCACGGTCGAGGTCCTGACCCCCGACTTTCTGCGCAAACCCGGCGCCATGGAGATTGTCGCGGACGCGCGTCCCGACGTGTTCAACCACAACCTGGAAACGGTGCCTCGGCTTTACCCCACGATCCGGCCGGGCGCGCGGTATTATCAGTCGCTGCGCCTGCTCGATCAGGTCAAACGGCGCGATCCGTCGATCTTCACCAAATCCGGCCTCATGGTCGGGTTGGGAGAATCCCGCACCGAAATCACCCAGGTGATGGACGATTTGCGCATCGCCGACGTCGATTTCCTGACAATCGGCCAATACCTGCAGCCGACCGTCAAGCACGCCGCCGTCGAAGCCTTCATCACGCCCGAGGAATTCGACCAGTACGCCGCCGTCGCCCGCGCGAAAGGGTTTCACCTCGTCTCGGCCAGTCCGCTGACCCGAAGCTCGTATCACGCCGACGAGGATTTCGCGGCGCTGCGCGCCACTCGCTAATGCCCACGCACGCCGAACGCCAGGTTTTGCCCTACAAGCCTGAACAACTGTTCGAACTCGTTCTCGACGTCGCCAAATATCCCCAGTTTCTGCCGTGGTGCGTCGCCGCGCGGGTGCGGTCCAGTTCCGACAAAGAGGTGCACGCCGACATGACGATCGGCTACGGGCCGTTCCGGGAATCGTTCACCAGCCGGGTGACCCCATCGCGTCCCGAGCGCATCGACGTTCAATACGAAAAAGGTCCGTTCAAATATCTGAACAACCATTGGCTCTTCCTGCCGCATCCGGACGGCACCGAGGTCGCCTTCTATGTCGATTTCGAGTTCAACAGCCGGATTTTGCAGGCCGCCATCGGCGTGGTGTTCAACGAAGCCGTGCGCCGGATGGTCGCCGCCTTCCATAAGCGGGCCATCGCGGTTTACGGTCCTTCGAAACCGCGCCCCACGGCGCCAAAAGCCTGACCGGAGCCCACGCAATGGCTTATTCCTCCATCTACGCCCCCGCTCGTATGGACCCGGCTCTGCCACCGTTGCGGGTGAACCTTTATTCCGACACGCAAACCAAACCGTCGCCAGGCATGAAAGAGGCGATGATGGCGGCGGAAGTCGGCGACGAGCAACACGGCGACGATCCGGCGATCCTGGAATTGTGCGACCGAATGGCCGCGTTGCTGGACAAGGAGGCGGCGGTGTTCCTGCCCTCCGGCACGATGTGCAATCAGATCGCGATCCTGACCCATTGCCGCGCCGGCGATGAAATCCTGGCGCACGAGTTATCGCACATCATCGCCAACGAGGGCGGCGGCCCGGGAGCACTGACCGGAGCAGTGGTACTGGGCTTGCGAGGGGAACGGGGACAGTTCGATCCGGAGACCGTGCGCGCCGCTTTGCGCGAACCGCGCCGCAACGCCCCACCGCAAACCTTGCTGGAAGTCGAGCAAACCGCGAATTCCGGCGGTGGTTCCATTTGGCCTCTGGATAAGCTCAACGCCATCATGGACACGGCCCACGAGGCCGGGATGCGCACCCACATGGACGGCGCCCGCCTGATGAACGCCGTCGTCGCGGCCGGGGTGCCGGCGCATGAGATGGTGGCGAAGTGCGACTCAGTCTGGCTCGATTTCACCAAGGGCCTCGGGGCACCGCTCGGGGCGGTGCTGTGTGGCTCGGCTCGCTTTATCGATGAGGCCTGGCAATGGAAGCAGCGGCTCGGCGGTTCGCTGCGGCAGGGGGGCATCTGCGCGGCCGCTTGCACCTACGCGCTCGACCACAACGTTGACCGCCTCGCCGAGGACCATGCGAACGCCCGTTTCCTTGCTCAGGGGTTGGCTCAGGTGGCTGGTCTGATGGTGGAGGAGCCCGAGACGAACCTGGTGTTCTTCGATACGCGCGGCGCCGGCGTGACGGCGGACGAACTGGCGGACCGTATTCGATGGGACGGCGTTCAGGTCTCCACGGTTGGCAAATATCGGGTGCGTGCCTGCACGCATCTGGACGTGGACCGGGCGGGCGTCGAGTTGGCGATCCAGGTGATTCGCGAAAAAATTTCCCGCTAATCCGAATTTCGTTCACCGAAGATTAGGTTTTTGCCGCCAGGTTTCCGGGATCGCCACTTGTCCCGGAGGCTCCTCTCATGCGCCTGCTCCACGCCCTTTTGCTGCTGCCGTTGCTCGCCGGTCCAGCCTTCGCCCAATCGGCCCCGCCCGCGGCTTCCGCGCCCGCCCATCACGGCCGGCGGACCGCCGCGGAACATTTCGCGGACGCCAACACGACCCATGATGGGCATATGACGATGGAGCAGGCATCGTCGGGCTATAAGTCACTCGCGAAGTCCTTCTCCCAGATCGATGTCGAGCACCACGGTTACATCACGATGGACGACATCAAGGCCTGGCGCGCGGCGAAGAAAGCCGCGCGGACAGCCGCCAAACACGCGGCGTCCGACGCGGGAGACGGCGCGGCGGCGCGGCAGGCGAGCCAAAACTGAAGCAATTCATCCCGCGCCGATGCGCCGGACTATGCCCTGTAAGCGCGCAGGAATGTGCCAACGGCGGCGGCCACGACAGCCTCGATCGCGGCGGCATCCGGCGCCGGTGCGAGGCCCAGGGTAGCCCGGAGATACAAACCGGACCGGAGCAGCCCAAGGAACTGCTCGGCCGCGACTTCAGGGTCCGGCACATCCAGCGCGGGTTGCGACGCCATCCAGGCGGCCAGCCGCTGCCTGCCCGCGACCGGACCGTTGTCGTAAAAGGCTCGGCCGAGTTCAGGAAACCGCACACTCTCCGCGATGACCAACCGATGAATGGCCAATGATCGATCGAGCAGAAAGAACCTCAGGATTCTGCCGCCGATCGTCCGCAGCACCTCTCCAAGGCTTGCCATATCGAGGGCGCCATCCTCCGGCAGATCGTCGGCGGGCATGATATTCTCGAGGCACGCGACATGGACGATCGTCGCGAACAGCCGGTCCTTGGACTCGAAATGCGCGTAGAGCGTCGCCTTCGATACATCGGCCGCCCGGGCGATCGCGTCCATGCTCACGGCGCCATAGCCTCGCGCCGCGAACAATTCAGTCGCGGCGTTCAAAATCGCGCGCCGTTTCGGCGATTCAGCGTCCTCTGACCCGGCCATCATCTGGGGATGCCGCGAAAGCGCGCTGACCGCAAGCATAAACCAGACCGTTCAGTTCAGTCTTGACCGCCAGCCCGTATGCCGTCATCGTTGGATTGGACTGAACCGTTCAGTTCAGGAGTCAGGGAATGAACGCCATCACGAAGCCGGCCCCGGCGAACGAGGCCGCGGAAACCCGCGCGGAGCCGTCGCCCAGGCGTTCGCGCCGCCATGTGGTTGGCTTTCCGGTCGCGCTTCTGGGCGTCATTCTGGCGGCCATCGCCGGATACTGGTGGTTCATCGAAGGCCGCTGGATCGAGAGCACCGACAACGCCTATGTCCAGGGTGACATCACCGTGCTCAGTCCCCGCATCGATGGGGACATCACCGGCGTCCTCGTCACCGACAATCAACGGGTCCACGCAGACGATCCTCTGGTCGAATTGGACCCGACCGACTGGCTGGCACGGGAAAAACAGGCCGAGGCCGCCGTCGAGGAGGCGCGTTCTTCGGTCGCGACGTTGCATGCGCAAATCGCCCAGCAACGAACCAATTTGGCCGTGACGGCGGCCACGCGCGCCAACGCCGCCGCGGAGAGCGACCGCACCGCGCACGACGCGCAACGCTCATCGGCACTGCGGGCGAACGGGTGGGCGTCGCAACAGGCCAACGACCTCGCCGTGACCGAAAGCCGCAAAGCCGCCGCGATGCTGGGTGTTTCGATCGCGCAGGAGGCCGCCGCGAACGACCAGATCGTCGTNNATTCGCGCGCCGTTCGATGGGATCGTCGGCAACAGGTCAGCCCAGGTCGGCAAACATGTCGTGCCGGGAACGCAACTGATGGCGCTGGCGCCGCCGCCCGAGCAGTTGTTCGTGGTCGCCAATTTCAAGGAAACGCAACTGCATTTGATGCGGCCGGGCATGAAAGTGCGGCTGATACCGGACATCGATCCCGGTGACGCCGTCGATGGTGTGGTCGATAGCCTCGCGCCGGCGACAGGGGCTTTGTTCAGCCTGTTGCCGCCGGAAAACGCGACCGGCAATTTCACCAAGGTGGTCCAGCGCGTTCCGGTCAAGCTGCGGATCGACGCGGAGCAGGCCAAACGCGCGATGTGGCTGCGCTCCGGCCTGTCCGTCACCGCCGAAGTCGATACGCGCGGACCGGACGCCGTTCGGCTTGGCTGGTGGGGCACCGCGCTGGCGGCGATCGCGGGAAAATGATGCCCCCCGCCTCGCCGGCCCATGTGACGTGGCGCCAATGGGCCGGTTTCATGGCGATGGTCGTCGGCATGTTCATGGCGATCCTGGACATCCAGATCGTCAGCGCGTCGATCGGTGAAATTCAGGCGGGACTGGCCGCGAGCCCGGATGAAGTCGCCTGGGTGCAAACCAGTTACCTCGTCGCCGAAATCGTGATGATCCCGATGTCGGGGTGGCTTTCACGATTGCTGTCGACCCGCGTTCTGTTCGTCGGCAGCGCGATCGGCTTCACCCTGTTTTCGCTGGCCTGTTCCAGTGCGACCAGCCTGGAACAAATGATCGTCTACCGCGCGCTGCAAGGCTTTATTGGCGGCGCGATGATCCCGACCGTGTTCGCGACGGCGTTTTTGCTGTTTCCGCCAGACCGCCGAGCTCGCGTCTCGGTGATGATCGGCCTCACCGCCACCCTGGCCCCCACCATCGGTCCCACATTGGGTGGTTGGTTGACCGAAACGTTCTCCTGGCATTGGCTGTTTCTGATCAATGTTCCCTTTGGCATCGCCGTGGCGGGCGTGGTCTGGTCATGGATGGATATCGACAAGGCCAACCTGGCGTTGCGCCGCGGCTTCGACTGGCTCGGCCTGGTTTTGATGGCCCTGTTCCTGGGCAACGTGGAGTACGTTCTTGAAGAAGGCAGCCGTTGGCAATGGTTCGAGGACGAGACGATCGTTCGAAGCACCGTTATCGCGTGCATCGCCGGCATCTTGTTCTTCTGGCGAATGCTGACCCATAAGGATCCGTTGGTCGATCTCCGTACGTTCCGGAACGGCAATTTCAGCATCGGCTGCCTGTTCAGCTTCACTCTGGGCATCGGATTGTACGGCGCCACCTACATGATCCCGTTATTCCTGAGCCGCGTGCGCGGCTATGACAGCCTGCAGATTGGCGAGACCATGTTCGTCACCGGCTTTGGCATGTTCGCGTCGGCGCCTATCGTCGGCTTCCTGATCAAGAAGGTCGATGTCCGCTTTATCATCGTTTCCGGCCTGTTCATGACCGGCACGGCGATCTGGTGGACCGGCCATCTGACCAAGGACTCGGCGTTCTGGGAGTTGCTCGGCCCGCAGGTGTTCCGCGGCTTTTCGATGATGTTCGTGATGATCGCGTCGAACCAGATGGCTTTGGGCAGATTGCCACCGATGGCCATGAAGAACGCCGCCGGGCTCTACAATTTAATGCGTAATCTCGGAGGCGCCGTCGGCCTCGCGGTGATCAACACCGTGATCAACACTCGCATGTCGGTGCACGGCGAATCTCTCCGGGAACAAGTGACATGGTCACGGCCGGCCGCGACCGCGATGCTGGATAATCTTACCGCATTGTTGCGATCGGTCAGTCCCGAGGGTGCCGAATTGATGGCGCTGAAGCGGATCGCCGCGCTGGTGGATCAGCAGGCTCTGACGCTGACTTATAACGACGTATTCATGCTAATGGGTGTCGCGTTTTTCACCGCCGTACCGCTGACGTTGCTGCTGGCGAGGACATCGACCCAGGCGCCGTCCGGCGGCGGTCGCTGACCGGTCAAAGCCGGCGCGCGAGCACGATCCGGTTGGAATTCGTGCCGGCGCTGTTGTTGCCCACCCCCCAGCAATTCGCCGTCTTGGTAAACGATTGCTGGTTGACCATGACGCCCAATACCTCGAATGGCAGGCCAGCGATGGCGTTGATGACATGCCGCTCCAATAATATCTTGCCGCCGCGCACTTCACCGACCTCAAACGCCACCGTTCCACCGGGCCGCGTGACACGCGCGAGTTCCTGGAACACGCGTCGCACAAAGTTTTCCCAGTCAACGACGCCGCGGTGCCGATCGATCTTCACAGTACTCGGATCGATCCCCGCGAACCAGCAGCGTAACCAATTATCGCCCTCATAATCGACGATATCGAGGAACGGCGGAGAAGTAACGACAAGATCGATCGAACCGTCCGAAAGCGCCGGCGTTCGATCCGCTGGGCCTGTCATGAACAGTGCCTCCGGATGCGGCGGCATCGCACCGTCCGTGAGCAACCCGCGGCTCTTTTTCAGAATGACCGCGTCGACATCACGCGGCGGTGGTACCTGACCGCGCTTTTCGTTGATTTTCCGCTGCGCCGTGATCGACGTCGCCTGGTTGGGCGGCAAAGTATAGACGGAGAAAAATCCCGGCGAATGTCCGGTCAACCGATTGAGCGCAAGCATGCGGATCCATCGGTCCACGGCATCAAGGGAACCGCTCGCCGCGCGTTCCAACAGCCACGTGCGCACGGCGAGGATCCGGCCAAGTGTTTGAGGGTGAAAAAACACCGTCAGTTCGTCGTCCTGATGCGCGGTGTCGCCCATGCCAATCGACTGCAACCGTTTCGCGACCGCATGCAATGACACCGGTTCCATCCGCGGCCGCACCAACATCTCCGACAACGGGTTGATGTCGTTTCCCGCCGGGCGACATCCCATCAACGCCGCCTGCACCAAAGTCGTGCCACGTCCCGCGAAGGGATCGTAAACCGTATCGCCCGGCCGTGTCAGACGCGCGATGAAGAAACCGGGAAGCTGCGGTTTGAAACAGGCGCGGTAGCTGATTTCATGCAGATTATGTCCCTTACGCTGGCCGGAGGTCCAATATTCGTTGACGAAATACCGGATGCCGGATTCTTCCGTTTCCAGCGTGGGCGCGCCGTTGAATGTGAACTCCCGCAGCGTATCGGGAATGGTGACAGCGTCCATGCGGATTACGGTGCGTTGGCCGGCACGACGCTGATGCTGTTGAACGGCGAGCCGTTGATCAACTTCGTGCTGATCACCGTGTAGATCAGCACGTTCTTTTCCGCGTCGACCGACCGGTGGATTTGAAAGCTCTTGAAGAAGATCGACGCCTGCGCGAATCCGATCACTTCTCGCTTCGGCAATCCGGGCGGAATCGTGATCGGTCCCACCGCCCGGCACGCGATCGAAAACCGGCTTGGGTCCTCAGCCAGACCGAGCCCGCCCTTCACGCCTCCGGTTTCCGCCCGTGACAGATAGCAAGAGACGTTCGGGACCTTCGGATCGTCATAGCGGTCGATGACGATCTTATCGTTGGGACCGAGCCACCGAAACGTGGTGCTCATCTCGTCAATTCGCGTTTGCGCCCGCGCGGCGCAGGACAACGTCAAAAACATCGCGATCAGCAGATAACGCATGGTGCCCACTTCATGTTGAACGGAGTTCCGGTCACCAGATCACCCAACCACGACCGCCGAGTCCAATGCAAACGTCAGATGCACCGGCGTTCCGTCGGGAAACGTGACATCCGACGGCGCCGTCACCCGCAAAATCCGCTGTTTCACTCGAACGTCGTACCGCGCTGTACCGCCGAGAAAGCTACAGCCGACCACGATTCCCGCCAGCGTGTTCGACGCGGCATCCGTTTGGCAGTCTCCTGGCCCGATAACGAGGCTTTCGGGCCGCAGCGATACCGTCACCGCGCTTCTCGCCGCTCCACCCGCCGGAAACACACAGCGGATACGGTCACCATCGTCAAGAACGACCGAGCCCAGGTCGCCTGGCCCGGTTGGCGCGTCGGCCGTCCCATGCAGCAGATTCGCGGCACCGATGAAACGAGCCACGAATTCGTTGGCGGGACGGAAGTAAATCGCGCGCGGCTCATCCATCTGCGCGACACGGCCGTGATCCATGACCGCGATCAGGTCGGACATCGCCAGCGCCTCCGCCTGATCGTGCGTCACATAGACCGTGGTCAGCCCGATCTGTTGCTGCAAACGGCGCAGTTCGATCCGCATTTCCTCCCGCAACGCCGCGTCCAAATTCGACAACGGTTCATCCAACAACAGCAGCCTGGGCTTGTGAACGATCGCCCGAGCCAACGCGACGCGTTGCTGCTGTCCGCCGGAAAGNNTTTTCGAACACCGTCATGTGCGGCCATATCGCGTAGGATTGAAATACCATGCCGATGCCGCGGCGGTTCAAGGGGACGGCTGTGCCGACGGTCGAATCATAAAGCGTAGCGTCTCCAATACGAATTTGCCCGGCGTCGGGCCGTTCAAGCCCGGCGATGCAGCGTAGGGTAGTCGTCTTCCCACAACCGCTGGGGCCCAACAGGGTAAAAAATGTGCCCGGCGGCAGTTCGAACGAAAAGTCCCGCACGCCACCCGCACGGGTATCGGCGTGATCACCGTAAATTTTGGTCAGGCCGCGGACAATCAACATGATTTAATTGCCATGAACATCGACGCCTCCGCGCCGTGTGAAAACGAAGAACACCGTGGCGATGATTGTCATCAGCACCGTCCAGATCAGGCCAAACGCCGCGAGCTCACCGCCCTGTCCGTTCACCCATTGGTCGAAAATCGCGACGGCGATGACCTGAGACCGCGGGCTTGCCAGCAACACGGCGATCGCCAGCTCCTTGTTGGCGATCAGGAAAATGAACAGCCAACCGGCGACCAACGCCGGCGTCAGAAGTGGCGCGACAACACGCCGCAATGTCGTCATGGTTCCCGCCCCCGCGACGCCCGCGGCTTCTTCCAGTTCCCGATGCAACTGCAGGACGCCCGAGTAAATGTATCGCATCCCGAACGGCATGTAGCGGATCACATAAGCAATCCCGATGATCCATAGTGTGCCATATACCGGCAGAGGAATGCGCAGCCACACCTCCATCACCGCGACGCCAAGACAAATTCCCGGGAACACCAGCGACAGCGTGGCCAATTGATCGAGGATCCGGCCGCCCGGTCCGTTACGGCCCGCGATCCAGCCGGCGAGCGACGTGATCGCCATGATCGCCGTCGCCGCGCCCGCCGCGACGATCAGGCTGTTCACCGCCAAACCGATATAACCTGGCGCCGTCAGCACCGCCCGATAGTTCTTCAGCGTCAACGATGCGAAACCCGCGATGCTGATCGAGCGCAGGAAAGGCAGCAACGACATCCATGCCAAAGTCAATAACGGCAACAACAGCACCACGACAAAGTTCAATACGATCAATGCGCCGGCGATCCACCGGCCTCGCCCGAGATCGAACGGCCGAGGCCGATAGCCCTTGCCCGTGATTGAGTGATACCGCTCCGCGTTTTTCGACAACCGTCCGTAGAATGCCAACAGCACCGCGACGATCACGACCATGACGACCGAGAAAGCCGCCGCGTGGCCAAGATCGGGCGGAACCGTGACCGTCGATTCATAGACGTCAGTGGTGAGCACGTAGATTCTGCCGGGCATCCCGACCAGTGCCGGAACCTCGAATCCGCCGATCGCCCGGATGAACACGAACAACGCGAGCGCCAGCAGCGACGGCATCGCCAATGGCAACGAAATGCGCCGCAGCGTATCGAAAACCGACGCACCGCTCATGCGCGCGGCTTCTTCCATGTCGGCGTTCGCCGCCCGGAACGTCGAACCCAGCAGCAAGAACACCAAAGGCGACCAGAGGAATCCCTCGATGAGAATCATACCGGCCATGGAATTCACGTTAAACAGCACGCCGGTCTCACCGGTCACCTGGCGCCATAGATCGTTCAACGGACCGATCTTGCCCAACAGGAACAACCACGCGATGACGTGCAAAACATAAGGCGTTCCCATCGAAATAATGGCGACGAGATAAGCCAGCACTTTCAACGGCGCGTTCGTCCGCTCCACCAGCCACGCCAGCGCGCCGCCAGTCAGCAGCGAAAGCACGGTACTCCCAGCGGCGAAGACCAGGCTGTTCACCAGGCTGGTCAGCGCGCGCTTCTCGATCACGAGTTTATGAAAGTGCTGTAGCGTCAGGCCGGTGACATCCCCAAACGCGTCCGTCGTCGTCACACTATCCTGCAGCAGCATCCATAAAGGGGGCACCATCAACGCGACCAGGACACCTCCCACGACCACGGCGATAATGACTCTCGGATCCGCCGCCGCGATGTTCAACGGAACAGGTCCTTATAAATCGCGGTCCAGGCCGCGGTTTGATCGCGCGCCATCTCCGGAGTGACGAGGTTAACCTTGAACCCTCCGGCATCCGGCTTCAGTTCCGGCATCCTCGCCGGTACGCCCGGATGAGCCGGGATGTAGTCGTTGTCGGCGAGAACCTTCTGGCCTTCCTCTGACAGCATGAACTCCACCATTAATCGCGCCGCGTTGGGATGCGGAGCATTCCCCGTGATGCTGACCAGACCCATTGTTTGCAACAACGGCTCCATTTTCAACCATCGCACCGGGGCGCCAGCCTTCATGCTGATCGCCGCGTGATAATTCAGGATCATCACGCATAATGGATACTCACCCGATATCACGTGGTCCAGCACCACTCGTTGCGCGCCCGGGATCGTAACCGGTTCCTGCTGGGCGAAACCACGCAGCCAGGCCATGCCTTTCTCTTGCCCCATCGTACTGAGGATGTTGTAGACAAATCCCGGCGGTCCTCCCGGTGTCAGGTCATAGGTCCAGGCGATTTTGCCGTTCCATTTCGGATCCAGCAGGTCGTCATAAGTCTTCGGCACATCTTCCGGTTTCACCAGGTTGGTATTGTAAGCCGCCGTCCAGTAGAAAATATTCAGCGCCGTCCAGGTACCGTCTTGACTCTTGAGTTCCGCTGGCCACGCTCCCACGGCTTTCGGCGCATATGCCGTCACCAGCCGCGGATCGCGCAACAAGAACACCGTGTTGGACCCATCGAACAAGTCGGATTGCACACGTCGGGCGCGTGCTTCATTCACGATCTTCAACGCGACGTCGGATGAAGACGAACGCGAATACTCCACTTTGATGCCGGGATATTTCGCCTCGAAGGCATCCACCATCGGACGCACGATCTGGTTGATGATCAGCGTGCTGTACCAAACCACGGAGCCTTCCTTGCGAGCCGCCTCGATCATCGCCGGGTCTGGCTCAGCCGCCCAGGCGGCGCGCGTAAGCAAGAGCAATACGGCCAGAAGGATGAGCTTCATTGAAATAACTCATGATAAATCGCGATCCATTTTGGCAGTTCGTCCCGGGCGATCAATGGCGAAATATAGTTCACCTTAAAGCCACCCGCGTCCGGCCGAAGCGTGGGAATGCGTGGCGCCACATCCGGACTCGCGGGCAGATAGTCGTTGTCAGCCAGCACCTTTTGGCCCTCGTCCGACATGACGTATTCAACGAATAATCGCGCGGCATTGGGATGCGGTGCGTCCTTCAGCACACCCATCAGGCTGAATAATCCAACCAAAGGCTCAAGCTTTACCCAGTCCACCGGTGCTCCAACGGCGGAACTGATCGCCGCGTGGTGATTATAAATCTGCATGCCAATCGCGTATTCACCACTGATCACCTGATCCATCACGGCTCGGGGAGATATAGGTAAAGCCGCCGGACGGAGTGCCGCGAAGCGTTTCAGCCACGCCATTCCCGCGTCCGGGCCCATCGTGGTCAACACCGTGCCGATGAAACCCGGAGGTCCGGTGATCGCCATTTCCGCCGTCCATGCGATTTTGCCGGACCAACGCGGCGCCGCGAGATCCTCGAAAGTCCGTGGCGCATCGGCGGGTTTGATCAAATTCGTGTTGTAGCAAAGCGTCATGAAATACAGGTTCGACGCCGTCCAGTAGCCGTCTTTGTCTTTGTATTCCGGTGCGAAGCGAGCCGCGCTACGCGGCGGATAAGCGGCAACCACATGCGCGTCCAGCAGCGTGTAAATCCCGCTGGTGACATCGAACACATCGGCCGCCGTCCGACGCGCCCGGGCCTCGTTGAGAATCTTCAGCGTCGTCTCGGTATTGCTCGCCCTCGCGTAGCTCACTTTGACTCCCGGAAACCGGGTCTCGAACGCCTCCGCCAACGGCCGGGCCGCCTGGTTGACGATCAGACCGGTATACCAGGTGACCGTGCCTTCCTTCCGTGCCCCATCGAGCAACGCCGGATCGAACTCAGCGGCCCAAACGGCGTGCGTCATCAACAGCAGCGCCACGACAATGGCCCGCATCTTCTGCCTCCCAGGTTGCCTCCTCCGCCATTGTGGTCCGACCGGCGGAGCGCCACAATCCGCGACATGGCAACACCCGCTCTTGGCCGGGCTATCCGTCACGCCTGGCGGTTGGATCCGGATTTCCTCACCGTCAATCACGGATCATTCGGTGCGACCCCGGATTGTGTTCTGGCCGAGCAGGATACGTGGCGCGACCGCATGGAAGCCCAGCCCACGCGGTTCATGAGCACCGTGCTGCCCGATGCACTGCGTGAGGCCGCAACCGGCCTCGCAAGCTTCCTGGGCGCGCGCGGCGAGGACGTCGTCTTCGTCAGCAACGCCACGGGCGGTTGCAACGCGGTGCTGCGCTCGTTATCGCTCAGGCCCGGCGATGAGGTACTGGTGCTCGACCACGGCTACGGCGCCGTCCGCAACGCTGTCCGCTTCGTGACAGCCCAGGTGGGCGCGCGAATGACGGAGGCGGTGATCCCCTTCCCGCGCGTAACGACAGACGGCCTGATCGGCGCCGTCGCCGCCGCGCTAAGTCCGAGCACCCGTCTCGCGGTAATCGATCATATCACATCGGGCAGCGCGCTGATCATGCCGTTGGAGCAGATCATCGCCACATGCCATGACGCTGCCGTTCCCGTACTGATCGATGGCGCGCATGGTCCAGGTCATGTCGCGCTCGATCTGAGCAAGCTCAACGCGGATTGGTACACCGGCAATTGTCACAAGTGGTTGTGCGCGCCAAAAGGCTGCGCCTTTCTGTGGACTTCGGAAGGAAGGCAGGCCGAAACCCACCCCACCGTCATTTCGCATGGCTTTGGCAAAGGCTATCTTGCTGAGTTCGACTGGACCGGCACGGCGGACCCTTCCGCCTTTCTCTCAATCGGCGCCGCCATCGCCTTCCACGAACAACTGGGCGGTGCTTCACTACGGCAACGCAACATCGATCTCGCCGCCGAAGCCGCGTCGCTGGTCGCACGGCGTCTGAATACCGAAACGATCGCCCCTGAACCGGGTGGAGCGATGCGCTTGGTGCGCCTGGCAGCCGGGCCTGGCGTCACCGCGCACGATCTGCGTGCCAGATTGATCAAGGCGGGGACCGACGCCCCAATCCACGCGATCGATGGGACCCTCTGGCTTCGGTTGTCCGCCTTCGCCTACAATGAGATCGAAGACTACGCGCGCCTCGCCGACATCGTCGCGCGCGTTTTGCGGGAGTGAACGGGATGACCGTCGAATTCATCGGCATGATCCATCATCGTCAGGCGTCGGAAATCCATCCGCCGCCACCGATCGTGCTCGATCGCGGCTACATCCGTGAGTTTGCCCAGGCGGCGGAGGCGGGCGGCTTCGATCGTGCGCTGGTTGGCTATTTCGCCGATGGGCCGGACGGGTTTCTGGTCGCGGCCGCGGCCGCCGCGCACACGGAACGGCTTGGATTTCTGGTGGCTCACCGACCGGGATACGTTGCGCCCACGTTGGCGGCGCGAAAGTTCGCGACGTTGGATCAGATTACCGGCGGCCGGGCCGCGATGCATGTCATCACCGGCGGCGATGACGCCGATCAGTTTCGTGACGGCGACACACTGAACAAAGAAGACCGCTACGAACGCACGGACGAATATGTCGATATCCTGAAGCGGGTTTGGACCGACCCCGCCGCGACTGTGGACCATGAGGGCAAGTACTATCGCTTCAAAGGCGCATCGACCGCCATTCGTTGCGTTCAGCAACCGCGCATCCCGATTTATTTCGGTGGCGCATCCGATGCCGCGCTGCGAGTGTCCGCCAAACATGCCGACGTCTATGCGCTTTGGGGCGAAACCCACGCACAGGTCAGGGAAATCACCGCGCGCTTGCGAACAGAGGCCGCGCGTCTGGGCCGCACTCTCCGCTTCAGCCTTTCCTTCCGGCCCATCCTCGCCCCCACCGAAGACGAGGCCTGGGCGCGCGCCGAACGTATCAAGCAACGTATCACGGAATTGCGCGCGAAGGCCGGTCTTGGAACCAGGGAGCCGCCGAACGAAGGATCCCGCCGTCTGCTCGCCGCCGCGGCGATGGGGGAACGTCTCGACAAGCGGCTGTGGACCGGTGCCGCGCTCGCGACCGGCGCACGAGGCAATACCACCAGCCTGGTCGGAACCCCGGAACAGGTGGCCGAGGCGTTGTGCGATTATTACGATCTTGGCGTCACGACATTCCTGATTCGCGGCTTCGACCCGCTGGAGGACAACATCGACTACGGCCGCCATCTGTTGCCACTGACCAAGAAATTGATCGCGGAACGGGATGCGTCACGCGCCGCGGCCGAGTAATCAACTGCCCGGCAAACCGTAAGCCTCAGGAAAGAAGTAATCCTTCCACGAATTTGGCTTCCGCTTGATCGTCCCGACGTCAAACATGAACTCGGCCTGCTGCATGGTCGTTTCAGGCGTCATCGTCCACTTTACGTCCTTGCCACTGCCCGCGGCCGCGACGAAATCGACTGATAACTTTGAGTCGCTGTCTTCAATCCAATAGGATGACGCGGCGCGGATATCGGAGGAAACCCGTTCGGTCGCTTCCACCAGGGCGTCATAGACCGCCTGATACAATTTTGGGTTTTGATCGTGGAACTTCTTCGACGTATAAGCGACGGTGTACGTCGTTGGACCCCCGCTCATTTCAAACGAACTGGTAACGACATGGACTCGCGGGTCTTCCAGTTGCCGTTGCATGAAGGGCGGCAACGCGACACTGCAATTGATATCCCCGGCCCCACTCAATAAAGCGACTGTCGCGTCGGCGGGGGACATGTTGACGGTCAGCGAATCGAACCGGTCGAACTCTTTCATTCCGTAGACCTTGGCCGCCGCCATCTGAATCGTTACCGCCGGGGACGAGACCTTCACCGAAGGTACGGGGATCTTATTGCACTTTCCCAGATCGGCGATCGTCTTGATGTCGGGATCGGTCGTGGTGACCACATAGGGCAGCGTCACCAACGCGCTGATCGCGCGAACCTCACGCGGCGTACCCGCGGTTTTGGCCCACAATGCGTACATTCCATTAGGACTTCCGCCGACGATATCCACCGAGTCGGACAGCAAGGAATCGTTCATCATCGTAGGACCATTGAAACGCACGCCGGTGACCTTAACCTCGGGAATCCCCAACAGCGCGGCATGTTTTTGGATAAGTTTCTCATGTTCGATGACGTTGAATTGCAAATACCCCATCGAAAACTGACGCGCGAAGCGAACTTCCGGCACTTCGGCCTGAGCCAATGACGTGGGCAGCAGCGCGGTAAGACCCAGGAGAAAGCGACGAATCATTATTTGCGGCCTCTGGTCAGATCATCCCATCCGACGATAAGCACCACGCGACGTGCTTGCGTCAATATGGCGCCTGGCTGCCATGCCACGCCTCGGTGGTCAGGAATTTCGAATCAGGATAGATTGAGCGCTCCCTCATAGACCTTGGAATGTTATGTCGCCACCTGTCGATCTTGTTCACTCCGACGCCGAGTTGCCCGAGCGTGTGCGCGTCGTGGTAATTGGTGGCGGTATTATCGGCGTGACGACGGCGCTGTTCCTGGCCGAGAAGGGAATTTCCGTCGCCCTGTGTGAAAAAGGCCGCATTGGCGGTGAACAATCCAGCCGCAACTGGGGTTGGTGCCGCACGATGGGTCGGGACTTTGGCGAAATCCCCCTGGCGATGGAAAGCCTGCGACTCTGGCGCGGCATGAATGAGCGTACCGGACGGGAAACCGGTTATCGTCAACCTGGCATCATGTATCTGTGTGAGAACGAAAAGGAAGTCGCGGTGCAGGAAGCCTGGCTCGATCAGGCGAAGCTGTTTCAGGTGGAAGCGCGATTGTTGCGAGGCCAGGAACTGGACTCCGTGATGCCCGGCGCGAGCGCCCGCTTCGTCGCGGGTCTGCACACGCCAACCGATGGCCGCGCGGAGCCCGCGCAGGCCGCGCCGGCGATCGCCGAAGCCGCGCGCGACCACGGTGCGAAGATATTCACCGATTGCGCGGTACGCGGCATCGACCTGCACAACGGACGACTTGTGGGCGTGATAACGGAGCGCGGCAGGATACGATGCGACGCCGCCGTGCTGGCCGGTGGCGCCTGGTCGCGTTTGTTCGCGGGAAACGCGGGGCTGGATTTACCACAGTTGAAGGTACTGGGCTCGGTTTTTCGATCCGAACCATTGGCGGGCGGGCCCGACATTTCAGCCGCCGGCTCAGTCTTCGCGATACGCAAGAGACTCGACGGCGGTTATTCGGTCGCCCGCCGTAACGCCAGCACCGCGGAACTGACCCCAGACCATTTCCGCTTACTGTCGGACTTCTTCCCGCGTCTGTTGGCCAGCCGTCATGAAATCCGGCTGCGTCTGGGTGGACGCATGTGGGAAGAACTACGGACCGCGCGCCGATGGTCCCTGGAACAAACAACGCCGTTCGAGGCTGTTCGTGTTCTCGATCCTAAACCGAAACAAGGGATCCTCGCGGAAGCTCGCGACGTCCTGTCCCGCACCTTCCCCGCCTTCGCCAATCTCCGAATCGCCGAATCCTGGGCCGGATTAATGGATGTCACTCCGGACGCGGTTCCCGTCATCGATGAAGTGAAACGCATTCCAGGATTTTTCATCGCCACGGGCTTCTCCGGGCATGGCTTCGGGATTGGCCCCGGGGCAGGCCGCCTGATGGCCGATCTGGTCGCCGGAGATACCCCGGTGGTCGATCCCCGGCCGTTTCGTCTGGACCGGTTCGCGCGCGCACACTGAGAATGGACGGCAACAGTGCGCTCGCCCAACGCGGGATGTTCGCGTTCATTTGCTTCGCCTGGGGAACGACCTGGCTTGCGATGAAAGTTGGTATCGCGGTCGTTCCACCCGGACTCTTCGCCGGACTGCGATGGACGGTCGCGGGCACCATACTTTTACTGATATTGTGGCTACGCGGCGAGCGTGTCTGGCCGCCTTTGCGACTTGTGCCTCGATTGGCTTTCGTGTCGGTACTTCTGATCACGCTCAATCAGGTCATCCAATTATATGGGCTGAAGTACGTCACCGCCGGTCTCGCCGCCGTCATCAGTTCCGCTTTGACACCCATCGCGCTATTGGGCTTTGCTGTCGCTTTCGGCCAGGAACGGTTCACAAAGCGCCAGATCGGCGCACTGGCTTTGGGCATGATCGGGGTTTGCACGTTATTCGGACCAGCGGCCATCGCCGGTACATTGCATTTGTCCGAGGTCGGCGGCGCGCTTGGCGTAACGATCGGTTGTCTCTGTTACACCGCCGGCTCGGTGATGACGTTGCCCATGATGCGATCCTTCGCGCCGGTGCAATTGTCCGGTCTGACCGACCTGATCGGCGGTCTGGTATTGTTGTTCGCCTCGCTCCTGTTCGAACCTGGAGCCTGGGAAGCCATGTCATTTCATTGGGGTTGGGCACCATTTTTGGCCTGGCTGTATTTACTGATCCCAGGCTCTCTGATTTCCACGACAATGTACTTTCTGCTGGTCCGCGACTGGGGCGCGAGCAAACCNNGTTGGACTGGGGTGACGCGGTGGGCATGACCCTGATGCTCGCCGCCGCGGGACTTGCATTGCGGCGGCCCAGAGTGGCACGGTGATTTCATGGCGACATTTCAATTTCTGCATTGCGCGGATCTGCACTTGGACAGCCCGTTGCGCGGCCTGGAATCTGACCCGGACGCGCCAGCGGAAAAGATTCGCGGCGCAACCCGAGAGGCGTTCGTCAACCTCATCGACTACGCGATTTCACAACGCGTGGATTTCGTGGTCGCGGCGGGTGATCTTTATGATGGCGACTGGCAGGACTGGCGCACGGGACGATTTCTTATCGCGCAGATCAAGAGGCTCACCGATGTGGGAATTCCGTTCATCGCGATCCGTGGCAATCACGACGCCGAAAGCGTGATCACGCGCCGGCTGCGTATGCCATCGGACATCGCGTGGTTGCTCGATCATAACCAGCCGCAAACAGTTCGGCTCGCCAACGTGCCGGTATCGATTCACGGTCAGAGTTTCGCGACGAAGGCGGTCACTGACAACCTGGCATCCGACTATCCCGACCCTGATCCGGATCGCTTCAACATCGGATTGCTGCACAGCTCGGTCGACGGAAGAGAAGAACACGAAAAATACGCGCCATGTTCGGTTGAGCAGCTTCGCGCCCACGGTTACGACTATTGGGCTTTGGGTCACATTCACCAGCGTGAGATTCTGCACAGCGACCCGTGGATCGTCTTTCCCGGCAATCTGCAAGGCCGGAAAGTTAACGAGCCAGGCTCAAAGGGCGCGACTCTCGTGACCGTGACCGACGGAAAGGTCGTTGGATCCCCCCAACACATCGCTTTCGACACCGTGCGCTGGGCTCGCATTCCGGTTGTTCTGGCCGAAGACGCTGACGAAGATGCCGCGCTGACCTCCGTTCGTTCCGCTTTCGCGGCGGAACTTGAGGCGGCGGACGGCCGCTTGCTCGCTGCTCGGATGACATTGACCGGTGCCTGCGCCGCGCACGACTTCCTGGTCCGCGACCTGGGCGCCGCGCGAGAGAAAATTCGAGCGGAAGCTTTGGCGGTCGCGGGTGTCGGCACAATCTGGACCGAGGCTATTGAAATCGCGACCTCGCCACTGATGGAGATCCGGGCTCAAAAAGATCGGACCGATGCGATCGGGCAATTGATTCAGGCCCTTGATGACGTACCCGACGCTGACATCCTGGGTGACGTCCGGACCTATGCGGCGACCATGTTGGACAAAGCAAGAGGCGCGGTGGGCGATGAGCACGTGGCGTCCCGCTCGGCGAATGGGGAGCTTCCCAAGGATCTGCGGCGACGCGCACAGGATCTGTTGCTTGGCCTGCTGGACGGGTAGTGATCCATGCGGCTGGCATCACTGACCCTGGTTCGTTACGGAAATTACGACTCTGAAAAGATTCGTTTCGATACCAACCGTGGCACCGTCAACATTCTGCTCGCACCGAACAGCGCGGGAAAATCGGTGCTTCGAAGCGCCTTCGCGGATCTGCTTTTTGGCATCCACAATCAGACACCGATGGGCTTTCGCTTCGGCTATCCAGGCATGCGGATCGCCGCCGATATCGTTCGGAATGACGGATCCGGCTTCACCTTCAGCCGCCGAAAAGTCCGCGGCAACGTCATTTCGGACGAGGATGGTCAACCGTTGGATCCGGCGTTGCTGCACGGTATCCTGGGAGGCCGCGATCGTCACCTGCTGGAGCGGCTTTTCGTTCTCGACACGGATGGATTGCGCGAAGGCGGAAAAGCGCTGCTGGCATCAGGAGGCGACGTCGCCAGCGCGCTGTTGTCGGCGGCCGGCGGTATTCGTCAGGCGCGCGCGATGAAGCAGCAACTTGAACGGCAGCGAGACGAACTCGCTCCGACGCGAAAGACGGCATCGCGGCCTTTTTACATGGCACTCGATCAATTTCTGAATGCACGCCGAGGCGCCGCCGCGACACTCCTCCGCCCTGATGAATGGTTCCGGCGGCAACGGGACCTGGAGGACCTCGAAGAGCGCCAACGGAACAGCAATGCGACAGCGGAAGCCACGTCGGCGGAAATCGCCAGGCTGGAGCGTATTCGACGCGTGCGGCCTGGCCTGGCGAGGCTCGCGGACACGGAAGGATGGCTTTCAGCGAATCCGGACGCTCCAAAGCTGGCCGCCGATCTGACGAAAAGACTGACCGCCGCCAGACAGGAGATCGTTGCGAAGTCGGATGCGCTGGAGCGGGCTCAGACCGATCTCGCTAACGTCGCGCGGGAGATCGACGAAGTCGCCGTCGATACCGATCTGCTGGCGCACGCGGATCTGGTCGAACGCCTGGCGGAGGAAGCCGGCGCGGCACGAAAGGCGCGCCAGGACCTTCCAGGTGTCCGAGGCCAACATGAGCACGGCCTGACAAGGATCCGCGATCTTTTGCGGCAGCTTGGGTCTGCTCTACCGCCCGAACGCGCCGTCGAGGCACTCCCGAAGACAGCTTTGGTGGCGCGCACTCGTAACCTTATCGAAGCGCACAACGAAATCGCTGCTTCGATCGGAACCGCCGACGCGCAAATCGAAGCGCGCCGGCATGATCTGAACATCATCGAACGCAGGCTTGATCAACTTCCGCCAATGCCCGATCCACGCCAGTTGGAGAGTTTGCTGGAGACCATTCGCGCCGACGGCGATCCAACCGTGCGCCGGTCGGATGCGGAACGCGCGTTGCGCGACGCGCAAACGGCACTCGATGCAGCCTGCGCGGACGTTCCCGGATGGTCCGGCGAACCGCGGACGCTTGCCGCGATCGCTCCGCTGACGATGGACATCTACAGCCGGAATGAAAAAGCGGTGGCCGCCGAGCGAACCGATGCCGATGCGGCCCGCGAACGATATCTTGAAGCGGCGGACCGCCTGGGCAAGGCGCGCACCGCTCTGTCCGCCATCGTGGGCCAGGCAACGATCCCTGACGAAGCTGCGTTAATCACAGCGCGGCAACGGCGCGACTCTTTGTGGAACCTCGTTTATCGCCGTGCTTTCAGCAGCGAACCCGCGTCTGACGCCGTCGAACAAGTTCATGCTCGTGGGCTGCCGTTGCCATCCGCGTTCGAACGCTCTGTCGTTGAAGCCGATACGGTCGCGGATCGGAGGTTTACCGAGTCGGAACTCCTTGCACGGATCTCCGCGGCTCGACAGACCGTCATGGAAGCCGAGCAGCAGGTTGCAGCCGCCGCCGAACGATCGCGGATCGCGGAAGAGAAACTCCTGCAAACTCGTCGTTCCTGGGCTCAGATTTGTTCTCCGCTTCCGCTCGGAGCGGAGCCCACGCTCGCTGATATCCAGGCGTTCATCAGCGCGCGCGAGCGGGTGCTCGACGCATACCGTAGACTGAACCTCACCGCTGACAGTCTCGCATCGCTGCTACGGCGACATGAGGAATGGTCAAATGCCCTCGCACCATACAACGGTGACGGACGAACCGGCCTTCCAGCGATGCTCGCCATGGCCGACCGTAAGCTGGCCGAGGGACGCGATCTACGGGACGAATGTTTGAAGTTAGAAGCAACCAAATCACAATTCGAAGATCAACTGCGCGCCGCCATGGCGGTGCGATCGGCTCAGATTGAAAAGCTGGAAAGCTGGCGCGAACGTTGGCGAGTGACCATGCTGGATCTGGCGCGTCCGGAAAACGAAGAGCCTGGGGTGACCGGATCCGTACTTGAAACATTGCGGGATCTCACCGCGGAATATCGGGAGACCGCAGCGCTCTCGGAACGGATCAACGGCATGAATTTGGTGATCGAACGCTTCACTCGGTCGGTTGCCGAACTCGTTCAGGCGATTCAACCACGTGCCATTTCGCCGGATCCATTTGACGCCGTGCGAGAGCTCGGCCGGTTGCTGAACCACGAACGTGTAATGGAGCAACGTCAGCGCATGGCGCGTCAGGCATTGGAAACGGCGACTGATAACGCCGTATCCGCCGAGAAGGCGCTTGCCGCGGCGCGAACCACGTTGCGTGGAGTTCTGGACCTGATCGGCGCGGACACCATCGAAACCGCTGAACAACGGCTGGCGTTATCAGCGGAACGCGCGCGATACGAGTCGCTGGCGCGCGAGGCCGCGGCCGAATTGCATGAATCCGGCGACGGTTTTTCGATCGATACACTGCGCGTGGAAGCCGGGGTTGTGCCACCTGACAGCGCCCCGGCTCTGATCGTAGCCGCCGCGAACCGACGCAAGGAAGCAAGCCAGTCCGCGCAACGAATCGCCGAGGAAGCCAGTGCGTTACGGCAGCGCATGGAACATGACGCGGCGGACACTCACGTTAACACCGCCGCGGCCGGCCAACAGGCGGCCATCGCATCGCTGTCCAGAACACTGGACGACGCGCTGGTGTATCATACCGCCTCGCTGCTCCTGGGCCGAGCATTGGAAGTCATCGAGAAATCCGGTGACTCCAGATTGCTCCAGCGTCTTGGCTGCATCTTTCAGACCTTGACCGGCGGCGCCTACGCCCGGGTCGTGACCGAACTGGATGACGACGGGACTGCCCATCTAGGACTGATCCAGCGTGATTTCCCCGAAGAGCGGCACACCGTCGACCAGTTATCCGAAGGCACCCGCGATCAATTCTTTCTCGCGTTGCGGGTGGCCGCCATCGAGGACCACGTCGCCAGCGCCGATCCGTTGCCATTTATCGGCGACGACATTCTCCAGACATTTGACGATAACCGCGCTTTGGCCGCTCTGCGTGTGCTGACGGAATTAAGCCAGCACACGCAGGTCATTATCCTGACGCATCACCGGCACGTACTTGATCTCGCGACCCAACTGCCGAAGGGAACGATCCATTCCTGTCAGCGCGAGCCGCTGACTACGACAGTTTAAGTTCGCGCAGTCGCTTCACATCCGCCCGGCCCGCGCTCAGCACATATCTGGTGTCGGAGCCTCCGGTCAGATGAAGCATGGAATGCGTCGTGAAGGACGACTGGCATGATCCCACCCCGGATGGCAAACTCGCCCCCGCCAGATGAGGAACTCCAGCATGGCCGGCATCACCGAGGCGACCTTCACCTTCCACGATTTTCGCACCACGGAAGGCGAATCATTACCAGACGTCACGTTGGCATACATCACGAGGGGAAAGCTGGCGCCTGACGGGCGCAACGCGATTCTGATTACCCACGGTTACACCAGCGGACCCAGAATGATCGAGCCAGGCGTGGCGTCATCCGAAGGCGCGTGGAGCGCTCTGGTGGGGCCAGGCTCGCCGATCGACACCGAGCGTTATTTTGTCATCTGCTCCAACATGCTCGGTTCCAGTTACGGCTCGACCAATGCCGCCACGATCGATCCGCGCACCGGAAAAGCATACGGATCCCGATTTCCCCACATCTCGGTTGAAGACATCGTTCGCGCGCAAAAAATCATGTTGGATGGGATTGGCGTCAAGCATCTGCGGGCGGTCGTCGGACCGTCCTACGGCGGGTTCCAGGCCTTCCAATGGGCGGTGACATTTTCAGACTTCATGGATGGTATCGTGCCGGTTGTCACGGCCCCGAGCCTGGCGAGTTCCGATCGCATTTCCGGGTTGCTAAAATGGTTCGAACCCGATCCGAACTGGAACGGCGGCGACTACTACGAAACCGGTGGCGTGAAGCAAACATTGACCGCGCTTCGTATCGATACGTTAACACGCTACGGTCTGGGACAATCTCTCGCGGCCCGCTTTCCTACCAAGGCCGACGCCGACGCCGAACTCCGTCGGATCGCCTCCGCCTGGGCTGACGTGTTCGACGCCAACTCCCTGTTCATTCTCGGACGCGCTTTGGAAACGTATAATGTCACGCCCCGGATGAAACAGATCAAGGTCCCGGTGCTGTATGTTCTGTCACGCACCGACGCGCTCTATCCGCCGTCCCTCGCGCCTGGAGTGATGCGACAACTCGCCGACGCCGGCGTCGATGCGACGTATTTTGAGATCGACAGCGATCACGGCCACCTCGCCTCCGGCGCCGACGCGGAAAAATGGGCGCCGGCGTTGCGGGCGTTCATGTCCAAACTGGAAACGACAGAATCTTAGCCCAGAGCCCGCTTCGCCACCGCGGCGAGATAACCCGACGCGGACGGCAAAATCGCATCGTTAAAATCGTAGTTCGAATTATGCAATTCGCGGCCGCCATCCGCCGCTCCGTTGCCAATCCAGGCAAACGCTCCTGGGCGATGCTCAAGATACCACGAGAAATCCTCACCCGTCATCGCCGGCAACAGGTCGCGGCGCAACGGAATACCCGCGGCCTGAACCGCTTCCGCCGCCAGATCGCGTTCCGCCGGCGTATTCGCCGTCACGCCCATGCCGCGGATTTGCTCGACGTCGATCTTAACCCCGAAGGTCTGCGCCACACCGGCGGCGACACGTTCGACCGCCGCCTCCATCTCGTCCCGCACACTGGCGCGCAGCGTGCGCATCGTGCCTCGCATCACTGCCTCGCCCGGAATTTGATTGGCGGCACTGCCAGCCTGGATGATCCCGATCGTGATCACCGCCGAATCCAGCGGATCGACATTACGAGACACGATCGTTTGCAATGCGAGCAGCAGATGCGCGGCCGCGATCATCGGGTCTCGCGCCAAATGGGGTAGCGCCGCGTGACCGGAGTGGCCCTTGATCGTGAAATAAATCCGGCCGCCCGATGCCATGACCGGACCGTCATGAATCGCGACAGTGCCCGCCTCCAGGCCCGGCCAGTTGTGGTAGCCGAAGATTCGCTCCATCGGAAATCGCTCGAACAACCCGTCCGCGATCATCGACTTCGCCCCACCGCCACCTTCTTCCGCTGGCTGGAACACGAACTGCACGGTCCCGGTCCAGGACGGATCGCGCTCCAGCAACGCCACCGCGCCCAGAAGCGACACGGTATGCCCGTCATGTCCGCAAGCGTGCATAACGCCGGACTTACGAGACGCGTGCGTGACTCCCGAGGTCTCGATGATCGGAAGCGCATCCATATCGGCGCGCAGGCCCACGGAGCGGTTGGAACTGCCTCGCCGCAACGTCGCGACAACGCCATGCCCGCCGACGCCGGCGACAAACGGGACGCCCAGTTCGGTCAGCCGTTCCTGAACGAAAGCCGAAGTTTCCTTTTCGTGCAGCGTCAGTTCCGGATTGGCATGCAAATGACGGCGCCACAAGGTCAATTGATCGTGCAGGAACTGGTCCATCAGCCATTCACCCTGCGAATGATTTCGGCCCATTGATCCAGGATCGGCAAAATGACCGAGGCCGTCTCCGATTCCAGGCTACAGGACACCCGGTTCACGCCAACGTCCTGATACTGCCTGATCACGTCGGCATCCGGCTTTTGTCCGCCGATGGAGATATCCAATGAAGCCGGATCGCGGCCATTCTCAGCGGCCATCTGGCGGAAGCGGGGAATCAACTCGATTAGAGGGGTCTTCGCATATTCGGTGACCTGCGGCATCCAGCCGTCGCCATACCGAACCGCCCGCCTCGCCGAATATGGAAACGCGCCGCCCACTAAAATCGGCGGATGCGGTTTTTGGACGGGCTTCGGCCAGGTCATCATCGGGTCGAAATTCACGAACTCGCCGTGATATTCGGCCTTGCTCTGGGTCCAGATCGCTTTCATGGCCTCAATCTTCTCACGCGCCAGCTTGTGGCGGCTGGCGAAGACGGTGCCATGATTTTCCATCTCGTCCTGGTTCCAGCCGTTGCCGACGCCGAACACGAACCTCCCGCCGGAGATCTGATCGATCGAGGCCACCAGTTTCGCGGTCTGAATCGGATCGCGTTGGGCGATCAGGCAAACGCCCGTGCCGATCCGCAGCGTCTTCGTCGCCATCGCCGCCGCGGTCAACGTCACGAACGGGTCCATCACGTCATAGTATCGTTTCGGCAAATCACCACCCATGATGAAGGGCGTCTTGCGCGAGACGGGAATATGCGAATGTTCCGGCGCCCAGACGATATCGAAACCGCGCTCCTCCAACGCGACCGCCAACTCCGCCGGCGTCATGGAATAATCAGTAAAGAACATCGAAGCGCCAAACTTCATGATGGGCTCCTGGACTTATGATTTACAGGGGAAGCGTTCGCCAAGAAACTTAAACAACCCGTCCAGCACCGGCAGATCCCGATTCGCCGGCGCGGCCCGCACCCAGTTCACGAACTCATGCATCGTCGATGAACGGGAAGGCACCGGGCTTGGAAAGCAAAATGGCTTCTTGTCGGCCGCGATGTGCATTCGGTCGTCCACCGCGCCCTGAGCGAAACCGTGACAGAAATTGATCTTCGCGTCGGCGCCCGCGGAGCCTGGATCCGCCGCGCACAGGGCGGCCAGATCGCCAGCGGTGCGCGCCTGAAGGATGATTGGTTGCGCGGCCCAGGCGGACCCGGCCCAAACGGCACCGGACAGCAACCCCAGACCAAGAAGCAAAATCGGACCCCAACGCATTACCCAGCACTCCTTTGCAAAACACTCTCGCGCCAGCGCCGCCACCCATTCGCGCGCAATTCGCATGCCGGACACGTCGCGCAACCATATCCCCATTCGTGCAATCGCGTCCGATCGCCAAGATAGCAACTATGGGTCTCAACCCGGATCGTTTCCACCAGCGCGTCTCCGCCCAGAGACCACGCCAGTTCCCAGGTGGCCGCCTTGTCCCGCCACATCAAGGGTGTTTCCAGCACGAAACGCCGGTTCATTCCAATGTTGAGCGCCAGTTGCATCGCTTTGATCGTGTCGTCCCGGCAGTCGGGGTAGCCGGAATAGTCGGTCTCGCACATCCCCGCCACGATCCGGCGCAATCCCCGGCGGAACGCAAGCGCCGCCGCGCAGGTGAGAAACAACAGATTGCGGCCCGGGACGAACGTGTTCGGCAATCCTTCCTCGGTCATCGCGATCGTCGCATCCGAGGTCAACGCGCTCGATCCAAGGCCCGCGATGGTCGAAGTCAGGTCGATGATGTGATCAGGGCCCAAACGAGGCGACGCGAGTGCCGCGCGGACCGGATCGCGGCACGCCATCTCGATTGCGTGGCGTTGGCCGTAGCGAAAACCGATGGTCTCCACATGAGCGTAGTGCCGCGAAGCCCATGCGAGACAGGTCGCGGAGTCCTGGCCCCCGGAAAACAAAACAAGGGCGTGATCGGATTGCGAAAGCCTCGCCATGCCCTGATCATGGCAGCGATTGCTCCGCCCGTCACGCCATGCGTGATGCGACACAGTTTACCACGGCAAGAATTTTGGCGTTTGGAAGGACGTTTCCGCTTCCGGTGGCCATGCCCGATCCGGTATCCCTCACTCCGATGATGACGCAGTTCAATCGCCACCCAACGAGCGTCCAGCCGTGAACGACTCTCGCTCATCCTGGGGCGAGTTTTCGTTGAAAGAGGACTGGTGGTCGGTCATCCTTGGCATCTGTATCGTCGGTATCGCGTACGCGCTGTTCGCGTCGGGCAGCAGTCTCAACTGGATTGCCGCGGCTCCGCGACCGTGGTCCTCGTTGTCCGCGCTCGCCGCGCAATTCCAGGCGGATTGGTCACGATACCTGTTTCAGTTCCTGGTCATGCTGAGCTTATTCACGTTAGCGGCATGGACGATGGGGCAGAGCATCGCCGGGTTCATGAGCGGATTCGTCCTGGTCTACGTGCTTTCCCTTGGCGCGCTGGCCATCGGCACTTCTGATTTCGCGCAGGACTACAGCATCGAGCCCGCGGTCATCGCCCTGGCGGTCGGCGCGTTGATCGGCAACCTCGTGCGCTTCTCCCCTCACCTGAGTGAGGCGTTCCGGGTGGAATTCTACATCAAGACGGGGATTGTTCTGTTGGGCGCCACCCTGCCCATCACCTTGATCATCTGGGCTGGGCCAATCGCGATCGTTCAGGCGTCGATCGTCTCGGTCGTTACCTTCATGGCGATCTACTGGACGGCGCAGTTTCTGGAACTCGATCGGAAGCTCGGGGCGTTGCTGGCGGTCGGCGGCGCCATCTGCGGAATTTCCGCTGTCATCGCCATCGCGGGCGCCATCCGCGCGCGCCGGGAGCATATGTCGATCGCTGTCGCGTCAGTCGTGGCCTGGTCGATCGTCATGATCGTGGTGCTGCCGTTGCTGGCGCGGGCCTGGTATCTTTCGGCCGGTGTCGGTGGTGCCTGGATCGGCACATCGGAGTTCGCCGACGCCGCCGGCTTCGTCGCCGCGCATACCTACGGGGCGTTCGCGCGTTCCGGCGCGATCGACGGCACCCCGGATCAGGCGATCTGGTCGTATACCCTGCTCAAGGTCGTGGGCCGCGACATCTGGATTGGCATCTGGGCCGTGATCCTGTCATTCGTGGCGATGACGCGGTGGGAAACGCCTGAATTGCGAACCCGGGTCAGCCTGATGGACATCTGGCGGCGATTTCCCAAATTCATCCTCGGCCTGTTCGCCGCGTCTATCCTGGCGACACTGGCCAGCCGGAACCTCAGCTATACGGATTTCGAGGCGACGGTTCGCCCGGGATTCATCAACCCGCTGACCAACCTGCGCGCCTGGGTGTTCAATTTCAGCTTTGTCAGTATCGGCCTGACGACCCGATTGCGCGGGCTCGCACCGGCCGGAGGCAGCGCCTTCATCGCCTTCGCGACCGGCGTGCTGGTCAATCTTGTATTGGGATACGTGCTGTCGGCGATCGTGTTCCAGTCGTATTGGTCGAACCTCACGCCATGAACTGTGCCGATTGCACGCATTTCATCAACGAACCCGCCCGGATCGAGGCATTGATCCCAGGCCTCACCTCCATGGGCTCCGCAAGGGCGTCGGTGCGCGCCGATGACGGTATTTGCGCCGTGCATGACCTGATGGTCAGCGCCCGCGACTCCTGCGGCCGGTTCTCGCGACGGCTCACAAAGGATCAGGGCCGATCCTGACCAATAGCTTGCCGAAATTCTGTCCGCTCAGGATCGCGACCAGGGCATCCGGGGCATGTTCCAACCCTTCATGCACGTCTTCCCGGTAAATCAGGCCTCCATCGGCGACCAACGGTGCCGCGAGCTTGCGCCATTCGATCAATCGTTCAGGCCGATCGGAAACGATGAAGCCCTGGATCATGACACGCTTGCCGACGACGAACCCGAGATTGGGGCCCGGCGGAAATTCCTGCTCGTTGTATTGCGAGACCATTCCGCACATCGCGACCCGCGCGAACGGATTGAGCTGCTCGAATACCGCCGCCTGCACCAGTCCGCCGACATTTTCAAAATAGGCATCGATCCCGTCCGGACACTCCGCCCGGAGCTCGGTGCGCAGATCGTGCGAGCGATGATCGACGCAGGCATCGAAACCAAGGCTGTCCTGCACCCAAAGGCACTTATCCGGCCCGCCGGCGACCCCCACGACGCGCGCGCCGGCCCGCTTCGCCAGTTGCCCGGCGACCGACCCGACAGCGCCCGAAGCAGCCGAGATAACGACCGTCTCACCCGCCTTCGGCTTGCATATCTCCGTAATCCCGGCGTACGCCGTCGCGCCCGGCATCCCCAGCACGCCCAGATACGCGGACAACGGCGCGCCATGGCGCTCGATCTTCACCAGGTGGTCGCCGTTGGAGATGTTGTGCGTCTGCCAGCCCCGCGCGCCAACCGCGATATCGCCCACGGCAAAGCCCGGATGGTTGGATGCGATGACCTCGCCAACGGTTTCTCCGGTCATCACCTCGCCAATCTGGATGGCGACGGCATAGGTCTGCTCCTCCCGCAACCGGCCCCGCATATACGGGTCGATCGAGAGCCAGATCGTCCGTGTCACCACCTCTCCCGGCCCGGGCGCTGGGATCGAATCCTCCTGGACCTCGAAATCGTGGGGGCTCGGCTCCCCACGCGGCCGGCGCTTCAGGACGACCGAGCGGCGAGTCGCCGTGTTGCCCGCGGCGGCTGACATCACGCCGCTTCCGCCTTGAGGACGAGGCGCCCCGTGACCTTCCCGTCACGCAGCCGCATCAGCGCGTCGTTCGCCTGATTTTGCGGCACTGTCGAGACCGGAAGCGCGCTCAGAGAGCCTTCCTGGGCCAGTTTGATCAGCTCCCGCAGTTCCTTCGGGTTGCCGACATAGGACCCCTGCACGGTCAACGCGCGGATCGCCATGATCGGCAGCGGCAGCATCAACTCGCCGCCGAACAGCCCGACCTGGATGAGCTTGCCGCCCTTACGCAAGGCGCCGAACGCGAAGCGGGCGGTTTGTGTGCCGTTCACGAGGTCGATCACCGCCAGCACCGGGCCGCCCGCCGCCTCGATGATGCGTTTCGCGACATCCGGACCGCTGCCATCGACAACCTTGTGGGCACCCGCCTTCAGCGCGGTGTCCCGCTTCTCCGGACTGATATCGACCGAAATGATGTTCTGATGTTTCAACGCCAGCAGCACCTTGATGGCGTTCAGTCCGAGACCGCCGGCGCCGACCAGCACGATCGCTTCGTGTGGCGGGATTGGCATGGCCTTTTTGATGGCGGAATAAACCGTGATGCCGGAGCACGCATAAGTCGCGGCGACGGCTGGATCGACCTTGCCAGGATCGATCAAATGGCGCGGGTGCGGCGCGATAACGTGCGTCCCGTAGCCGCCATTCGCGTAGACACCCAGGCTGTGGGCCGCCTTGACGCACATGTTGTCTTCTTCGGCGAGGCAGGTCTCGCAGGTGCCGCAACCCAGCCAGGGGTAGACGATTCGTAGGTCCCCGACTTTCACGCCTTTGGCGTCGGGACCCAGCTTAACCACGCGGCCAACGATTTCGTGGCCCATGGCCAACGGAAGGGTCACGCCACGGTCCGCCAGCGACATCTTCTCGCCGCCGCCAATGTCGTAATAGCCCTCCCAGATATGCAGGTCGGAATGACAGACGCCGCAATGGGTGACCTCGACCAGCACCTCGGTGCCTTTCGGCTCGGGCGTGGGAAGTTCGATTTCCTGAAGCGGCTTTCCGTTCTCGACGACGGCCCATGCGCGCATGATAGAGGTCTCCTGCTTTGCGTTTCGCGATGGATAGCGCCCGAGGAATTCCGGTCAAGGGATGGACCCGGATGGATGGGCTCAGACGGGCTCATTCCGGCATTCGTTCAAACCGGTCTTGCCGCGGTCCGGGCGGATGGTTATAGGACCGGCTCCGCCCAACGGGATTCCATGGGGCCGTAGCTCAGTTGGGAGAGCGCCTGAATGGCATTCAGGAGGTCAGGGGTTCGATTCCCCTCGGCTCCACCAGCGCGTTTCGGAATGCGTTGAATTTGCTCAGCAGTTTCCGCGGCCTTCCGTCAGCCACCAATAAAGCGCTGGCAGCCTCCGCCGTCACCTCAATCGACACCACAAGCAGCCGGTTGGCCCTCGAGTCAGCCTATGAAGCGCCCGCCGTGCCGCGAACTGACGACAGCGCTCATTCCGCGTCGGAACCGGGCGGTCCTAACGGAACGTTCAGCGTGTCGTAGCCGTAAACCCACGCCGGATCGGCCGGATCTCTCAGCCAGGTATTGACGTGGCTCTCGCGCTGCACCCGGCTGGTGCGGCCAATGCGCGTTTCCTCATAGAGACGGAAAGCCGCCGGCGCGTCGTCTCCACAGGCTTCGATGCAGCGGGCCAGGATGACGGCATCCTCGAACGCCATGGCGGCGCCCTGGCCCATGTGCGGCTTCATCGGATGGCAGGCATCGCCCAGAAGGACGATGTTGTCGCGGCTCCAGACCGGACGCGGATCGCGCTCCAGCAGCGGCCATTTGCTGGCCTGGGGACACGCCTCGATCACCCGGATCACCTCTGAGTGGAAGCCTTCGTAGCAGGCCCGGATCTCCTCCATCTCAACCGGCACCGAAGCGACATCGCCGTTCCAGTAAGGCTCCGGCGATCCGGTAACGAAATAAATCTCGTCGCGCCGCGCGGTGAGATAATAGATGATGAAATGCCGGTCTTCCAGCGACGGCAGCCGTTCGTCCGACCACCATTTGGTGCTGTCGTTGGTCAGCGCCGCCCCGCGCAGCAGATCGGTGGGGAAGATCGCGCGGTAAGCCACCGTCCCGGAATAGATCGGCGGCTCAAAGCCCAGAAGAATCTCCCGCGCTTTCGAGTTCACGCCGTCCGCGCCGATCACCAGCCCGGCCAATGCGTGGCTGCCATCGGCGAAGCTCAGACTTGTGTCCTGGCCCGCTGGTTCCATCCCGACCAGTTGCTTACCGAATTGCACGGTGCCCGGCCGCAAACCCGAATAAAGCGTCTCCAGCAGATCGCCGCGATGCATGATCAGGTGATGCGCGCCGAAACGCTCGGCCCACTCATGATAGGGGCGCTGGAACAGGACCTCGCCGGTATCCCAGACGCGGCTGGCGCCGGTCCGCGGCACCAGGCCGATCCCGTTCATTTTATCCTCGAGCCCGACATGCCGCATGATGGTCATTACGTTGGAGCCGAGATTGATACCGGCGCCGATCCGCGTGAGTTGGTGCGCCTGCTCGTAGACCGCGACCTGATGGCCGGACCGCTGCAGCAGAATGGCCGCCAGAGCGCCGCCCAACCCGCCGCCGACGATCGCGATACGATGCGTTGCCATGCCGATCTCCTCTGCCCGTGATATAGCGTATACGCTATTCATGCTCTTGATGGAACCGGGGATGCTGCGATGCACAAAGCTTTGTTGGGACGCGGCGGCGTCACCGTATCCGCGCTCGGACTGGGCTGCGCCGCCCTCGCGATGGCAAGCGATCCCGGCGCCGTGGTGAACGCCGCGCTCGACGCCGGCATGGATTTTTTCGACACCTCCGATTTGTACGGTGTCGGCGAGAGCGAAACCGTGCTCGGCCGTGCGCTATCCCGCATCGCCCGAAACCGGTTCACGATCGCGACGAAATTCGGCAGCATGCCCGGCAAGGCCGATGGCGTGGGCGACGGACCGCGCACGGTGAACAACGATCCACGCTATATCCCCCGGGCCTGCGACGCGTCCTTGCGGCGGCTC
>PLSZ01000477.1 GCA_003164305.1 Acetobacteraceae bacterium
CGCGGGTTCGTTCCTCGGGGACTTTCGGACGCCAAGCGGCGTCCGAAACTCTTCACGATACCGGAATGGCAGCTCCGGGCAATTCGTACGCGAGAACGGACATTCACGCCCGCGGGCTCATGTGGCGGGTCTAGACCGGGCGGTGCTTTGGTTCCGCCCAGGCGTCCCGGCATGGAGGCCGAAAGTGGCGGTGAACATCCGCGGCGCGCTCATCCACGTGACGGCGGACGGCCGCGAGTTCGCGTCCGTAAGTCACCAGTGGGGCAAAGCCTCGCGCTTCCCACTGCGCCGCGACGTTGGCCGGCGGCGCGGCGAAATCCGGGAAGAGGCGCATGGCACCGCCGCTGTTGTTGAAATCAGACCGGTCGCCGGTGTTGAGATACGATTCGACCGGCAGATCCTCGGCCAGGATCACGTCGTGCGCGGGCAGTTCGATATGGTAATAGGTCACCTTGCGTACGGCGATCTGGCCAATCGTTTCGTCATTGATCAGGTAACGAATCGGAATCAGAACATCCTGGATGAATACCGCGTGGTCCGGACTCAACAGCAGGTCGCGCGATGGCAGACCTGGACCGAAGGCGTTGGCGGCGACACTGACCGGGCGGACGGAGTCAGGGTTGGGATGACGGCGGCAATCTATCGTTCGCTTGCCGATCCAAACGATCTTCGCGGAGTCGCCGCGGTGGGTCATGACGTGCCGGCCCAGGGTCAGGGTCTCGACCGGAAGCGGGCCTTCTGGCGTTTGGATCGCGGTGCCGGCGGCGAAACAGGAAATCGTGATGTCGGTCTCATTGCCCGACACGGCTTCGAAGAAGGTCTTACCCGTCACCGAACTATCGAATTGTAACACCAGTCCCGTGCCGTTGAGGGTCAACTGATCGTTGGACGCCATCGGCAGCGGGCTGACCCCGGTGGTCGTGGTCAGGCCGGCCAGCGACAACGTGTCGCCCGCGCCGAACTGCGCGATCGTGCCGTACATCTGGCTCGGGTTCTCGAGCGTCAGCGAACCGGTTCCGCCCGCGGCGAACGTGAGCGTCGTGCCCGCCACCACCGTGTTGGCGGCCAGGGTCTGGCCGCTCACGACCGAGCCGGCGGCGAAGGTCGTCGCCCCGGATACAGTGCCACCCAGAGCCCAACGGGCCCCGTTGTCGATGATGACGTCGCCAAAATTCACGTATTTCGTGCCGAACCCGCTGATCGTCCCAACCGAGGTGCCGGACATCAACTCCAGCGACGAGAGTGTGGCGTTCAGCACGGAATAAGTGGCCAACACCTCGCTGGCGAAGGTCGCTCCCGGCGTCAGCGCGATCTGGTTGCCGATCGCGACGGTCTTGTTGCTGGCGTCGAACGAGAATGCCGTGCCACCGACCGAGCCGCGGTTGATCAGCGTCGTGTCGTAATACGCGACAATTCCGAAAGGACCGGCGACGAAGCCGTTCAGCGGACCGCCAGAAATTGTCCCGTTGGTGGCGCCTTGGATTACCGCGTTGGCGTAATTGATGATCGTCGCCGGCCCGCTGAGCCAAAGCGCCGCGCCGGCTTGAGTGCCATTGCTCGCGTCGATCGTGCCGTAATTGACGAAAGTCGATGCCAGCGGTTCCTGCACCCGCGATCCACCATAACGGGGAAACGTCCCGAGCTGTGCGCCGACCCATTGCCCGGTGATGGTACCGGTCGATGCATTGGTAAGCGAGCCGCCTCGCACCAGGGCCACGCCCGCGCCGCGGCCAAGTGTGGCCCTCGAATAGTAATGCACGCCGGCAGAGCTCTCGATATTCCCCCCATTGATGACGGTGCCCGCGGCGTTCTGGACATAAACCCCATAAAACCCGCCGGAGATCGTGGCGCCGGAGGTGTTGGTGACCGACCCTCCGTCGTTCAGCAGAACGCCACCGCCCGCGGCCGTATACCCCTTAACGTCGGCCTGATAGGCATTATAGGTGGAGCGGGACTCAATGAACCCTTGATTGACGACCGTTCCTGTGCCGCCGTTGATGTTGACGCCGAAAAAGTCGCCATTGAGCGTAGCGCCCAGCTGGTTCTGCATGTAGCCGCCGTCGAATAGTCCAACGGCGCCGATACCCCCGCCGAACACATAGCCTTGGTTGACAACGGTCCCGGTGGCTTTCTGCAGATTGATCCCGTACTGGCCTCCCGTGATCGTCCCCTGGTTGATGATCGTGCTGGTGCCCGCGATATTGATGATCGCGTCGTTCGTCGCCGTGATCGTCGCGCCGATTTGGTTGGTGACCTCGAACTGACCGTCGCTGGTGACCCCATAACGCCCGCCAAACAGTTTTCCGCCGGTTTCGTTCGTGATCTGGCCTCCCACGTTCAGGAAGACGCCGAACTCGCTGGCCGAGGAAATGGTCCCGGAATTTGTCACCGACCCGCCGCCCGCGATCGCAACCCCGATCGCGGTGGCCGTGATCATGCCTCCGAGATTGGTGACCAGCCCCCCGGCGAGATACACCCCAGCCTCGCTGATCGAGGGACCGGCGCCGGTGAACTGATAACCCGGGGTGGTGGTGCCGGTTTGCGAGATGGCGCCCTGATTGATGACCGTGCCCGCGCTTCCGGCGGATACGCCGAAGCTGTAACCGCTGATCGTTCCGCCCGTCGCGTTGGTCAGGGTATCGAGAGCGGAGAGGCCGACGCCCGAACTCGCACTGGCGGTGGCCAGCAACGAGCCGAGATTATCGATCGACCAGGCGTATGCGGCGGTGCTGTCCACCGCGTTACCGGCCGCGTCGGAGATCGTGAACCCGGACTCGATAAGGATCGGGTTGTCGCCCGTATTCGTGAGGGTCAGGCCGCTTGTGTAGTTGTTCGACGCAATCGTCCGCGACACCGCCGTACCCCGCAATGGTGACCCCGGCGAACTATGGTGACCGCGACAAACCGCCGCAACAACTGTTACATCCCGGCCGCATGTGGTGCTGATCGAGGATGCGTCGTAAGGGCCAGTCAGACATCAGTGACCTGCCGCGGAGCGTGCGGCGATGCAAACGGATGCAGGTCAAAGATCGCCGGGTCGATCGCCGACTATTCGATCCGAACAGCGCCGCAGTGTAGGATGCGCTTCCGCATTCCATCCACTGCGGCTGTACCGGAGGCTGATGTTATGTCCGCTTTCGAGAAATGGACCGCTTCGCGCGAACGACC
>PLSZ01000521.1 GCA_003164305.1 Acetobacteraceae bacterium
GGCGGGCCGGGGCCGGGTGGCGGAAGACGTGGTGTGGGCGAAGTTGACGGCGTTGGCCGATGGCGCGCGGATCGCGTCTGGGCGGCTGGGGATGGGGTGAGCGGGCGGGTTCGGCGGCCTTGACGCGCGCGCTCCATTCGCTTATTTTCGACCAGTCGAATCGACCAATCGGAAACATGGCCATGCGCGAAATCCAGGCTTCGGATGCCAAGACGCATCTCCCACAACTTCTGGACGAAGTGGAGCGTGGAGAAACGCTGGTCATCACCCGGCATGGCCGCGCCATCGCGCGCATCGTTCCGGAAGCGCGACTGCGACAGGACGAAGTCGATCGGGCCATCGCGGACATCAGAGCGTTAAGGAAACGTGCCGGTAAGGTCAGGCTCGAAGACATTCTCTCCGCGAGGCATGAGGGCCATAAATACTGATGCCTTTCGTTCTCGATGCCTCGATCGTCGCATGTTGGGCATTCGCGGACGAGGATCATCCCGTGGCCGATCTGGCGCTGGACCGCAACCGTGTGGATGAAGCCCAGGTGCCGGCACTGTGGTGGTTCGAGGTTCGGAACATTCTGATCGTCAATGAGCGGCGAGGACGTGTGACCGACAGTGACACGACGGTTTTCCTCCGGCATCTCGCGCGGCTTCGTGTGGCGGTCGATCGATCTCCGGTGGAGACGGATGTCCTGATGTTTGCCCGGCGGCATCGATTGAGCGTTTATGACGCGAGTTACCTGGAGTTGGCGCGGCGGCACGGTGTCCCGCTCGCGACACTCGACAAAGAGCTCATCACCGCCGCGGCGTCCGCGGGTATTCAACTGCTCGGAAACAACGCCTGATGACGCGTCGATCGCAAGTGAACCAGACCCGCCGCGCGCCTCAGGGCCCTCCCCCAATCAGACAATTGGGAAAGGGCCGTGCCAGGCGGGTGGTCGCCGGGAACGCAACGCGACGGTTCCGCCGCGCGACACGATGATCGCCGCCGGATCAGGCGGTGATATTGAGGCGGCCCGGCGTCCTTACGGCGGCTGCGTTCGACGAGGCCAGCTTTTCCTCCGGCGCGGTACGCTGCTGATCGCCCTGCTTGTTGCTCGAGACCGGGTTGGGCTGGCTGGTTAGCGCGGCTTGTAACAGGCTGGGAGCAGCGACTGACGAAACACTCATGACACGTGTCCATTTTCTCAAGGTGACTATCGGCGGATGGTCTCCGCCGGAGACCGATATCGAAGTCCGGTCCCCGTGAAGTACCATAGAGCGGAAACATTAATAAACCGTGAACACGGATCGGTGCTGGCCGAATCTCATGCCAGTTCGTTCGCCGGCTCCGGCCGCCGCCCCGCGCTCTTCCGCCTGTCCCGCCTCCCGCCGCTGACCGCGACTCCCAGGGACGCCAGGAAGCCGGCGCTGGCGGCGTCTTAGTGCAACGGACCGCCGGCGATCGTGATCCGGTGCATCAATCGCCGCTGCCCATGGTAATCGTTCAGCGCGTAATGCCAGGTCGAGCGATTGTCCCAGAACGCCAGCGAACCATTCCGCCAGCGTAAGCGGCAGGTGAACTCCGGCCCGGCCGCGTGCTGGTAAAGGAAGTCCAGCAGCGGCCGCGACTCCTCCGCCGTCCAGCCGTCGAAGCGCACCGTGAAGCCGGGATTGACGTAAAGCGCCAGCCTGCCACTGTCCGGATGCGTGATCACGACAGGATGAATCGCGTCCTGCGTGGCCAGTTCGGGATTGCCGATCCGGCCCTTCATCGCCGGCCGCTCGACCCCGAACACGTGGCGGCTGGAGTGCACCGCGCGCAGCCCGCGCAAGGTTTGCTTCAATCCGTCCGACAAGGCGTCGTAGGCGGCATACATGCTGGCGAACAGCGTATCGCCGCCATGCGGGGGAACCTCCCGCGCGTAAAGCATCGAGCCCAGAGCGGGGAGTTGGTCGTAGCTGTGGTCGGTGTGCCAGCCGCCGCCGATGTTCGCGGTCTGATCCGGCTCCTTGGCGACCATGGCGATTTCCGGATAGCCCTCGGCGTGCGCGAAGAAACGATTGACGCTGACTTCGCCGAAACGGCGCGCGGCGGCGATGTGTTGCTCCGGCGTCAGCGTTTGGTCGCGGAACACCACGACGCCGCGGTCCGCCAGAACGCGCCGGATCTCCGCGATGGTCGCGCCGGACAAAGGACCGCTCAGATCGACCCCGCCGATCTCGGCGCCGGTCGTTCCGGACATCGGGCGAACTTCCAGGTGATTGCTTCGCAACGCCGCCTCCTCATCCATCCGCCTCGTGATGCCACCGGGCGGATGAAAAAACCAGAGGCGGTCAGCCGAACGTCTGGAACCCCGGCAGCGCCGCCGCCACGCGCCGCATCACGCCGGCCCAATCGCCTGGCGTTCGCTGGCGGAACAATCGCATCGTCGGATACCACGCGCTGTCGTCGCGATCGCGCGGCCAGCGCCAGCAGCCGTCATACCGGTTCAGCAGCCACACCGGCTTGCCCAGAGCGCCCGCGACATGCGCCACGGCGGTATCGACGGTGATGACCAGATCCAATGCCTCGATCAGCGCGGCGGTCGCGGCGAAATCGGTCAACCGGTCCGTCAGGTCGAGCAACGGGAACGGCGCGTCGGCGGCCTGCTTCGCCGGCGGCCCCAGTTGCAGCGACACGAACGCGCAACCGGGGAGCTCCGCCAGCGGCGCCATGTCGGCGAGGCGCATCGACCGCCGCTGATCGATCGCGGCGGCGCGCGGTTGACCGGCGCGGCGTTCGCCAGCCCAGACGAGGCCGATGCGCAACCCCGGCACGTCCGCCAGCGCCACGTCGAAGGTGACGATCTCGTGCGGGTCGGCCTCAAGATACGGGACACGCGCGGGGATGGTCGCCTCGGTGGTGCCGAACACCATGGGCAGGCTGAGCAGGGGACAGAACCAGTCGAAACCGGGAAGCGGATCGTCCTGCGACACGATCTGGTTCACCCCGGCGACGGTTTTCAGCAACCGCGCGAGTGAAGCCGGCACCGCCAGGATCACCTTTGCGCCCAGCTTCGCCACCATTGGAGCATAACGGCAGAACTGCACCGTATCGCCGAGGCCTTGTTCCGCCAGAAGAAGGATTGTTTTCCCCTCGAGGTCCTGCTCCCCGGTCCAGCGGGTTTCCGGCGGCAACTGGGACTGCTCCGACAACGGTGCGACCCGCCAGCGCGCCTCGTAATGCGGCCAGGCCTCCGCCATCTTGCCGCGCATCAGCAGGATCATGCCCAGATTGACCGAGGCCTCCAGATAGCCGGGCCGCGCGGTCAGCGCTTCGCGGCAGGCGGCCTCGGCCTCCAGCAGACGGTCCATTTCGGCCAGCGCCAGGGCCAGGTTGTTGCATGCCCTCGCCTCATCAACGCCCAGTACGCGGGCGAGACGATACAGGCGCTCGGCCTCCGTCAGGTAGCCCAGACATTGGCGGATGACGCCGAGGTTGAGGGTGGCGTTGGCGTGGTCCGGCGCGAGGCGCAGCACACCGCGAAAATGGTTCTCGGCCTCGGGCAGCGCGTTCAGGGCGTGCATGGCGATGCCGATCGTGTTCATCGCGTCGGCGTTGTCCGGGTCGAGCCGCAGCGCTTCACGCGCACACCGCGCGGCGTCCTCCGGCCGCTCGCAGTGCAGCATCGCGAGACCAAGGTTGGCCCAGCAGGAGGGGCGTTCGGGGTCGAGGGTGATGGCGGCGCGGTAGAAGCTTTCCGCTTCGCCGGGCTTGCCCTGCCCCAGCAGACGATCCGCGAGAGTCTGGCACGCCGCGGCGTCCATTTCCGGCGCCGCCTCCGGTGCGGGCTCCGGGGCGGGTTCATCGACGGCCGGGTTGGTACCGGAAACGTCCTGGGATGTGTCCGCGGCGGCCTCCACCGGTCGCAAAGGCGTCGGGTCGATGGGTATCACCTGACGCCCGGCGGCTCGCCGATGCGCGTCGAAGTCTGTCTCGTAGACGATGGGTTCGTAGACGGCGGGAGTGAATGTATCGCTTTCCATGACCCCCATCAGGACATGGAATTAAATCCGCGCCAACACCTCATCGCGGAATTTTTTCATCTCTTCCATCGCCTTCCCGGTATCCCGTCCCTCGAAGTCGAAGTCCATCGCGGTCACGCCGAGTTGCCGCAGCGCCGCGATGTCGTCGATCACCGCGGGGATCGAGCCGGTGAACAGTTTACGGTTCCCGTCCGAGGCCAGCGGCGCCGGCTGCCCGTGCCGCTTGACGCGATAGGCGACGCCGACCGAGGCCGGGTCCCTCCCCGCCTTGCGGACCAGGTCGCGCAGTTTGGCGATCCCGGCCGCCAATCTGGGCAGGGTGTCGAGCATGTTCGCCTTGTTGCTGCCGATCGGATACCAGACGTCGCCGACGCGAGCGGCGCGGCGCATCGACGGGCCGGTTTCTCCGCCGACCCAGATCGGCGGATACGGTTTCTGCACCGGCTTCGGATCGACCAGCAACCCGTTGATTTTCGTGTATTTGCCGTCGAATGTGACGTGCGTCTGGGTCCAAACCGCGCGGAACGCATCCAGGTATTCGTCGGTGACGGCGCCGCGTTCCTCGAACGGCGTGGTGGCGACGGCGTCGATCTCCACCTTCTGCCAGCCGGCACCGATCCCGATGTCCAGCCGGCCACCGGACAGGACATCGATCGTGGTCAGCATCTTCGCGGCCAGGATCGCGGGGCGGTGCGGCACCACCATGACCGCCAGCACCAGGCGGATCTTGTCCGTCTTGGCGGCGATCCAGGCGGCGGCGGTCAGTTGCTCCATCCGGTGGCCGGGATCGGGGGAGTAGAATTCGCCGGATTCCGAATACGGATAACCGGGCGAGGCGACGTCCGGCAGGGCGATGTGGTCGGTGAGAGTGAGGTATTCGAAGCCCAATTGCTCGCCGAGTTGGGCGACGCGGGCCATGTCGGCGGCGACGGCCATGGGGCCGGAGATGGGCAGGTTGAAGCCGATGCGCATGGGCGAGACCTTCCGGTTCAGATGTTCAGGTCATCAAACACGCAAACCACCGCGATGCCGAATCCCGGAGGTGGACCGGTCAGCCGTCGTTGACTTCTCAGGGTCGTCCCGCGGCGGGTCCGCGAAGCCCGGCGGTCTTGTCATCGACCACTGCCGCGAAATGCCGCTTACCGATCGCCACGACACAAATGTCGGTTGGCACCGGCGATGCATCCAGCGTAGCGTTCCGCGCCAGTTTCGCGGTGCCGGGCAATGTCGAGGGGTGCGGCCGATGAATTTTCCACAGTCCGGCGGATGCCAGTGCGGCGCGGTTCGTTACGAAGTCACCGGTCCGCCCAGAATCGTCTACGTGTGTCATTGCACCGAATGTCAGCGGCAATCCGGCTCCGCTTTCGCCATGGCGGCGGTCATCCCTCAGGAGCATTTCCGTCTTACCAAGGGCGCGCCACGCATGTTCGCTCGCCAGACCGGTCCGGCCAAGGTCATGGAATGCTGGTTCTGCCAGGACTGTGGCACGCGCCTTTATCATATGCCCGGAGGCGCCGCGTATCCCAACCGAAACATCAAGCCCGGGACGCTGGATGACTCGTCCTGGGTGGTGCCCACGCACCACTTCTGGACACGCGGCGCGCGGCAGTGGGTGGTCATTCCTGAACATGCGACACGCCACGAGACGCAGCCCGACACCCTGGGGTGGGACCCGATGGGGCGGCACGGCGAGGCGTCCGCGTGAGACCGAAATGTCGCCTTGCATCGGGGCAAGCGCCTGAGCCGCCTCGTGATGGTTGCTCGCACGGGCGCGCCAGGGGCCGTCGGGCAAATGGAGGGGCGGCCTCGAAGCAAGTGTAGAGCGGCCCGGGACGGCGGCCCACGCCGGCCGGTCGTTACTTCGCCATCGGCAATTGCGAGGGAAACACGCGTTTCACGACCTGGCCGAGCATATCGAACACGCCTTCGACCCCGAAACCGGCAAGGAATGAAATGCCCGACGCCGTCAGGCTTAGCGATGCCACGAGATCGGTCACCGTCTTGTCCGGCGCCGGGACCGTGGAACTGAACGCGAGACCGATACAGGTTCCCACGACCATTCCCAATACAAGACGAATGAGTCCAAGATCCCGGTCGTCCGGCGTCAGAGTGCTGGTTTGCAGCTTCGTGTAGAACTCAAGCACGACATGGGCCGCCGCTCCCAGGAACGCGAATATCACCGGAAGCAGGAAGTTTCCATGCACCAACAATTTCGGTGCCAGCTTGATTTCCGTATCGTCGGGCTGACTGGACGCTTCGCCGCCACCGACCGCCATCATGGTCCCCGCCGGCCCGGCCTCGCCGGCGCCGGGATTGGTCGGCTGTTCGGCCGAAGGGGGCGTTTTTCCGGCGAAGGCCCGCGTCACACCTTGCAGGCCCAGAGGGTTTAAATTGAGGCCGAACGGGGCGCCCACCAGCCTTGTCCAGTCATTGACATACTCAGACATCTCCGCGCTCGAAATCGCGAACTGAACCCGCAGGACGGAGTCCCGGTCGCATACCTCCTGTTGTTGCGGGGTTTCGAAGACCTGAAGTGAGTCCTCGGTCCGCTTGCCGGTACGGACGTTGAAACCGTGCGGCCACTCGATCCCGTAGCGCGCCTTCAGGTCCTTCTCGGCCACCAGCGCCCAGATACGCGGCCGCTCGCAAAAGTCGAAGCTGAGGTGGAGATTTTGCGCCTTATTCCAGGCTTCATCAGGTAAATCCAACGGCGGGAGAGCCCAATCGTTCGCCTTTGTCGGGCTGGTCATGGCGCGAATCTTTTCCGTCGCCAGTTCCGCCTGCCTGACACGCAGATCCTGGCGAGCCTGCAGAATCGACTTGCCAAGGGTCACGGACGAGGATTCCCAAAGCGCCCACATGGCGATCAGAAGAACGACGCAAACCAGCGCGTTATTGATCCGGCGGTGCCAGTTCGCGGGAGTTTCCAGCTCCGGGTGAGCCAGCAGTTCGTATCCACCGTGGAAACCGTCCGGCGCTCCGGTCCGAGGCAGTTTCGGCCGCCGCCTGACGTAAAGATTGGTGTAGGCGATCGTCGCGCCGCTGGCCGGGTTGGTCTTGGCGGTCAACGCATCCTTTACCAGTTGCATCAGACCGGCTTCGTCGGCGTCGAGCGCCGCGGCGGGCTTGTCCTTGGTCGAATTGATATACCGCAGCTCAATCGTTCGCAGTTCCGCGAGAAGCTCCGGGATCTTCATGAGCCTGGCGGCCTGGTTGGCGGACAGGCGTCCCCACTCGACGCGGATGTCATCAATTTTGAGATTCGGTTTGCCGGCGATAAAGTCCAGCATCATGAAGACTTCCGCCAGATCGCGCGGGGTCGGCGTGAATCCTGTTCTCCCTGCGTTCATAACGCCCTCATTTTGCTGGCAGGCTGATTTTTTCTGGGCGAAAAACTATCAGCGCGGGGTCGGATATTGCAAACACAAAATGAGATTGCCTGAGAACTCGTTGTGCCGTCACGCTTTCGACCGCGGGCGGCGTATCCGGGCGTCGTGGCCATCCTGGAACATTCCGCGGCCGAACTCCGATTTGGAACATGTCTCGACAAATGGAATATCCAACGTGATTTCTCGAGCACATAGCCTGACCGAGTTCTCTTGAGGCCCCTGGCCACCTCGCCCCACTCCGTTGGCGGTCGACGCATCGCGGCCGGCTCCTGGCCAACCGGGCCCGGCCGAGGGTCGGCCCCAGGAAAGACACCGGTCGCGGCTTCGCTTGCTCGCCTGGGCCGCGCGTGGTAACTCGCCTACCCGCACCCGATGGGGGATAGTTTAGCGGTAAAACTCCCGGCTCTGACCCGGGCATCCTTGGTTCGAATCCAGGTCCCCCAGCCAGGAAGTTTGCCCATACTTATCAATATCTTGCTGACATGGACCCGTGTTGGATGCGAACCCGGTGCTGGCCGGAACGTCAGCAGGCCCGCTCGAATATCGAGTTGCGACTGGTCCCGCGGTTACCTTATCGGCGACGACCAAGCTGACGTATCGGTGAAAATCGATTTTGTTGGACTGGTTGGTGGCCCAAGGTTTGGCCCGGTTTTGAAGCCGAACTCCGGCACATGGGCTTCTCCGCCACGGCGATCAGGCTTTGAACTGTTTCGGTGATCGCGGCGGTAAAGTCCGGTCAGCGACGTTACCGCCGCAACGGCTGGGAAGCGGCCTTTCGCAAATTCGGTGATTCCAGTTGATTCAGCAGGTGTCGCGGTTGGGCGTTGGTGCATGAATCAAGAATCATGAAACAAAACCGAGATGACGAAGCGTGCCTTTGGGAGCGCACGGTGACCGGGGTGGCTTGACGCATCGGGCGACGGCATAATCCTTGGATGAACCTTGTGAACCACAGTCGCCCTCGCGGGATCACGGTTGTCGCGGTCCTGATGATTCTCTTCGGCCTCGCGGAAGTGGTGACGGGAATCACGCACCAATTTTTCGGCGTCGCGACTGCACATGACGCAACCTCCGCCTATGTCGGCGCATCAATTGGCGTTCTCTACGCGGCAGCGGGATTGCTTGTCCTGACCATGAAGAAGTGGGCGGCGACGCTTGCGATTGGATGTCTGGCGGCTGATGTCATTGGCCGAATCGCAATGGCCCTCACCGGACTCTACCCTGTCGATTCTTTTGTTCAGGTGTTTGCAATTGTCACTGGCACTGTGATCGTGATTGCATTCGCGCTGTTCATCTTGTCGAAGTGGGCCGCGTTTGACTGACCTATCTATATCGAAAGGGTGCCGCGAGGCCGCCGTTGGTGCATAATTCAAGAAATACGCGACAAAGCGAGATCATTGAAATCACGGGGCTTTCACGGTGCATAAATCTGATGCGCGTTGGCACCCTGAAGCGGTGTCCCGAGTGCCCCTTCGGATCGAAAGCAGCGGTCCGCCGAACCCGCGGCCGGACCTGATGATAAAGGACGATCAGCCTATACGGCGCCGTAGATTTCTTCCACGGTGATAACGATCCCGGGGGGAGCCATCGTGATCGGTCCGTTGACGATGATCCGTGTGTCGATCCCGTCGCCGGTCCGGCGGTGATGGGTAACGGTTCGGCGAGTCGGATGCACGATCAGGTAGTGCGCGACGGAGGGCACGCGAAAATAGTCAGCCAACTTGCCGCCGGTGTCCGTCGATGTCGTGCCGGGCGAAAGGACTTCGACGATGATCACCGGGTTCGGCGCCGCGACCGCGTCGTCGGCCATTGGCTCACCACAATTCACCAGGGCGTCCGGTTCGTAGTCGCTGTCGCCGGTTTCCACCGTCGCGCCATCGGGCAATGCCTGGCAAGGCNNGCCGTCCACGCGTTCGTAGCGGCCCGTCGTCTGAGCTTCACACCACCGCCTGAACGCCTCGCGGGAGTAGTATCTGTCTGTCGTGGGTCGAGCGAGGTTCATAGGAGGGCTCCAGTCGCAACCAATGGTATCATGGATTGGCTTGCGGGGCCATTCGCCGTCGCCGGGATTACAGGACCGGGCGATTGGCGCGAGGGACCGGCATGTGTCGAAAACCAGGTTTGGGCCGGTCGAGGGTATTCTGGCTGATCAATTGCCCTGAACCCCTGGCGTCTCCGCATCACGCGACGACCCGGATTCCCCGGATTTCTTCAAGCACGCGCCGAAACGGTGGTTCAGGCGCCACGCACATGGTTCGATACGCATCCAGGAAGGGCAGCCACCAAGAGCAATCCGTGGCGATCGCCGCATCCGTTGCTGGGTTCGAACGCCCAGGTTATGTCACCAGCTTGCATCGGGACGACGATGATCCTCGCCGTCGTAGCCCTCCGCATTTCCGCGCCTTTTTGGTGATCGAAGATCGCCGCGCGGTCTGTCCAGACGATTTCACATTCGGTATATCCCGCGGAAGCCGCGCGCCTGGTGCGCGTTCCACTCGTGGATCGGTGACAGCTGGGCCATTCTGTTCTCCCACCCCAGGGACTTCACGCCGTCCGCACCACAGAACTCGGCTGCATGGCCAGGTTGGAGCCGGAGTTCGCCAAACGCGACACCAAGGTCATCGGCCTCAGCGT